>DBKW01000069.1 GCA_002298665.1 Verrucomicrobia bacterium UBA740 | reverse complement strand
GTGAACGCGCGGGGTGTCGGGTGCGTTAAAAAGAGTATATGGAGCGTATTTTCTTTTTGGGCGCGGCGTTTTTCGCGGCGATGGGTGGATTTGCCGCGGAAAGTTCCGCGACAAACGGCGTGGCGTATCTGGGCACGGTTACGGTGGAGGGGACGGCGCTTTCGACGTACCGCGCGGAAACCGTGAACGGGGGGACGTATACGGACACGCCGCCGGAGAAGTTGCCGGTCGTGGTGGACACGCTGACGGAAGATTTCATCGAGGAGCACAATCCGACCGACCTGCACGATCTTCTGCGCTATGTGCCGGGGATCGAAACAGGCGGGAAATCGCTGCTCATCCGCCAGCCGGGGACGTTTTCCATCCGCGGGTTTGGCGGGACGGAGCCGGCGTTTGACGGTGTTTTGCCGATCGGACGGGGTGCGGGGCTGTTCATGGATCCGTTTCTGATGGAGCGGGTGGAGATCGTGAAGGGTCCGCTCGGTGCGCTCGGGGGCGGGCAAGGGGCTTCCCAGAACGCCGCGGGGGCGGGCGGGGCGGTCAACCTCTATCTCAAGAGCGCCACGACGGCGAAAGACGAGACGAATCTGGAGGGCCATCTTTCCGTCGGGCGCCATACGCGCCGCGAACGCGGCGGACTGGACGTGAACCAGACGTTTCTGGACGGGAAGGGGGCGGTGCGCGTGTTGGCGACGGCCGACTGCTATACGCCCGCCTATATAGAGGAGGGTTCCCAGAAGGGGGCGCGTCCGCGGGAATCGTTCGCGGTGGCGCCGAGTTTCGTTTTCGAGCCGGGCGAGGCGGTGCGTTTCGGGTTGAAGACGCTCTTCCAGTACACGGACCAGCCCAGCTACATCGGGGTGCCGGTCTGGCGGGGGCGTCCGGCGGGCGGGTACGGCTGGCACGAATCGTCCTGCCGGCGCGGGGATCGTTCCACATATCAGGGGTTTCTGGTCAATCCGTGGGTGGATTGGCAGGTCACGGACGCGTGGTTGCTGAAATTCGGCGCGGCGATGCTGGTTTCTTCCTGGGCGCAGACGACGCGGGAACCGTATGCGGCGACGCGCGGGGACGAATTCGACCATTTCTGCGAGACGGGGCTGTGGTTCCCGGTCCACAATACCGGCGACGGACGCTATACGACAACGCAATTTTCCGAAAGTTCGAGTCTCAGCCGCAATTACAACACGTTTGTGCGGTCCATCTACACGAAAGAGATGGGCTGGGGCGCGACGAACGCCCTCGTGAACCAGGCGGATTTCAACTACCGCGAGGCCGGGGGCGGTTTCGGCACGCCCACGGCGCGCTATGGGACGCTTTTCCAGGATTCCGTCTCGTGGCGGGGGCTCACGCTCCTCGGGGGTGTGCGCTACGACCACTTCGAACAGCAGGCCTACACCGCCGGGACGGGGACGCGCTACCGGCACCAGACGGCGGACGCCGTTTCGCCGCGGGCGGGGGTAGCCGTCCAGCCCCTCGACTGGGTTGTTCTTTTCGGGAACTATTCCCAGACGCGCACGCCGACGCTCGGGTACCGCAATGCGGACGGTTCTTCGCCGGATAGCCCCTGGATCGCCGAACAATACGAGGCGGGCGTGCGCGTTTCGCCGGCGGAGCGGCTGTGGCTGACGGTATCCGCTTACCGTATCGAGCAGGAAAACGTGCCCACGGCCGACACGGCGACCGGGTTCTACACGTATGACGGACGCAGCCGTTCGCGCGGGGCGGAAGTTTCGCTGACGGGGGATATTGCGGAAAACTGGACGGTTCTGGCGCTTTACGCCTTCACGCAATACAAGGATTGCACCGTGCCGCCCGGACAAAAAGGACGCGATTTCGCGCGGTATCCCGCGCACGCCTTTTCGCTGAACACGTCCTACCGAATCGCGAAAGGTCCGCTCGCGGATATCGTGTTGGGGGCGGGGTACCGGTTCCGTTCCATGAGCTACGCGACGCTGCGCGGCAAATTCCAGGACGAGAATCTGCGGTTTGATCCGTCCCATCTGGTGGACATCCGCGTGGCGGTGCCGCTGGCGAAGTTCGGCGGGCCGGAAGACTGGACGTTGACGCTCGGGGTGCGCAATCTTCTGGGGGAGACGTATTTCGAGTCGGCGCGGCACTTCTACGAGTGTCTGGCGGGTGAGGCGCGAACATTCGAAATCGGGGTGCGCGCACGGTTTTGAGGCTAAAATACGCGTTTGGACGCGGGGAGAACGGCAATGGAAGCACTGAAGGCGGTGTCCGTCACGAAGAAATACGGCGGGCGGACGGTATTGGACGATTTTTCGCTTACCCTTGAAGCGGGCGGATTCGAGGCGCTGATGGGTCCGTCGGGGTCGGGGAAGTCCACGTTTCTGCATGTGGCGGCGGGGCTGCTGGGGGCGGATTCCGGCGAGATCGCGGTGGGCGGGACGCTCGTCACCCGCCTTTCGGACGCGGCGGCGGCCAGATTCCGGCGGCGGCACATCGGGTTCGTTTTCCAGGATTTCAACCTGCTGGAAGAGAAGACAGTGGCGGAAAACATCCTTTTCCCGCTCAAACTGGACCATGCCGCGGCGGATCCGGCGCGGTGGGCGTGGCTGACGGAGACACTGGGGCTCGGGGACAAGCTCGGGCGGCATCCGGCGGAACTTTCGGGCGGGGAGCGGCAGCGCGTGGCCATCGCCCGGGCGCTTTTGCCGGAACCGGACATCGTTTTGGCGGACGAGCCGACGGGGAATCTGGATACGCAGGCGGCGAAAGGGCTCTGCGGGCTTCTGCGGACGCTGAACGCGGGGGGTCAAAGCGCGATTCTGGTCGTGACGCACGATCCGGTCGTCGCGGCGCACGCCACGAACGTGAACTTCCTCAAGGACGGGAGACTGGCGGCGAGCCATCCGACCGGGGGCGACCCGGCGCGCGTTTCGCGGCTCTATCTGGAGACGTATTCATGAAGGCGCGGAGTTTGTGCGCCGTGCTCGGGATTGCCCTCGCCGCGGGGACGGTCGTTTTCATGCGGGCACTTGTGGCCTCCAACGACGCGCAGGCGGAAGCCGTCGCCGCACGGCTTTTGCGGGAAGTCCCCGTGGAAGAAGGGGCGCAGACGTGGCGAAGCGCGCTGGATTACCGTCCGGGCGGGCGGGTAATGCAGGGTCCGCCGGTGCGGTGCACATTCGCGACGGCGTCCGCCGGGGTGGCGACCGGGGAGGTCGTGGTCAGCCGGGCGCTTTTCGCGCAGCGGCGGTTGGCGCCGCCGCCGCGCGGGACGGAATTGACGTTTGTCGGGCAGAAGGGGGCGTACCGGCTGCGGCTCGTGAAAATACTCGACTGGGACCGTCCCGTGCGGGGGTATCCGAACGCGTTCGTGGCGCGGGAGACGGCCGCGGCGATTGGGGAGGAATGGACGCCCTACCGGGCGCCAACCGCCGCGGAACTCGCGCCGGGGTTCCGCAGCGACGCGGGGCGCAACTTCGACCGGGCGCGGGGACTTCTGCTTTGGGCCGCGGCGTTGACGGCGCTCGGGCTACTCGTCCAGACGCTGTGCCTCTCGGTGGAAGCGAAGCGGCGGGACTACGCGATCCAGCGCGTTTTGGGGGCGACGCGGGGCAGGATCGTCCGGCAGGTCTGGGGCGAGGCGTGCGTGCTGGGGCTGGCCGGCTATGGCGTGGGGGCGCTCGGGGCGAGCGCGGCGCTTTGGGCGTACACGGCCGCGGACGCGGCGCTTTTCCCGGAAGGCGGGGTTCTGCCGCTTTCGGCGTTCGGAATCGCCGCGGCGCTCGTCCTGGGCGCGACGCTCCTGGCGTCTTTGGCGGCGCTGCGGCCGGCGCTTTCGGTCAGACCGCTGGAAGCGGCCGGGCTGCGTCCGCCGCGGCACCGTCCGTGGGGGATGGTTCTGGCCTACGCCCTCGGGTTCGGGGGTTTCGTCGCCGTCGAAGTGTGGGGGGCGTCCCTGACGCAGGCGTTCGTGCCGTCCAAGGAGTGGCCGGACGCAATCGTGTCGATTCTGCCGGCGGGCGTGTCGAGTTTCGACATTGGGAAGCTGCGCAAGCTGGAGGGGGTGCGGCGGATTTCGGAGCTTCAGCCGCTGCAGGTCAATCTGTTCCCGCTGGAGGAACTCGCGTGGCGGGGTTCGGGCGGCGGGCGCGGCAAGGCGTACCGCAACGCGCTTCTGCTCGCGAGCGACTACATGCCGCCGTTCCGGTTCGCGGCCGGGGACCGTGTGGCGGCGACGAACGCGCTTTTCGCGGGGAATGCGTGCCTCGTGACGGAGATGATGGCGCGGGCGCGGCATTTGGCGCTCGGCGACAGCCTGGAACTGGCGTGCGGCAAGGGCGAGAGGCTTGCGCTGAAGATCGCCGGAATCGTCGACCTCAACTGGCACATGGTGACCAGCCGCGGACTTTTGCGCGGACTCGGCCGCATGCCCGTCTACACCGACGGACCCGTTTTCGTGAGCTTCGATACGCTCGCCGCGGCGGACAGGCGTCCGCAAGCGTTTGTGCCGATGACGCACCTGTGGCTCGATTATGAACCGGCATTCGTGGCGAAATACGGCGTGTTCGGGGCGGGGCGGCGCGTGGAGCGGGAGATTGTGTCCGCCTTGAACGGCGCCAATCTCGTCACAAAGGAAGGTGAGGTGCGCGGCAACACGGTGCGGTTGCATGCGCGGGACGAAGTCGCCGACGGGACGCTCGCCCACAGCAGCGACCTCGTCGGATCGCTCGCGCACATTCCCTTCGTCTTCGTCCTCGTCGTGTCCCTCGGGTTCGTTTCGCTTCTGGCGGCGGACGCCGACGCGCGGCGGCAGGCGTTCGCGGTCCGCCGGACGCTGGGCGAGACGCGCGGACAGCTCGCGGCGCTTCTGTTCGCGGGCGCGCTCAAGGTGGCGGTCGCGGGGCTGGCGCTGGGGCTCGCCGGCGGGGCGCTGGCGGGGTGGCTGTGCACGTTCGGGACGCGGCGGATGATGGCGAATTGGGGGCTCCCGGCCGGATTCGTCCTGCCGGCGCGTCCGCTTATGGTGGGGACGCTCCTCGCGTTGGGATTCGTGTGCCTCGTCGCCGTGCCGGTCGCCTGGGGACTCGTCCGCCGCCTCGGGGGTAAATAACTCACGCAGAGACGCAGAGAACGCAGAGAGTGGGGGCTTATTATATTTAACCGTGTAGAGAATGTAGAAAATGGAGAAGAAACTCCGATGAGCAACAAAAGGCTACGCTAACGCTACGCCTTTTCGCGGTCTGGTTGGGGGGCGGGCCGCAGGGGACTGCGGCCCCTACCATTGGGGTGGGGGCGGGCCGCAGGGGACTGCGGCCCCTACCGTTGGATTGGGGGAGGCGCGGGCGAAGCGCGTGGCGGAACGTTAAGGAGCCTTTTTTCGCCCCTTGGAGTTTATTGATCGTGTAGAGAATGTAGAGGATGTGGAGGGGGCGCGTCCTACTCGTCCTAATTGTCCTACTCGCCCTACCCCACCCCGTTGCGCCGGAAC
>DBKW01000012.1:13163-21995 GCA_002298665.1 Verrucomicrobia bacterium UBA740 | reverse complement strand
TTTGCGGGTTTAACCGTGCAGAAAATGCAGGATGGGGGGGCACGGGATTGACCGTGGGGGCAGAATAGTGTATAATCGGCACATGAGCAAGGAACAGGTCTTTTTGAAGGAGGGTCTCCTATGACGATTGCGGATAGTCTCCGGCGATGGCGGATTCTGTATCCGCTTCTGGGCGTCGCCTTGTGCGTTTCTTGTTCTTCGGCGGCCGTTGTGGTGTCTCCCGGGCCGATTCGGTCCAATACGCCCGTATCAGTCGACCCGCGCGCGGTGGCGGAGGCGGTTCCGCTCATATTCGCCGGTGTACGCGTCTACCATGACGTTTTGCAGCGCGAAGCGCGGCATGCCGCCGAGTTGCGCCGCAAGGGGATCGCCGAAATCCCGCCTTCGGAAGGGACGCGCTACGTGATCGACACGGCGGGGCTGGGGGATCTTGTCTTCAACGACCGCGGGGAGCTGTACATCGACCGCCGCTTTGTGACGAAAGAGGACATGAAGACCATCAAGGCCATCGAGCGGTGGATCGCCCGCTGGTTTCCGCGGCAGACCAGGAAGCGGAAGGTGCCGCGGGAACATGCCGGCGGCGCGGGGTTGCCGGTGTTTTGCGGCTTCGAGGACGACCGGTATCAGCAACACGACCGGCTGATTGCGCGTCTGGTGGCGGAGTTCAATGCCGACAAGGCCCGCTGGTGCGGCGGCACGCCGGCCCAGGCCGCGCGCATCCCCAATCTCACCGCGGCGCTTGTGAAGGCGCATATGGTGGAGGAAACGGGCGGAAACGACGCGCGTTCGCTGTCCGCGTGGGCAATGGATCCTTTGCAGGTCAATGTCCCCGGCGATTGGGGGGCGGAAAAGGAACTCGTGGGACTTGCACGGTCCGCCAAGCGCAACAGCGGCACGCTCGAGGGGAATGTGCGCGCGGCGCTCATGTATTTGTCGCGCAAGGGGTTTTCGTCCGCCGCACGCCCCGCGGCGGAACGTCCGAAAGGGTACTTTGACGGCTGGAAGGAGGCCCTGCGGCGGTATAATGGACGGCGCGACCGTACGGACACCAACCGGTACTATTCGGCGGAATATGCGGACAAGATACTGGAACGGGCCTCCAATCCCGACCTGTTCGTGCCGATCGAAATCAAGCTGGCGACGGGGAAAGGGGCGGACGGTCCGGAGTGAGTTCCGCGGCGGATGTTTCGATCCGTCCCCGAAGTGCCGCGGAAGACTTTGGGCGGTCGAAGGGCCGTATTTCAGCGGAAATCAATCTCGCCGGCAGGGCATCGCGCGTCGCCGAGGCCGCCGATTGATAGTCCGTGTGGGGGGGTTGTCGGGGGGAGAGGGAAATGGTATAATTGTTAGCGTCGTGTGAGGAAAGTGTGAAATCTTTGTGCGGCAATCTAATCAAAAGTAAAAATCTATAAATCAATATACAAGAACAAGGACTTAACCATGAAGAAACTGATGGTTGCGTTGTGTCTCGCGGGTGCTTGCGTCGCGTCCGCCGCCGAAAAAGCCGAGAATGCTGAAACCGCCGCGCAAGGCGCACAGACGGAGGCGTCGTCCAAGCTGACCCTTTGGGGCTTCGGCAACTACGGCATCTATTCCGGCTACCAGCTCTACGGGTCGCTCGTGAACTCCGAGCCCACGCTCCAGGGCTACCTCGAGGGCAACGTCAACATGCTCGTCAACGACATCGACTTCGGCTACCTCGGCATCGGCATCTGGTCCAACACTGACCTTACGGACAAGCGCCGCGCTTCCTACGGCAAGGCGTTCAACGAGTGGGATTTCAACGTGCACTGGGGCCGGACGTTCTGGTTTGACGACGACAAGACCTGGGGCCTCGACTACCGCACCTCGGTCGTGTGGTACTACTACCCCCACCGTCACCAGCACCGCATCCCGAAGACGGATACCACGATGGACTGGAATCACAGCTTCGCGCTCGTGAACCCGTTCGTCATTCCGTTCATCGACGTGGTGCACGAATACCACGAGTCGGACGGCAACCTCCTGCAGTTCGGTTTGAAGAAGACGGTCGCGGTCAACGATGCGCTCGCGCTCACCCCGTCCATCACCTTCGTGTGGCGCAACCGCAACTACGGCTGGTGCTTCCCCCACTATGGCACGGATGCGAACTGGAACAAGATCAACTCCTGCCTCGCGACGATGAAGATCGGTTTGGACGCGACTTACCAGATCACGAAGAACTTCGGGCTCTTCGCCAAGGTCGCCTACTGCTCGATCATCGACGGCGATCTGCGCGACGCGGCGGATGTCGCCTCGGGCGCCGATTACGGCCAGTACAAGGACTTCGCCTGGGGCGGCGTCGGCGTGACGCTGAACTTCTGACAGAATCTTTCAAAATGGGTGAGGGGTGCGCGCCGCAGGGTGCGCGCCCTTCGTTCGTTTAGCAGTCAAAAAGCGTAATTCTTTCCGAAATCCGATAAGTTCAGTTGACCGCGAAGGGTAAAATTTGGTAAAATATAGGGACTTTTCGGCGATCGGGACGGTCGGTCCGAGAGGTTGCGTTTTGTTTTGACAGTAGTAAGGAGCAACAGAGAATGGCGATGAATAGTCCGTTGCTGGCAGTCGTCCAGCAAATAGAAGCTGAACGCGGCGTGAGCCGCGAGATCGTCCTGCAGGCGATTGAGTGGGCGCTTTCACAGGCGGCCCGGCGCAATCATGCCGTAACGAACGATCTGCGTGTAGCCATCGACCGCAAAGATCTCTCGTTGCACGTATTCGACACCGTCATTTGCTCGAACGAGGAGACGGGGCCGGGATTCATCTCGTTGGCGCGCGCGAAGCGCCTGAACAACGGTACGCCGGTCGCGGAAGGGGCGACGCTCGAGATTGAGATTCCAGCCTCGCGTCTGGGGCGCATCGCCGCGCAGATGTCGCGGCAGATGATCATGCAGCGCATCCGCGACGCGGAACGCACGAACACCTTCTCGGAATACAAGGATCGCGTCGGGGATATCGTCACGGGCACGATTTCGGCGATTGCGAACCGCGAGATGTTCGTCACGGTGGGCAAGACGGAGATGGTTTTCCCGAATAAGGAGCGCATCCCGACCGAACATTACCAAGTCGGGGATACGGTCCGCGCGATCATCACGCGTGTGGATTCCGCCGCGCGGGGTCCGAGCGTGACGATTTCGCGCGCCAGCCCGAAGTTTCTGGAAGCGCTCTTTCGTCTGGAAGTCGCGGAAATCGCCGATGGCGTCGTGGAGATCATGGGATGCAGCCGCGACCCGGGGTTCCGCGCGAAGATAGCCGTGCGCTCCTCCAACGAGAAAGTGGATCCGGTCGGGGCCTGCGTGGGACAGCGCGGAAACCGGGTGCGGACCATCGTGAACGCGCTTAACGGCGAGAAGATCGATATTGTGCGCTGGAATTCGGATATCCGCCAATATGTGACCGCGGCACTCGCGCCGGCGCGGTTGGAGTCCGTGGAAGTGGATCCAGAGCAGCCCAATACGGTGCATGTCGTCGTGGCACCGGACCAGTATTCGCTGGCGATCGGCAAGCGCGGGCAGAATGTGCGTCTGACGACGCGCCTGACGGGGTGGCATGTGGACGTCAAGAAGTCCCTCGCGACAGCCTCGTTCGAGGACCAGAAGGCGCACGCGATCCAGGAACTGGCCGAGACGCTGAGCGTTTCCACGGCGCTCGCGACGCAGATGGCCGATGCCGGCTACTTGACGGTCGAAGGCATCGCGGGAGACGACGAGGCGAGCTTCATCGCCGCGACGGGAATCGACGAAGTCACCGCCAAGGGCATCTACGCGGCGGCGAAGATCGTCGTCGACATGTTGAAAGAAGGCGCGGCCGAATAATCGCGCGGAACCGGACAATTTTTGGTCGAGCATCAGAAACGGAAGAGACATACATGAGAGTATACGAATTGGCGAAAGAATCGAACGTCACGAGTGCGGACGTCCTGCGGGCGGCGGCTTCGTGCGGCATCGATGTTTCAAGCGCAATCAGCACGATAGACGCGGGCAATCTCGCGGCCGTGCGCAAGGCCGTTTCTGAGCAGGGTCCGAGCGCGGCTCTGGCGCGGCGGACCGAAAAGGCGGCGCGGGCGGCCGCGCTGCGCACGCAGGGCCAGGCGGAGGAAAACGCCGCGTTGGCGGAACACCTGCACGCGGCGGAGGCGGCCTACGCGGCCCGGCCGACGGATCGCATGAAACTCCCGGAAGAAAAGAAGGTCGTCCCGCCCGCTCCGCAGCCGAAGCCGGCGGAATCCAAACCGGAACCGGTTCCGGCACAGGCGACGCCTGTCCAAGAGAAAACCGTGGAAGAGAAGCCTGTCGAGGAAAAGGCCGCGGTCGCGGCGCCGAAGCCGGAGGCCGTCCAGCCGAAAGCCGCGCCTGTCGCGCCCCCAGTGGCGAAACCGGCGGCACCCGCCGCGGCCGCGCCCAAGCCGATCTTGAAGCCGATTTCAATCAACCCCAAGAAGCCGCAGATCAAATTGGCGCCTATCAGCATCAACCCCAACAAAAAGCCCCAGATTCGCGTGGGGGCGCCGGCGGGCGCGACGGCGCAACCCTTCCCGCGGACGGGTCCGGGCGCGGTCAAGATTACCGTGGCGTCCCAGCCGAAGGTGCGTCCGCCCAAGCCGGTGGACTATGAAGACGACGAGCGCGGAACGAAGAAGGGCAAGAAAGGCCGCGAAGGGCAGAAGGCGTTCGACAAGCTGGCCGCGAACCATGCGGCTCCCGCGAGCGCGGCGCCTTCGCCGACGAGCCGCATTTCGGTGAATGCCGAGGCGAAGGAGATTTCCATCCGCGGCGCGGTCATCGTGAAGGATTTGGCGGCGCAGCTGAACGTGAAGCCCAACCGTCTGATCGCCGATCTGATGGCGCTCAAGATTCTGGCGTCCATCAACCAGCGCGTGGAGCCGGACATCGCCACGCAGATCGCCGCGAAGTACGGCTACAAGGTCGTAATCGAGCATACGCGCAACAAGGACGCCGCGGCGCGTCCGGTGTTGAAGGCGATCGACGCGGACGATTTGATTCCGGAAGATCCGCCGGAGTCGCTCAAGCCGCGTCCGCCGGTCGTGACGTTCCTCGGGCACGTGGACCACGGCAAGACGACGCTCATGGACTACATCCGCAAGGAGCATGTCGCGCAGGGCGAAGCGGGCGGCATCACGCAGCAGATCAGCGCCTACCAGGTGGACGTCGCGGGCAAGAAGATCACGTTCCTCGATACGCCCGGACACGCCGCGTTCAGCGCGATGCGGGCGCGCGGCGCGCGGATTACGGATATCGCCGTTCTCATCATCGCCGCGGACGACGGCATCATGCCGCAGACGGAAGAGTGCATCAAGGTCGCGCGCCAGGCGGGCGTGCAGATTCTCGTGGCGATCACGAAGTGCGACAAGCCCACGGCGAACGTGGATCGCGTCAAACAGCAGCTCCAGAAACGCGGTCTGACGCCGGAAGACTGGGGCGGCGACATCATCTGCTGCCCGGTTTCGGGCGTGACGGGCGAGGGCGTGGATTCGCTTCTGGAGAACATCCTTGTGCAGGCGGAAGTCCTCGAACTCCAGGCGAACCCGAATCGCCGCGCGAACGGCTACGTCATCGAGTCTGAGCTGCAGCAGGGGCTTGGGCCCTGCGCCACCTTGCTGGTGGAAGGCGGCACCCTGAAGGTGGGCGACGCGATTCTCATCGGCGAGCACTTCGGCAAGGTCCGGGCGCTCATCGACGACCGCGGACGCCGCATCAAGGAAGCGCCGCCGTCGACACCGGTCAAGTGCACGGGTCTTTCGGGCGTGCCGGAAGCCGGTGCGGAGTTCCGCGTCATGCTGGACGAAAAGCGGGCGCGCACCCTGGCGGAAGAGACCGCGCGCGAACGCAAGGAGGAGGAGCTTTCGTCCTCCAAGGCCACGACGCTGGACGCGCTCATGAGCCGCATGGCGGCCGAGGGGCGGCGCGAGCTGAACGTGATCGTGAAGAGCGACACCCAGGGCTCGCTGGAGGCGATCGTCGAGGCGCTCGGGCAGATCAAGAGCGAAAAGGTCGGTCTGAACGTCATCGGCACGGGCACGGGCAACGTCTCGCTGACGGACGTCAAGAAGGCCGCGGCCGGCAAGGCGATCATCGTCGGCTTCGACATCAGCAACGATTCGGGCGTGCAGAGCCAGGCGCGCCACGATGGCGTGCGGATTGCGTCCTTCCGCATCATCTACGAGCTTTTGGACTACGTCAAGCAGTGCATGCTGGACCTCATCCCGGCCGAATTCAAGGAAGTCGTCCTCGGCCACGCCGAAATCAAGGCGATCTACGACATCGGCAAGCTCGGCAAGATCGCCGGCTCGCAGATGCTGGACGGGCGCCTCGTGGCGAAGGAGAAGTACCGCATCCTGCGCAAGGGCGAGAAGGTCTGGGACGGCAAGGTGCAGACCTTGCGCCACTTCAAGGACGAAGTCAAGGAAGTCACGGGCCAGCAGGAGTGCGGCGTGTGCTTCGCGAACTTCGAGGGCTTCCAGACGGGCGACATCATCGAGTGCTACGCGCTCGAGGAACTGCCGCGCAGTCTCTAACTGAGGAGGGTCGCCATGGGCGTCGATCGGTTGCAACGTCTGGATTCTCTGTTGAAGCGCGTCATCGCCGAGTCCATGCATACGGTTATGCAGGGCGACACGGTGGCGCCGGGTTTGATTACCGTGACGGGCGTGAAGTGCGGGAAAGACCTGCGCGACGCGACAGTGGATGTTTCCGTCTTCGGGGACGACAAACTCAAGGAGACGGCGATTCACCATTTGCAGCACAACGCGCGCAAGTTCCAGGCGATCATCAACCGGGAAGTGCGCATGAAGTTCACGCCGCGGCTTTGCTTCAAACTCGACCTTTCCCTCGAGAAGGGCGATGAAGTCCTGGCTATCCTGGACAAACTCCCGCCTGTCAAAGACTGATGGCCAACCTGGTCCAACTGCGCATGCTCGAGAATCTCGACGGGTTCTTGCTTGTGGACAAGCCCGCGGGCATCGCCTTCCCGACCGTCGTCAAGACGGTCAAGCGCAAGTTCAATCTGGTGAAAGTCGGGCACGGCGGGGCGTTGGATGCCGCCGCTTCCGGGCTGCTTATCCTTCTCATCAACGACGCCAACAAGTTCGTGGGGGACGTCATGGGGGCGGACCGCGCCTGGAGCGGCGAACTTCAGCTCGGACGCCGCACGAATACGGGGGATGCGCAAGGCACGCTCGTGGAAGAGAAGCCCATCCCGCCGTCCCCCGCGTTCGAAACGGTCCTGCCCGACTTCCGCGGCGATATTTTCCAGACGGAAAACGCGTTTTGCAGTGTCCGCCGCGAGGGGAGTTCGGGCTACGAGGTCGTTTCGACGGGTCCGCACAAGCCGTTCTTGGCGCATGTCTACCGCTTCGAGCTGGAAACGCCGCGGGAAGACGGGCACGTCGCGTTTACGGTCGCCGGGACGAAAGGACTGATCGTGCGGACGCTGGTGGACGACTTCGGGGCGGCTCTCGGGTGCGGCGCGACGCTGACAAAACTGCGCCGGACGGCGGTTGGACGCTTCTCGGTCGCGGACGCGGTTCCTTTCGAGCGTCTTTTGGAGACGCCGATGGGCGATTTCGCCGGCTACGTCAAGCCGCTGTCGGAGGCTTTGGCGCGATGACGTGCGCCATCGGCTATTTCGACGGCGTGCATCTCGGGCACCGGGCGCTGTTGGCCGGGGCGGACGTCGCGCTGACTTTCGCCACGCATCCGCTCGAAACGTTGGCGCCGGAACGCGCCCCCCGCCTTCTCATGTCCCATGAAGACCGGCTCGCGGCCCTTCGTGCGTCGGGCGTTTCGGACGTCGTCGTGCTGGATTTCACGGCCGACTTCGCCGCGCTCGCGCCGGCGGACTTCGTGCGCGACTATCTTTTGCCGCGAGGCGTGACAGGCGTCCGGTGCGGAGCGAACTGGAATTTTGGCGCGAAAGGCGCGGGCAGGCCGGAGACGCTCGCCGGTTTCGGCATCGCCGCGGAGATTGTCCCCTATGCTGAATATAAAGGAGACGCTGTTTCTTCCACCCGTATCCGCGCGGCGCTTTCCCACGGCGCGATTGCGGACGCGAATGCCATGCTCGGGTCGACCTGGTTTGTGCGCGGCGAATTGTTCACGGGGAAGGGGCTCGGACGCAAAATCGGGTTCCCGACGCTGAATTTCCATATTCCGTCCTATTATGTGAAGCCGCCGAACGGGGTCTATGTCGTGCGTTACGCGGGGGCGCGGGGAATCGCCAATTGGGGCGTCGCGCCCACCATGGGGACTGAAAAGTGGCCTGAACCGGTTCTGGAGATCCATTTTACGGAAACGATGCCCAGCTCTTTCGGAGACGACCGCATCGAAATCCTGGACTTTATCCGCCCGGAACGCACATTCGCATCGTTGGACGCGCTCAAAGAGCAGATTCGCCGCGATATCGCTTTTCTTTCAGCCCACAAGTAAAACTCCACGGGGATGGAGACAAAATCCCGTGGCGTTTTCCCTAAAACCCCGTGGGGTTTTGGTTTTCTTCCCGTAGGGAAAGCAAAAGAGAGGTGTAGAACGGCAAGAGGGGGGCTGGACGACCGGGACGGACGAGACGACCCCGCGCTCTAGATTTTCACAGTCTCAAAACGGTTGAAATAGCCACTTTTCGGCATACCCAAAGTATCTGTTTTCGGGCGCTGAACACCCCACCCTCATGCGGTTTGAAATTCACCGCGGCTAACTTTTGCGTTATCTTGCTGTTTTTGCTGGAATAGGCTAAAAAAACCTCACTTATCGCCTCCGGATGGGAGGGAGGGCGAAAAGGGGTCCCCGCATGAGGTCCAAA
>DBKW01000012.1:253-13140 GCA_002298665.1 Verrucomicrobia bacterium UBA740 | reverse complement strand
ACATGCGCATGTTAGACCCCGTCACATGCGCATGTTAGATACCGTCCCCTGCGGGGGGTATGGACAGGGGGTTTCGCGGGGAAAATATCCATCTTGCCGCGGGTGCGGTCCGTTTCTTGCGGCGGGTGACAGGGAGCTGTAGGGTTGCAGAATCAGAGGGGGGGGTAAACGGACCGCCTAGGGGACATACGGGACGGACGGGACAGCCTTTACCCTTGTTGAGGAAGGTGCGCGCCGGATTGGAGACTTGTCGGCGGAATGGGTCACGGCGAAGAACAGGTTCGTGCCGTGGACGGACGGGAAGCGGGCGGTTGTCTGCGGCCTCAAAGGCAACGGACTTTTGGACCGGCCCGGAGTCCGTTCGCGTATCCGCTTTCGCTCTCCACCCGTCGGAACGCCCTGTCCCGGGTGTTTCACGACAGGGTGTGTTTTTGTGGACACGACAAAACGAAAATAACGGTTCAGTTGGCGGGCTGTTTTTGGTATAATAGAGCCTATGAATATCACATTTGAACAAGCTTGGCAATATGGCGGATTCCTGATGTGGGTGCTCGCTTTCTTCTCCGTAATGGCGTTTGCGGTCATGATCTACCTCTGGTATAGCCAGCGTCCGGGCGTGTTCCTGCCGGACGCGCTGGCGCGGCTAAAGGCGGCGAAGGATCCGGCGGCGGAAGGCGGGCGCATCGCCGGGGGCGTTTTCGCTGCGGTGGAGTGGCTGGCGGACATCGCGGCGATTGCACCGCTCGTGGGTCTTTTGGGGACGGTGCTGGGGATGTTCCAGGCGTTTGGCGGGATCGCCGCGGACGTGACGGCGGGTGCGAAGCCGGTCGTGCTCGCGCAAGGCGTGTCGCAGGCGATCGTGACGACCATCTTCGGTCTGGCGATTGCGATTCCGTCCTTGGTCGGTTATGCCATTTTCCGTCGCCGTGCGGCGAAACTCATTGCGATTCTTGAGGTCAAGGCGGATGAAATTCAAGGTTGAGACGCGTCCGAAGGTCCCCGTCCTCGCATTGACGTCCATGTTGGACGTCATCTTCCTCCTTTTGTGCTTCTTCGTGACGGCCAGCGTCTATTCGCAGTGGGAAAGCGAGATTTCCGTGCGCTTGCCGCGGGCGGCGACGGCGGACGAACCGCATCGCCTGCCTGGGGAGATCATCGCCAACATCACGAAAGACGGGACGGTCCGCGTGAACGGCGTTGCGCTGACGATCGAGGATTTGACGGCGCGCCTGGCGCGCATAAGCGCGTTCTATCCGGACCAGGCGGTCATCATCCGAGCTGACCGCCAGACGCCGTATGACGCGCTCATAAAGGTGCTGGACGCGTGCCGCGCGGCAAATGTGTGGAACTTCTCGTTCGCGACCGCGCCGGAGGGCGCCGGAGGGGGTGCGGACGAATGACCGGCGCGCTCCTCCTCGCCGCGCTCGCGCTGTTGCCGGCCGACCGGATGGCGCTTGCGGATCGGCTCTACGACCGCGGCAAATATGCCGAGGCGCAGCGCGAATATGCCGCGCTCGTCGGGGCGTCGGGCGTTTCGGCGGACGATTTGGACTACCGGCTTGGGGAGTGCGCCCGCGCACAGGGCGATGCGGCCGCGGCACGCGCGGCCTACGACCGCCTGCTCGCCCGCTCGCCCCTTTCTGACTATGCGCCGCGGGCGCGTCTCATGCGGGCGCTCCTGATCCCGGACGCGGGGGAAAAGGTGCGCGAACTGCGTCTCCTGGATGCGGACACCGTGCCGGTCGCCATTCGCGCCGCGGCGCTCTACCATTTGGGCGCGGAGTTGAAGGATGCGGAGCTGCTGGAGCGGTGCCGGCGTCTGGAGCCCAAGGGGCCCTACGCGGACTACGCGGTGTTCCGGCGCGCGGCGATTTTGGCGACGAGTACCTCGCCGTCGGTGCGGCGCGAGGCGGTGCGCGCCTATCTGGGGCTCCACTATGCGACGAAGGACGGGCTCGCGCAACAGGCTTTGTACGCCGCGGGTGCGCTTTGCTACGGCGACAGGCAGTACGACGACGCCGCGCGGCTCTTCCGCCGGTTTCTGAAGCTGTATCCGGCGGTCCCCGAGGCGGGGCAGGTCCGGCTGTATGCCGCCTGGAGCGAATATCTGCGGGGACGGTACGCCGAGGCGGTCCGGCTGTGCGAAGGATTGGAGGCGGACGACGCGGCGTATCTGCGGGCGGCTTCGGCGGCGGCGCTGGGGGACAAGGCGCAGGCGCGGGAATTGTACGCGGCGTATCTGGTGAAGTATCCCGCGGGACGGTCCCGGGAGGCGGCCGAACTCGCGCAGGCCCGGATGGATTTCGACGCGGCGCGCGCAGCGTTCCAGACGAACGCACTCATCGCCGCGGCGCAGTCCGCCGCCAGACTTTCGCGTGGGGCGACGGATGCGCTGCGCCTCGGCTGGGCGTACGAATGGGCGGGACGCTCGCCGGAAGCGCGCGGCGTGTATGCGCAAGCCGTGAAGAGCTTCCCCGGGACGGCGGACGCGGCGCAGGCTCTCTACCGCCTGGCCTTGCTCGATATCCGCGAGGAGGCATGGTCCGCGGCGGAAAAACGGTTGGGCGAGGCGCTCGCGACGGACAAACTGGGCGCGGACACGGCTTCGGCCTACTATTGGCGGGGCATCGCGGCGTTTCGCCTGGAGCATGCGGCGGAAGGGACCGGATTCCTCAAAAAGGCGCTGGAGAAGGGGCTCTCGCTTGACGAGGCGCGCGAGGCGCGGTTGATGTGCGCCGATTTCGACTATGAGGCTGGACGCACGGATGCGGCGGCGTCGGCCTACGCGCAACTCGTGCGAGAGGGCGCCACGGCGCGGATGAGCGCGGTGAAAACGCGGGCGCTCGGCGAACTTCTCCTCGCGCGCGGCGATACGGAAGCGGCGCTCCTGTGCGCGGCGGCGATCCTGGCGCGCGCGGATACGCCTGCTTGGCGGCAGATGGCGCTTGCCCTGAAGGGCGCGGCGGAAGAGAAAAAGGGCGATCTGGCGTCCGCACTGACGACCTACCGTGCCGCGCTCGCGGAAAAAGCGCGCACGGAGTCCGCCGCCGAGGCGGCGCTGGCCCTCGGGAAACTGGAGGTGCGCGCAGGAGATTATGCGGCGGCCCGGCGGACGCTGGGCGAGGCGGTCGCGCTCAATGGACAGAACGCGGCGCGACGTCTGGCGGCCTATCTGGAATTGGCGCGCGCGAGCGCGGCGGCGGGGGCGGTTCGCGAGGCGCGCGGCTATGCGACGGTCGTGCAGACCCTGTTCGACGACAAGGCGGCGGCGAAAGAGGCGCAAGAGATATTGGACAAGCTGCCGAAGGAGTCCGAATGACGCGCGAAAGACGGCAAGACATCTTCCTTCTGGCTCTCGTCATTTCGCTTTTTGCGCATGTCGGGTTCATGTTCGCCATGCGTCCGCAGGTCATGGCGCACGTCGCGGCGAAGAACCAAATGGCGCATCCGCGACGCACGCTGCACGTCCGTGAGATGCCTGCGCGCCCCGAAGTCGTCGACATAGCGGAAATGGGCGATATCGAGGCGGACAAAGACGCACCCGACATGCCTGCCACGCAAGGCGGCGCGGCGTCGCCAGCCCTTGCGCCCGACCTGGGGAAAGAGCAGGAAGCCTCCGCGCCGGCGGCGGCGTTGCCGGAAATCGGCGCGGAACCGGAGGCTGAAAACGTTGCGCTTTCGGCGCCGAAGTTGACGGCTGCGGAAAACACCGAGACTTATCCGGCGCACTTGCCCACGGAAACGCCCAAACTTGCGGCTTTGCCGTCCGTCACGCGGCAGGCGCCGCTGTTGACGAACGAAAGCGCCGCGCCGCGGCTGGAATTGCCCGCGGTTTCCGCGCCGCTTGCCGCGCCCCCGGTGGAAACGCCCGCGGCGGAAGGGGCGGAGGCGTCTTCGCAGGCCGTGGCGGAGGCCGCGCGCACGGAGGTTCTGCCCCAGGTCGACGCGGCGGTCGTGCAAGAAGAGCGGCAGGCGGTCCGGAATCTCCTCAATGTGCGCCAGACACGTGAACTCGCGTCGGCCGTGAACGCCACGTTCACTTCGGCCACAGCGGGCGAATGGACGTATTTCGGCGTCAAACTCGAGCCGCGCGCCTCCCTCGCACTCATCCCCAAGGACCTCGTCATCTTGCTCGATGCCTCGGGTTCCATCGGCGGGGACCGTCTCGGGAGTTGCCGAAAGGCTGCGCGGCGGATTTTGCGCTCCGCCACCAACACGGGGGACCGGTTCAACCTGGTGGCGTTCCGCGACAAATATTCCTATGCCTTCTCGCGTTGGCAGGCGTGCACCGCGGCGAGTTTCGCGCAGGCGGACAAGTGGCTTTCGAATCTGGCCGCGCACGGGCGGACGGACGTTTTCGCGACAATCGCGAGCGTGCTGACCCTGCCGCGCGACCCGCGGCGTCCGTTGATCGCGCTTGTGGTCACAGACGGCGAAGCGACGGCGGGGGTGCGCGAAACGGCGCAGATCCTTTCGCGTTTCACGGCGTTGAACGACGGACTTGTTTCCGTCTACATGTACGGCGTCAAAAGCGGCGCCAACCGGGAGTTGATCGACATTCTCACGCAGGGCAACCGGGGCGAGGGTTTCGTGTACGACGGGTTCCGCTGGAAGGCGGGCGAGGGGATCGAGACGCTGAGCGCGCGCTTCCGGGATCCGGTTTTGAGCGACATGCGCGTCATTCCAGTCCAGGGGACGGATGCGGAGATCTATCCGCGCGTTTTGAAGAATCTCTATCGCGGCAATACGGTCGTCTTTCTGGGCCGCGTGAAGAAGGGGACGCCCGAGGTCGCGTTTTCCGTGCGCGGGCTCAATGGCGCGCAGGCGTACGAGGGATTCTACACGATCCGCCTCGCGCAGGCGGGCTTCGACGCGGAATTGCCGCGGGAATGGTCGCGCCTGCGCGCGGTCGACGAACATCTATAAAGGGGATATGCACATGGACATGCCGGCTACATTCGCGCTCGGGCTTTTACGTAGCACGGGCCTTTATTCGGAGGAACAGCTTGCGACCATCTGCGCGCAGCGCGCGCAAAATCCGGGGATGGGTCTCGCGGAAGCCGCCGTGAAATTCGGCGGCGTGCGGGAGCCGGCGTTCCTGGCGGCGCTGGCGAAGCAACTGGGGGTCGAGGCGATCGACCTCGCGACGCGTCCGCCCAGCCCGGAAGCCCTGGGACGCCTGCCGGCGAGTGCCGTCTACCAATACGGGATTCTGCCCTGGCAGACGGATGGCCGCACGCTGACGGTCGCGACGAGCGATCCCTTCAACCTGGCGGCGCTGGACGGTTTGCGCCTGATTGCGCGTCTGCCGGTACGCTTCGTCCTGACGACGAAGGAGGCGGTCGACAAGGCCATCAAGAAATACTACGGCGTCGGCGCGGACGCCATTGAGAAGATGATTGGCGACGGGCGCTATACGGTGGACGACGAGGCCGGCACGCTCACGACGATAGACGTGAACGAGATGGGGGAGGAAGCTTCCATCGTCAAGTTCGTCAACCAGATCATCGCGGAAGCCGACCGGCAGGGTGCGACGGATATCCACATTGAACCGCAGGAAACGGAATTGCGCATCCGCTACCGCATCGACGGGCTTTTGCACAAGGTGGACGTGCCGCCCCAGCTGAACCGGCTGAAGTCCGCCATCATCTCGCGCATCAAGGTCATGGCGAACCTGGACATCGCCGAAAAGCGCCTGCCGATGGATGGTCGCATCGGCATACGGATCGGCGGACAGGACATCGACATCCGCGTCTCCACGATGCCGGCGGCGTACGGCGAGTCGGTTTCGCTGCGTCTGCTGGCCAAGAGCGGGAACTTCGTGAAAATGGCGGACTTGGGATTCAATCCGCGCGACTACGCGATCGTGGAGAAGATCATCCACCGTCCCAACGGCATCTTCCTCGTGACGGGCCCCACGGGCTCGGGCAAGTCCACCTCGCTCTATTCGTTCTTGCACGAAGTCAACACGATGGACGTGCGCATCATGACGGCGGAAGACCCGATAGAATACCACATGGCGGGCGTCAACCAGGTCCAGATGCAGGCGTCGATCGGCATGACGTTCGCGCGCGCGCTGCGTGCGTTTCTGCGCCAGGATCCGGACATCATCATGGTGGGCGAAATACGCGACCGCGAGACGGCCGAAATCGCCATCAACGCGTCGCTGACGGGCCACATGGTGTTCTCGACCCTCCACACGAACGACGCCGCGGGCGCTTTTCCGCGTCTGACGGACATGGGCGTGGAACCGTTTCTGATCGCCTCGGCCGTGGCGGGGGTCATGGGCCAGCGTCTCTGCCGCCGGCTCTGCCCGTTTTGCCGCCGGGAAGTCCCGCTCGACCGCAAGTACTACACGCTCCCGTATCCGCCGGCGAAGGAGACGGTTTTCGAGCCGTGCGGGTGCGACAAATGTTCGCACACGGGCTACAAGGGGCGGCGGGCGCTCTTCGAAGTCCTGGAGGTGGACGAGGATATCGAGCAGGCCATCGTCCAGCGCAAGAACGCCTCCGAGATACGCGATCTGGCGCTTTCGAAGGGCATGACGACGTTGCGCGAGGACGGCTGGGCGAAGGTTTTCGCGGGGATCACGAGCGTGAAGGAAATCATCCGCGTGACGGAGGAGCAGTAGGCGCGATGGCGTTGACGAACGAACTGCGGGCCAAGCAGGCCCAGACGCAGGTCCTCGCTCCCCAATTGCGGCAGAGCCTGCACCTGCTTTCGCTGAGCCTGCCGGAATTGCGGACGGAACTCTACCGCGAGATGAGTTCGAATCCGGTGATCGAGGACATCGGCTCACCGCTCGAACACGAAACCATCTCCCACAAGGAGGCGGAATCCGAACAGCGCGAGATGTCGTTCGCGAGCGACTATACGGAAGACGACGACATCCCGGACACAACCTACACGGCCGACGCGGACGCGCTCGAGCGGAGGCAGAAGTTCTTCGACTCCCAGACGAAGGAAGAGACGCTCGAGGAGCATCTCAAGAACCAGCTGCGCCTTTCGGACATCGCGCCGGAGGATATTCCGCTCGCCGAAGTCCTGATAGGCGAACTGGACGACAACGGACTTTTCTCGGGCTCCCTGCCGGATATCGAGATGGTGACGGGCGAGAGCGAGGGGAAGATCCGGCACGTCCTGCATGAGATTACGGAGCTGGACCCGGCGGGGTGCGGCGCCCTGTCGCTCAAGGAGTGCCTGCTCGCGCAGCTCGACAAGCTCGAGGGCACGCCCAATTGCGCGGTCGTCAAGGCGCTGATCGAGCATCATTTGGGGGACATCGCCGCGGGGCGGGCGGACCTCGTCCGGAAAGAGCTGAATCTCTCCCCCGCGCAATATGCGTCCGCGCTCGCCGCCCTGCGCACGCTCGACCCGCGCCCCGGACGCGCCTATACGCGCGCCGGCCGCGACATCGCCTACATCAACCCGGAAATCCACGCCGTGAACGTGGGCGGGAAATGGGTGGCGCGCGTAGACGAGCGTTCCTTGCCCGAGATTCACATCTCCTCCAAATACCAGGCGCTTCTCGCCGATCCGAAGACGGACAAGGAGACGAAGGACTATATCCGTGCGCGCATTGCCGCGGCGCAGGCGATCATCGACGCCGTGGCGCGACGGCAGCAGACGATAACCGCCATCGCGCAGGCGATATTCGATGCGCAACCCGGGTTTTTCACGGAAGGCTTCAAGGGCCTGCGCCCGCTCAACATGCAGGAGATCGCCGCGAAGGTCGGCGTGCACCACACGACCGTCTCGCGCACGGTCCGCGACAAGTACGTCTCGACCCCCCGCGGCACCGTGGAATTGCGCCGCTTCTTCACCCAGGGGCTCGTGCGCAGCGACGGCGAAACCATCGTGAAGGACGCCGTCATGGAGCGGCTGGCCGCGCTGATCGCGGACGAGGACAGGACCAGTCCGCTTTCGGACGAACGACTCGCGGCGCTTTTGAAGGCGGAAGGCTATCCTGTCGCGCGGCGCACCGTCGCGAAGTATCGCCTGCGACTCCACATTCCCGGAACGGCCGAACGCAAAGCCTCCGCGGCGAAACCCCTTTGATGAGAGAGTGACCATGTCCGGCGAAAAGAGCGATTTTGTCCATTTGCATCTGCACACGACCTATTCCCTGCTGGACGGCCAGTGCCAGATCGTCCCCCTCGTGCGGAAGGCGCGGGCGCTGGGCATGCCGGCGCTCGCGGTGACGGACCACGGGAACCTTTTCGCGCTGAAGAACTTCTACGACGAGTGCCGCTCGAAGAAGGGCAAGGTCTACGGCGATCTGGCTGACGTGCACGTCAAGCCCATCCTGGGGTGCGAGACGTACGTGACCTCGACGGGGGACCACCGCCTGCGCGACAAGTCGGAGCGTCGCTACCACCTCTGCCTGCACGCCCGCAATCTGACGGGCTACCACAATCTCGTCAAACTCATTTCGCTCGCGCACACCGAAGGCTTCTACCACCATCCGCGCATCGACCACGCGCTGCTCGAGAAATACCACGAGGGCCTGCACTGCTCGTCCGCGTGCATCGCCGGCGAAGTCTCGCACGCGCTCGCGGCGGACGATTTCGCCGAAGCCGAACGCATCGCGCGCTGGTACAAGGACCTCTTCGGCGCGGATTATTCGCTCGAGGTCATGCTGCACCCCTCCAAGAAGGCGGGTCCGGACGTGCCGATGAGCGCACGCGACGGCTTTGCCGACCTCTACGAACGCCAGAAAAAAGTCGTCAAGGGCATGCTCGCGCTCGGGAAGAAGCTGGATATCCGCGTCATCGCCACGAACGACGTGCACTTCCTCGAAAAGGACGACGACGACTCCCACGACGTCCTCCTCGCGCTTTCGACCGGACGCAAGCTTTCCGATTCCGGACGCATGGTCTACACCGGCGAGGAGTGGTTCAAGTCGGCGGCGGACATGAAGGCGCTTTTTGCGGAAAACCCCGAGCTGCTGGCCAACACGCTCGAAGTCGCCGACCGGATCGAGGAGTACGAGCTCGATTCAGACCCGATCATGCCGCGGTTCGACATTCCCTCGACTTTCGGGACCGAGGCGGATATCCGCGCCAAGTACGACGAGGAAAAGCTGGCGGCGCTCTATCCGGAGGGACGCGTCAAGAAGCTGGGCGGCTACGAGAAGGTCGTCCGCATCCAGTTCGAGGCGGAATATCTGGCTTCGCTCGTGTGGGCGGGCGCCAAGCGGCGGTGGGGCGAGCCCCTCGCGCCCGAAATCGCCGACCGCGTGCAGTTCGAGCTGGACACCATCCGCACGATGGGTTTCCCGGGCTACTTCCTCATCGTGCACGACTACATCCGGGCGGCGCGCGAGGAATGCGGCGTCTGGGTCGGGCCGGGACGCGGTTCCGCGGCGGGTTCGGCCGTCGCCTACGCGCTAGGGATCACGAATGTCGACCCCATCAAGTTCGATCTCCTTTTCGAGCGCTTCCTGAACCCCGACCGCATTTCCATGCCCGATATCGACGTGGACTTCGACGACGCCGGGCGCGAGCGCGTGCTGGACTACGTGACGCGCAAATACGGCGCGGATCACGTGGCGCACATCGTGACGTTCGGACAGATGGCGGCCAAGTCGGCGATCAAGGACGTCGGGCGCGTCATGGACTATCCGCTCGCGGACACGAACAAACTCGCCGCGCTCGTGCCCGACACACCCAAGATCAACTTCGCCAGTGCGCGCAAGGCCTCCCCCGAGCTCGAGGCGGCGTTCACCTCCAAAGACCCGGTCGTACACCGCCTGATGGAGCGCGCCGGGCGCCTGGAGGGGTCCATCCGCCAGCCGGGCGTGCACGCCTGCGGCGTCATCATCTCGCGCGATCCGCTCATCGAGACCCTGCCCGTGATGCCCACGCCCGACCGCGGCGGAAAGAAGGAGGAGGGCGCCGAGACGGCCGAAAAGCTCCTGACGACGCAGTATGACGGACACTTCGTGGAGCCCGTCGGCCTCCTCAAGATGGACTTTCTGGGCCTTAAGACGCTTACCGTCGAAAAGGAGTGCGTCAACCTGCTCGGCGCGAACAACCTCCGCGTCCCCGAAGCCCTGCGCGGCGCGGACGGATTCCTGGATCCGGACAAGATTCCCGAAGACGACCGCGAGACGTACGAACTCTTCGGCCGCGGCGAAACGACCGGCCTCTTCCAGTTCGAATCGGACGGCATGAAGAAGTGGCTGATGGCGCTCCAGCCCGAACGCCTGACGGACCTCGTCGCGATGAACGCGCTCTACCGACCCGGACCGATGGACTACATTCCGCAGTTCGTGCGCCGCAAGCAGGGGACTGAGCCGGTCACCTACGACCATCCCCTCATGGAGAAGTACCTGAAGGATACGTACGGCATTACGGTCTACCAGGAGCAGGTGATGCTTCTTTCGCGGCATTTGGCCGGCTTCACCCGCGGCGAATCGGACAAGTTGCGCAAGGCCATGGGCAAGAAGCTCATGGACATCATGGCCGAGCTGAACGAGAAATTCGTCAAAGGCTGCCTCGCCAACCCCAAGTTCCGCGTCGACAAGTGGAAGGACGAGGCGGAAGCCCGCAAGCTCATCGACAAGATCTGGACGGACTGGAAAGCTTTCGCCTCGTACGCCTTCAACAAGTCTCACGCCGTCTGCTACGCCTGGATCGCCTATCAGACCGGCTACTTGAAGGCGCACTATCCCGCCGAGTTCATGTGCGCGCAGATTTCGTCCGAAATCGGCAACTTCGACAAGCTTCCCGGTTTCGTGGCCGAGGCGCAGGAAATCGGGCTGGAACTCAAGCTGCCCGACGTCAACGCCTCCGGCGCGCGCTTTACGCCGACGGCCGACGCGAAAGGCATCCTCTACGGCCTGGGCGGCATCAAGGGTGTGGGCGAACTGGCCGCCGAGGCGATCGTGGACGAACGCCGCAAGGGCGGACCCTACAAAGGCCTTCTCGATTTCTGCGCGCGCCTGGCCGGCTCCAACGCCGTCAACAAGCGCGTGCTGGAGAACCTGACGCGCGTCGGCGCCTTTTCCGCCTTGAACCCCAACCGGCGCATGCTCTTCGACAACATCCCCTTTGCGCTCAAGAAGGCCCAGCAGAAGCAGAAGGAATCCCAAAGCGCCCAAACGAACTTCTTCGCCATGATGGCCGAAGATGCCCAGACGAGCGACGATCGCGAGCTCGTGGACCTGCCGCCTTTTTCCCCGGTCGACGACCTCAACAACGAACGCGAGATGCTGGGCGTCTACGTTTCGGGACACCCCCTCCAGAGCTGCCGCCGCCTCGTCGCGCAGGTGAGCACGGTGCGTCTTGCCACCCTCGCCAACGCCGAAGAGGCGGACGCGCTTCTGCTCGCACAGCCCGCGGACGCCTTTTTGAAGCGGAACCATCCGAACATGAAGGACGAACGCGCCCTGCGCCGCCTCGAAGTCCGCCTCGTCTGCGAACTCAAGGCCTTGCGGGAAATGACCCCCAAACCGCGCCCGGACGGCACCGTGGGCGAGAAGTGGGCCATTCTGACGCTCGACGACGGCACGGGCGAGATGGACGCCTTCTGCTTTTCAAAGGCCTGGAAGAGATACGCCTCTTCCCTCCCGCCGGTCGGACAGCTCGCGTTGGTCTGCGGAGAAGTCGCGCACCGCATCAACTACGAGAAGGACGATCGCCAGACCAAGGCGAACCCCACGGTGGGCGACCTGAATCTGACCGTGCGCGAAATCCACCGTCTCGAGGACGCCCTGCCGAAGATCTCCAAGGCCCTGCGCATTGCGCTGCCCTATGCCGCGCCGGACCTCAAGGAGCGGATACAGGGCATTTTGGATCTTGCGGCCAGACATCCCGGCTCGCTTCCCCTCGCTTTCACGCTCGTCTACGGCAATGGCGTGGAAGTCGACCTGTCGCTGAAGTCCGCGCCGACGGTCGCCGTCTCGCTCGCTTTTCTTTCGGAGCTGGCGAAAATCGTGCCGCAAAGCGAGACGTACTACGACCCCTCGGGCGAAATGCGCCTCACGCCACCTGAGCCCCGCCCGTGGGAGCGGTAGTTTCGCAAAGGCCCCATCCCTCCAATCTCCACGAGGGACAGGACGACCGGGACGGACGCGACATCCGCGACTGTCCCGTTTACTCTTCTCTCTCTACAATTCTGCAACTCTACACGGCTATTCCCGTGCGGGCGGCAGGGGACTGCCGCCCCTTTTATGAGAAGCGTTGTCAATAGTAAAAATCGCTAGGCGATTTACCTCCTTTGTGCGCGCCCGACTCGAATGTCACGAGCATGGAGCCGGGATCCTTGTCCTTGAGTACTCCGTAAAGCCGACGCGTGTCGTCGGAACGGTCGTCTCCTCGAGTATATGGCGCTTGGCGCCCGATTTCGCCATAAGGCAGATTTTTGAAGTTCTGTCGCTCACGTCGATTTCGATTGTGGTATAACATCCCATGTAGCCCCTCCTTAGGGTTGCTTGGTTGTTGTGTAGAGCCGGTCTCCACCCGGAGACTGTGCAGTTAGATTATAGCATACTTTAAGGAGGGGTTGCACTCCCAAAATACGCTTTTGTTATTCGTTCACGCTTTCGCGTGAAGACTTACCGACTGGGCGGCGGCGCGGCGCGCTCCAAAACGCAGAGCGCGCGCCGCCCTGTCGATAAGTTGTATTCTGTTCCATCCATTCGTTCAATTGTCAAAGAACGACTTCTGGCGGCCCGAAAGAACCGAGCCCTCAGAAACGCTTCTCATTATATCTACCGTTGGGTGGGGGCGAGGCGGACCGCAGGGGACTGCGGTCCCTACCCGGGTTGGGGGTTGCGTGCAAAGCGAGTGGCGGAACGTTAGGGGAGCCTTTGTCACCCCTCGGAGTTTATTAATCGTGTAGAGGATGGGAACGGGGATCCTGTCCCGCCGGAACGGTGATGC
>DBKW01000012.1:0-155 GCA_002298665.1 Verrucomicrobia bacterium UBA740 | reverse complement strand
ACCGCCGCGGGTGCAAAAACCGGGCGAAACGGGCGGAACCGACAAATTGCGCGGGCGGGATTGCGCTACACCGTTGTGTTCGTTTGCTTTTGGCCCGGGCTCATGAAATGTGAATTGTCCAAGTAAATGCCGCTAGCCCCCCCCCCCCCCCCCCC
>DBKW01000030.1 GCA_002298665.1 Verrucomicrobia bacterium UBA740 | reverse complement strand
GTGTAGAAAATGTAGAGAATGTGGGGGCGGGGTCGTCGTACTTGTCCTACTCGTCCCCCCTGCCCGGCCCCTGCCGCCGGTGCGCGGCTACAACGCTACTGGGGACAACCCAGCCCGTTTTTCATCAGCCACGCGCGCGAGTGCGCAATCCAGTCCGCAAGCGCCCCCTTCCGCGACTGAAAATCCGTTATGCGCGTAGCCATGAACTTCTTCGCTTCCGGAATCTCCACTTTTATTTCGCGGTTGAAGAGGGTCGCGAACATCAAGGCGTGGAAGGAGTCGCTCAGGATAAAGTCCGCCGTCGAGAGGTCCTGCAGCCATTCGCGGGCGTCGGCGCCGATATGCAGTTCCAAACTGGGCGAACAGGCGAGACGCACGCGCGCGGCGAGGTGCTTGGCCCACCGCAGAGGATTCGCCACCACGCGGAAGGCCATAACGTCGGTGAAGATATGCACTTTCATCCGCTTCTCCTTCGCGAGGCGGACGAGTTCCGGGAGCTTGTCCTCGAGGGGCGAGAGCCAGTAGACGGTAATATGGGGCTCGGGCGTGTCGGGTCGCAGGTTCAGCACCACGCGCCAGTCTTCCGCGGAAAGGAGGAGCGTCGGGTCGACCACCCACTCCACTTTCTTGCCGCTGAGCTTCTCCAGTTCGGCGACATTCGTCTTTTCGCGGACGGAAATCGCCTCGAACCGCGCAAGCGCTTCGCCGTAAATCTTCTCATACGGATGCACGGAGGGGGCGGCAACGCTCGCGGCGTAACTCACCTTGCGCACCGAATCGCCCAGGCCGCGCAAGAGATAGGAAAAGTCCGCATCATGGTATTTGGGCGTCCAGACCTGATCGCTGCCGATCAGGACCGTATCGTAGCGCCCGTCGGCGGCGAGTTCCGCCAACGAAGCGTATTCGTGCGGCGAAGGCGTGATATAGGCGTCGAAGAGACGCACGGTTTTGCGCAGGCGGCTCAGGCGCGCGGAAAGGCAGCCATTGACGAAGAGCGCACGGACGACATCCAGCACCGCGCCCAACCCTTTCCGCAGGCTCGTCAGCCGATGCGGACAGATGACGGATCTTGCCGTGAATTGAATGGGTGGAAACGCGAAGCGGATCATTTCGACATCGAATCCGTTCTTTTTCAGGAAAGTCTGCAGGGCGAGCCCTTGCAGGAAGCCGCCGTAGTTGGTGTTGCGCCACCAGGTCATAATGCCTATTTTCATGCTGCCGGTCTCCTCAAGCCGAGTTTGCGCAGGATGCGTCCGCCCAACCGGCGGATGCGCGCTTTGAGCGTCGGGCGCAGGAGGCGCACGACAAGCGCGTCGAAGTCGTCCGTCTGCGCGATTTGCGCGAAAAAGAGCCCGCGCCGCGGATGGGGCGGGGAAGAACGATAGACGGCCAGGTTCGTGCGGCGGATATCCGCGAAGTCGCTGGCGGCCACGGTGCAGTCCGCTTGAATCGCCGCGAACGCCACCGCGCCCTTCTCCGTATTCGCGAGAACGGCGGAAACGCCCTTGTCGTCGTCCATCGCCGGGAACTTCTGGTGCACGTTCCAGTAGTCGGCGAGCGTGATATCCGCCCCCGAACGGAGTTCCCGCACGGAGCAGGCGTGGCAGGACGTCCGGTTGTAGAGTTCCGCCAGAAAGCCGCGCAGGAAGGTATCGTCCGACGCAGGCTTGAGATACGCGATGTCTTTGGCGTGAAACGCCAAAGACATCGCGTATCTTTTCCAGGAGCATTTCTTGCTCCTGGAAAAGATTCGCGTTATTGGGGATCCGGCCTCGCGTTCGCGCTGGGCGGCATATTTTCGGAACGCGAGGGGCGAAGGCGCGGCGTGGCAGATGACCTCGACCGTCAGCAGATTGGCCTGGGGTCTGCCCAAAAACCGGTTCAGCGCGGCGATTTGGCACGGCGTGCCCGAATACAGGACGGGCGTGCCCTTTTGGAGTGCCGCGCGCGCCTCCTCATAGGCGACGCCGACATCCGCCTGCACGTATTTGCTGCCGCGCAAGGCGGCGAGTTCGCCTTCGTTCCGCGCGGACACGATCTTGACCGTGTGGGTGGCGTAGTCCCACGCCGCGCCGAAGACGACGCCGCCCTTCGCCAACGTCTGACGCGCCAGAAGCGAGAAGAGTCCGCCCGAGGAACTCGCCAGGCGCAGGACCGTGTCGTTCGCGCGCGCGGCATAGACCGCCAACGGCTCGCGGGGCTGCAAACGGTTCAGGACTGGGCAGACGCGACGGCATTTTCCGCACGAAATGCACGCTTTCGCGTCGATTTCCGGATAAAGAAAGCCTTCCGAATCGGCTTTCATCGCAATCGCCCCCCTGGGACACGCCGCGCGGCACGCGGCACAGCCGGAACAGAGCGTCTTCGCGGCAAGTTCAATCATCGTGCGAACCTCGCTTTCAAAGCGGCGCATTTCTGGATAATCAGGTCTTTCTCGTGCGCATCCAGGACCACCAGCCAGGCGAGCGCGCCGAGTGCCGTTTCGCAGGCGAGGGTCGTCGCGCCGAGGCGGAGCCAGCCCGCGGGGAGCACCAGACGCGGCAGGGCGCCCAGGGCGAGCGTGCAGCCCATGATGGCCGCGAGCGGCAGGAAGATCTTCTTCAGCCAATGCCAGGCGGACAGTCCGGCGATCGTGCGGGCGAACCAGACGCGTCCCCACGCGCAGAGCATCATGGTGAGGATCATCGCCCAGCCGGTCGCGTAGATTCCCCAGTGGAGGCGCACGAAGAGCCAGGCCAGGGGCAGGGTCAGGATGAGCGAGCCGCCGAGGAAGGCCTGGTACGCGGCGATTTTGCCGGTCGCGGCGACGGCAAGCATGTGGCCGACGGCGGTCCGGTCGATAAGGTGCATCGCGAGAATGCTCCAGCACAGGCCCGCGGCGTAGTCCGGCGGCTCCGCCAGCCAAATGTCGAGCACGGTCGGCAGTTCCAGCGCGAGCGGCAGGACGAAAACCGCCGAGAGCAGCGTCCCGAATGTGCAGGCGCGATAGGCGAGCGCACGCATCCGCGCAAAGTCCTTCGCGCCGTAGGCGTTCGCGATCGCGGGCTGGAACGCCCCGACCATGGCGCCCGAGAGGGTGTCCGTCTGGGCGGCGACCTGGTTGGCGATGGTCATGGAGGAGTTGCGCGCGGGGCCGAATTCGGCGTGGCGGTTGAGGAGGATGGCGATGCCCTGTCCGCGGGCGATGCACCCGAAGCCGCCGAACGCCTGCCAGCCGGCGAACGCCGTGAGTTGGCGGATGCGCGCGCGGTTCCACATTTCGCGCGGGATCAGGCGGCATTCGGGGAAGACGAAATACGCCCGCACGGCGATGATCGCCGCCGGCAGGATGAGCATCGCCGCCGTCCACGCGCCGTATTTCGCCAGCCACACGCCCGGATGCGTCACCATATAGTAGAAGAAGCCGAGATTGAGGAGGCTCGTCGCAAAGCCGTAGAGGGTGAGTTCGGCGATGTACTGCTTCGCGGTGTAGAGGGACTGGAACGGCACGCCAACCATGGACACGAAACTCGCCAGGCACGCGAAGCGGAACACCCACAGGCATTCCGCGAGGCGATCGGGCGAGACGACAAGCCACCCGACGCGGATGGCGTATTCGCCGAGCGGCTCGCCTATAAGCATAAGGACGAGCGGGACGACCGTGTGGACCAGAACGGCCGTCGAGAACCAGGCGCGGCATTCGTAGAGCGCGGCGGTTTTGTCCGCGGCGACATGCGCCGCGCCCACGCTCACGGCGTAGAAGCGTCCGACCGCGCAGCCCAGTAGCGAATTGACGATGCCGATGAAGGCGACAAGACCGCCCACGACGCCGTAGAGGCCGAAATCCTCCTGCCCGAGCGCTTCCAGCACCCAGCGGGCGGAGAAAAGTCCGCACGCGAGCGCAAAGAGGGACCGTCCGTAGGTGGCCACGATGTTCAGGAATATGCGCTTGTTGGGGGACATGGGAAGGTGGCGGGGGCGTATTTTTACAATTCTAGACCTCTACACGGCCGAATCCGTGCGGGCGGCAAGGGACTGCCGCCCCTACCACAGGGGCGTCTACACGGACGGACCCGCTCGCGTCCCGGGCCGGGGCGGCGTCCGCTCCAGACGAAGGGCCGCGGACGGGGAGAGGTCCGCGCAAAATGGCGCTTATTTTCACGTTTTCGTTCAGTTTCATGGTGCTCGGCGTTGTCCGTCGGGTCGCGGGGGCCGTCGCGCGGTCCGGGACCTTCCAAACGCGCAATATTTTACCCTATTTCTTCCGTCCCGTCAAGGGGGTAGGGGGTAGAATATCTCACGCAGAGAACGCGGAGAACGCAGAGAGAGGAGCCTATCGGGGGTTAACCGTGTAG
>DBKW01000059.1 GCA_002298665.1 Verrucomicrobia bacterium UBA740 | reverse complement strand
TTCTTGTTCTCCGCCGCGCGCGTCATGCCGGCGAATCCGCCGATGGACGCGGCGACCAGCACCGCGATGATGCCGATCACGACGAGCATTTCAACCAACGTAAAAGCTTTTCTCATGTACTTTTCCTCCTTCGCTCAATTGCTCATCTGGACGATGTCGTCCGCGAGCCATTCCGTCGCCGTCTTGCGGTCGCTTTCCGAATCCAGCATGCCCAGATCCATCCAGGGCGGGAACGTCTTGCCGTTCGCGCCCGCACTCCAGAGCGTGTAGGACTGGTACGGCGGCAGGGAATAGTAGTAAAACTCGTTTCCCCACCCGTCGTTCACCGTTATTTCGTCGAGAATGTAGTTGTCGGAAACCGAATTGTAGCCGCCGACCGTATGGAGCTTCTCGCTCACGTACTCTTCGCTCTGCCAGGAAGCGGGACGCAGCAATCCGCCTTCCGCGTTTTCTTCGTTCAGCGACACGCCGAACAGCATCCGCTTCTGGGCGCTGCTGCAGATTCCCTGCAGATTGGGCATCCAGCGCGCCGTGACGGCCTGGGACGGAATGTACTTGATCTGCGCCTGCAGGAGGGTGGCGCTTGTGTTGGCGTTCGTCGTCTGGAGCTCGTCCCAGGCGGTGAACCGCGTGCCCGTCCACGGATTGCACGGCAGCATGTTGTTCGCCGTCCATTGGGCAAAGTCGTAATACTTCTTCGCGCCGTCCATCATCACCAGATACCGCGGCAGGAGGAAGCTCATGACGCCGAAGCGGAAGAGCTGCACGTCGTTCCATTCGACAGCGCCCCGGTACGAACGACCGAAAAGGTCCTCGTTGCCGATGCCGAAACCCTTGAGGATCTTCGGTTCCGCGCCCTCGCTCGCGTTCTGCTGCTGTTGTTTCTGCTGCCACCAATTGACCACGGCTTTGGACACCTTATCAACGTGTTCGCGCTTGTTCTTGCCGAACGGAAACGCCATGCCCAGCGGCTGCGCCCGGCACGCCGCCCGGACGGACTCCCATTTGAGCTCCGATACCGTCTCGCCATCGTCGGACTGCCGGCCCGACTCGTCCACCTTGGCGTAGAAGTCGCGCGAGGCGTGCAGTCTCACGGGCGGATAGCTCCCGAACGCGGCGTTGTAGCCCGACAGGCAGTTCTCCAGCCGCTGCAGGCGCGTGACCGTCGTGATGCGCGCCTCTTCGTCCGAGCCGATGGAACCCAGCTTGAACGCGATCGACATCAGCGTCACGAGGACGACGACGACAATCAGCATTTCTATGAGCGTAAACGCGCGTTTCATGACGTACCCCTTCCCGGTCAGACGGCGCCGCCGCCCGAGACCGAACTGATGATCTTGATCATCGGCAGGAACATCGCGATGACGATGGTGCCCACCACGAACGCGAGCACGATGATGAGCGCCGGCTCGATCGCCGCAGTCATGCCCGCCACGGCGTTGTCCACCTCGTCGTCGTACGTGTTGGCGATGCGCGTAAGCATGTCCGCGAGCGCGCCCGTCTCCTCGCCGACTTCCACCATCGAGGTGACCATGGGCGGGAACACCCAGCACTGAGACAGCGGCTGGGTCATGCCTTCGCCCTGCTTGACGGCATCGTGGATATTCTGGATCGCCTTCGAAATGACGCGGTTGCCCGTCGTGTCGCGCACGATCACGAGCGTCTGCAGGATCGGCACGCCCGAGGCGAGCAGGGTGCCCATCGTGCGCGTCACACGCGAAACCACCGTCCGCTGGACGAGCGTCCCCGTCACCGGCATCCGCAGGGAGCAGACGTCGTAGAAATACGCGCCGGCGGACGTCTTGCCGATCACCTTCCGGATGATGACGACCGCGGCGACGATGATGGCGATCGTAAGCCCGTTGTGCTGCACCCACTCCGAAATGTCGATGACCGCCTGCGTGATGGCCGGGAGCGCCGCGCCGCCGAGCATGTCGTTGAAGACCTGCTTGAACTTCGGGATGACCGCCACGAGCAGGAACGCCGTGATGCCGATCGCCGCGACGAGCACCACGATCGGATAGATCATCGCGCCCTTGACCTTGTTCTTGATCCGGTCGCTCTTCTCGGCGAACTCCGCCAGACGCGCCAACACGACTTCCAGCACGCCGCCCGCCTCGCCGGCCTTCACCATGTTCACATAGAGGCTGTCGAAGACTTTCGGATACGCCGTCAGCGCCTCGGAGAACGTCCCGCCGGAGGAAATCGTCTCGCCGATCCCGTTCAGCGCCTCCACCATCTGCGGATCCTTCTGCTGGCGCTTCAGGACCTCAATGCCGCGCATGAGCGGCAGGCCGGCGTTCACGAGCGTCGCGAGCTGGCGCGTGAACTGGGTGAGGACCTTCGTCTTGATGCGCCCGCGCATCCAGCTCGGCAGCTTGATCTCGATGTTCTTGTCCAGCACGCTCTTGCCCTTGGGCTTCGCGGCGGACGCCTTCGCGCCCTTCTTCGCGGCTTTGGCCGCTTTGGACGCCGAAGCCTTGGACGCCGGCGCGGCGTTCTTCACCTCGCCGATCGCCGTCGGCATGAGCCCCTGCGCCCGCACCGCGGCAATTGCCGCGTTCCGGTCGCCCGCCTCGACGAGACCCCGCGTTTCGACGCCCGCGGAATCCTTCGCGATATACTGGTATGTCGCCATGCTCTCAATCTACCTTTCAGTATTCTGGAAACATTATAGCATATCTTTTTTTATCCTGCAACCACCCCATTTCGCTTCTGCGTTCAAACGCCCCCGCTCTCTGCAATTCTATATCTCTACACGGCCAAACCCGTGCGGACGGCAGAACGGGACAACCGGGACGGGTGGGACGAGTAGGACAACTAGGACGAGTAGGACGCGCCCCCAATCCTGTCAATCCTGTCTAAAATACCGTTAAAAGAACCCATTTTGAACACACCCGAACGGACTGTTTTCGGCCCTCGAACACACCCCCCTCATGCGGTTTGAAATTCGCCGCGGCTAACATT
>DBKW01000079.1 GCA_002298665.1 Verrucomicrobia bacterium UBA740 | reverse complement strand
GCCCCTACCATTGGGTTGGGGGGGGGTGGGGCGCGCGAAGCCAGCGGCGAAACGTTAGTGGAGCCTTTTTCGCCCCTTGGAGTTTCTCTTCTACCCCGAGTTTATTTCTTACGCAGAGATACGCAGAGCCACGCAGAGGAATCCCCCATACTACATTCTCTACACGGTTAAATTACCCCCTGCCGGGGTTGGGGGCGGGCGAAGCGAGTGGCGCAGCGTTAGCGAAGCCTTTTGTCGCCTCTCGGAGTTTTTAGCCGCGTAGAAATGTAGAGGGTGCGCGCCCTAGTTGTGTCCTACGCGTCCCACCTGTCCTAATCGTCCTAGTTGTCCCGACCGGTCCCGGGGGCGGGACAACTAGGACGGGTGGAACGAGTAGGACGCGTGGGACCTACTCGTCGCTCGTGCTCTGGCTGGATTGTTGACAGGATTTGGGTGCGGGACGTGGGCGCGTTTGTAAATTAGAAAGTGTACTGGCGAGAAACGGGGGTGCGGTTTGCCAAATACAGTGTACTCCTTTCCTTCTTTATATTCTCGTGCCGTTCGTCTAGGTATCTTATGCATGCTCCTTGTTTTACAATGGAACATTATTATGGAAAATCGCGCCGTCCGGGGGGGGCGGAACATATGCTGGCTTTCTGCCCGATTTTTGGTATAATATACGAGCAAAAAAGAATCGGATAGGAACTATAAGGGCACTATGCTGGATTTCAGAAATATATCCGTCCATTATGGACATCAGGACGTTTTGACGGGGGTCACCTTTCGTGTGAACAAAGGCGACCGCGTGGGGATTGTGGGTCCGAACGGGAGCGGCAAGTCGACGCTTTTCAAGATCATTCTGGGGGAACTTTCGACCGACTCGGGCGAACTCGTCGTCGAGCAGAATCCGCGCATCGGCTGGACGCGGCAGAACCCCGCCCCCGACACGCCCGGCCAGACGCTTCTGGACTACTCGCTCAAGGGTATCCCGGGGCTTTCCGAGATGGAGGCGGAGTTGACGGAACTGGAGACGGATTTGACGGATCCGGCGAAGCTGAAGCGCTACGGCGAACTCCAGACGAAATTCGAGCATCTGGGCGGGTACGACATCGAGACGCGCGTCAAGATCGCCCTGGGCGGGCTGGGTTTCACGACGGAAGACTTCCAGAAGCCGTTCATGAGTTTCTCGGGCGGCTGGCGCATGCGCGCCGAACTCTCGCGCGTTTTGGCGTCGCGTCCGGACCTGCTTCTCTTGGACGAGCCGTCGAACTACCTCGACCTGCCCGCCGTGGAGTGGCTGCAGAAGTTCCTGAAGGCGTACGAGGGAACGCTCATGCTCATTTCGCACGACCGCTACCTCTTGCGCACGCTGACCTCCATCACGGTGGAGGTGGACGCCGGCACGGTGACGCGCTACGAGGGCGGTCTGGACTACTATCTCGAAGAGCGTGAGGTCCGCTACCGCCATCTCAAGGCGGCCAAAGAGAACCAGGACCGCCACCGCGAGCAGCTCCAGCGGTTCGTGGACCGCTTCCGCGCCCAGGCGACGAAGGCCGCGCAGGCGCAATCGCGCCAGAAACTCATCGACAAACTGGACGAAGAGCGCATCGTCCTGCCCAAGCGCTACACCCAGTCCGGACGCCTGCGGCTGGCGGAACCGCCGCCGAGCGGACTGGAGATGTTCCGCTGCGAGCATCTGGGCTTCTCGTACGACGGGAAGAAGAAGGTGCTGGACGACGTGAGCTTCCAGATCGTCCGCGGCGACAAGGTGGCGCTCATCGGCTACAACGGGCTGGGCAAGACGACGCTCATGCGCATCATCGCCGGCACGCGCCAGCCGACGAGCGGGCTGGCGGTCCTGGGGCACAATGTGATACCCGGCTATCTGAGCCAGGAATTCGCTGAGACAATTCCGCCGGACGTGTCGGTCTACCGCAACGCCAAGAACGCGATTCCGCCGGGGATGAACGAGAAGAACTTCCGCAATCTGGTGGGCGCGTTCGGGTTCGACGAGAATGACGTGGAGAAGCCGGCCGGGGTGCTCTCGGGCGGAGAGAAGATCCGCCTCGCGTTCCTGCGACTTTATCTGTCTGCGCCGAACTTCCTTTTGCTGGACGAACCGACGACGCACTTGGACCTAGACGGGCGGCGTCTCTTGCAGGAAGCTCTGCAGAAGTACACCGGCACGGTCCTTCTCGTCTCGCACGACATCGACTTCGTGCGGGCGACGGCGACGAGCATCCTCGAGATTACCCGGGAGGGCATCCGCAAGTACCCGGGCGGTTACGACTACTACCTCGAAAAGAAGGCGGAATTGGAGGGAGGCGGACAGAAACCGTCCGAGAGCCGTCCGACGCCCCCGAAAGCGGAATCCGCCGCGGAAAACGCCGCGCCGGCGCTTTCGCCCAAAGAATTGCGCCGCCGCCGTGCGGAGGAGCGCGCCAAGACGGCGCCGCGCCTGCGCGAGCTGAAGAAACGCGTCGAAACCGCCGAGAAGAAGGTGGACGAACTCCAAAAGGCTCTCGACGCGGCCAGCGCGGAGCTGTTCAACCCCACCCCGACGACGGACTTCGCCGAGGTCAACCGAAAGGTCCGCACGCTCCAATGCGAAATCGACCGCTATACGGCGGACTGGGAAGCCGCGGCGGACGAGCTCGAGAAGTTCGCGCAGAGCCCAGACTGAAAGCCGGTTCCGGCGGAGAATACCAAAGGAAATGCGAACGTGCGGCTTGCGCCAAGCGGGCGAAGCCGCACGTTTTTGCACCTTTTGCACCCTTAGTCCGGAAAGTTTTGCGGTGCGCGAGAAAGGGTTTGACTTTAATCCAGAAGTGCGGTACAATATGTGTCGGTTTTTGAAATAAAAGATAGAGCGGAACAAAAAAAACGAAAGCGAGCGCGAAAAGAGATGAAGCGGAAGATTTGGGTGGGCGCGGCAGGCGCCGTATTGGGGATTGTGACGGCGGGGTCAGTCGCCTCCACGGTGTGGATTTACCAAAAAGTGCGACAATTTGACGCCACCTACGGGTGCCGCGTCCTTTCCGGACTGTCGCCGGATCAACTGAAAGCGGACGCGGCCGTGTGCCGCGAGATAGCGCGCGAGCAGCGGCGTCTGCCGTCTTCCGGATCTTCCGCCGCAGAACCGGCCGCGACAAACCTGACGGTTCAGGGCGTGGAGGTGAGGCCGGGCGGGGTGCTTCGGGTGTGGCTCTCGGGACATCCCGACGAGACGGTCATGCGGGATTACGTGACGGTGGAACCTCTGATCCAGGGCGCGATCGGGATTTCGCCCTTGCGCGGCGAAGTCCCCGGCGTGCAGATCAGCGGCGATTTCGCCTACCGGACGAATGTCACGCTGCGTATCCGCAAGGGGCTTCCCGCCAAGGCGGGGGCCGCCCAAGGCGCGCTTTTGGCGGACTATGTCTACACCTTCCAGCGTCCGGACGCCGAACCGTATGCGAAATACGCCGCGCAGGGGCGGTATTTGCCGTCCGTCGGTTCGCATGCGCTGGCGGTCGAGACGATGAACGTAACGAATCTGCAAACGTCCATCTGCCGCGTGGAGCCGGCGAACGTGGTGCAATTGCTGGCGCGCGAGGAAGGGGTGTACAGGATGTATCTCCCGATGGACAAGGGCGCAACGGCGCAACTGGCCGGGGAAGCGTCCGTCCAGACGAACGCGTGCGGGGGTGCCCCCAACACGCTCCGACGGACCTTGCTCCCCGTCTCCATCCGGGACGGAGGTCCGGCGCGCGGCATTTATCTGACGTCTCTCCTCAATGTCGACCGTTCCTATGAATACAGTTGGGAGAAGGAATGTGCGACAGCCTATCGGCTCGTCTGCGTGACGGACTTCGGTCTGAGCGTGCGGCGCGGCAAGGAGGCGCTCCACGTGTGGGCGACTTCGCTGACGACGGGCCGTCCGCGTCCGGGGGCGGTTGTCGCGGTCTACTCCTCCGCAAACGTCCGGCTCGCCGAGGGGGTGACGGACGCGCGGGGGCGGTGCGATTTGCCGCTTTCGGCGAAAGCTGAGCCGTTCGCGGTCGTCGTTTCCGAAAAGGACGGGTCGGATCGTGCGTTCCTGGCGCTCCGCGACTCGATGAAGGTGGACGAATCGACGGAGAAGGGCACGCTCCCGGACTATCTCGCGCCTACGGAATGTGCCGCGTTCGTGTGGACGGAGCGCGGCATTTACCGGCATGACGAGCCGATCTTCGCGCAGGCCCTGCTCCGCAACGGACAGCGCCGGGCGCCGCGTCCGTTCCCGGTTGAATTCGCGCTCATGAGTCCGGAAGGCCGCCTTTTCGCGACGAAAACGTGCCTGCCGGACGCGCAGGGGGCGCTTGCGTGCGACAAGTTCACGGTTCCCGCCGACCAGCCGAGCGGACAGTGGCGGATTGTCGTGCGCACGCCGGGGAAGGACGGACGCGAGCTGGGCGCACAGACGGTCAAGGTGGAGGAGTTCGCGCCGCCGCAAATCCGGGTCCGGACCACCCTGCCGGAGAGTGCGGAGCTGACGAACCTCGCCTTTACCGTCGCCGCCGAGCACCTGTTCGGCGGTCCGGCGCGGCGTTTGAAGACGGAAGGCGCCCTCGTTTTCGAAGACGCCCCGTTCGCGCCGGCGGCTTGGAAGGCGTACGCGTTCGGGGACGAGAACCGGGGGCTCAAGCCGAGTTTCCGCCGCTTGGGGGCGTCCGTCCTCGACGAAGAGGGCCAACACGCTTTCCGGGCGCCGTTTTGGGCGTCTTTGGGTCTCCCCAAGGCCTGCGTGCGCGTGACGGTGCAGGGAACCGTTTTCGAGGATGGTGGACGCCCGGCGACGGCGCGCGCGTCGAAACTTTTCCACTATTATCCTTATTATATAGGCGCGGCGCTTCCGTCCTGGCTGAAAAAACCCGTGGCGGGACAGCCGCGGATCCCCGTCGTCTGCGTCCGGCCGGACGGGAAGCCGCTTTCGGGGGTGCGCGAGCTTTCCGCCTGCATCCGCCGCGTGGATACGGTGAACACCTACAAGGTGAACGCGTCCGGGACGGGGGAATGGGAATCGACGCGCGTGGCGACAAAAGTCGCGGAATTTCCTTTCAAGACGGATGCGCAGGGCGCGGCGGATTTGGCGCTCCCGATCGTGGATTGCGCCGACTATACGCTGACGATAGCCGACCGGGAGACGAACGTCTCCTTCAGCCGCGCTTTCTACCTCAGCGATTGGGGGGATGAGGCCGTCCGCACGCCGCTGGGACGTCCGACCGAGGTGACGCTCACGCCGGACAAGCCGTACTACCGTCCGGGAGACGTGCCGCGCCTGACGGTCCGCGCACCCTTTGCGGGGTGGGGATTCCTGACGGTCCAGCGCGAGAAAGTGCTCCATGTCGAGGTTCTGGAACTCACGAACGCGACAAGCGAAGTCGTTCTGCCGCGGACGGAAACCGCCTGGGCGCCGAACGTGCATGTCACGCTTTCGGTGGTGCAGAGCGTGGAGGCGAACGTGCGGCATTTGGCGGCGCGCGCCCACGGCAAGGTGGCGCTCCCCGTGCGGCCGGCGGAAGACGAACTGCCGGTCCGGGTGGCGGCGTCCGTCCGTATGGCGCCATCGGGCGAAAGCCAGGTCGTGGTGGACGTCTCGTCCGCATCCGCTTCGGCGACGGGGCTGGTCGCGTCGGTTGCGCTCGTGGACGAGGGCATCAACCTTCTGACGGACGGCAAGACGCCGGATCCGGCCGGGTGGTTCGGGAAGCTGCGCGAAACGGAGCTGCCGCTCTACGATTTGTTCGATAAGGTCCTGCCGGTCGCCGGCGAAATCCGGCACGCCGGCGTGAAGACCGGCGGCGGCTTCGGGGCGGAAATGCTGAGCCGGGTGAGCCCCGTGCCCACGCGGCGGTTCAAGCCGCTCGCCCTCTGGAATGCGCGGGTCGCGCTGACGAACGGGGCCGGGCGGACGACGTTCCAGCTGCCGGAATTCGCCGGCGAAGTGCGCGTGACGGCGGTCGCCTGGTCGGCCACGGCGACCGGCGCGGCCAAAACACAGTGCAAAGTCGCGCCGAAACTGGTCATGCAGCCGGACGCGCCCCGCTTTGCCGCGCCCGGGGATCGCTTCCAGGTGACGCTGCCCCTCCACAATACGACAACGGAAGCGGGCCGGATAACCTACCGTATCGGCGCGGTGTCGGGCGCCTGCACGCTGGCCGGGAAGGGGGCCACGAACATCGTCGCGACCGTGACGGCGCCTTCCGTGCCGGGCGAGTGGTTCCTCGCGTTCGCCGCGGAAGGCTTGGGCGAGAAGCACGTCCAGACGCTCCACATCCCCATCCGCCCGGCGGTTCCGTGGGAAATCGCCGCCGGACTGGTGCGACTGGAGCCGGGAGAGACGCGGACGTTCGCCGCGGAAGGGGCCGGGGCGCGCCTTGCCTTCGGTTTGGAGGGCTCGCCCCTCGGCGAACTTGCCGCGGCGCTCGAGTGGCTGGCGGACTACCCCTACGGATGCCTCGAGCAGACCTGTTCGCGCATTTTCCCGCTCATTTCGGCGGGCGGCATCTTGAGCGCGGTCGGTTCCGCGGCGGCGACGAACCGGCTGGAGTACGTGCAGGCGGGGGTCCGCCGCGTGGAGTCCATGATTCGGGCGAACGACTTCACTATGTGGCCCGACTGCAACGAGGCGCCGTGGGACCGGGAAGTCTCGCTTTATGCCGCGCATTTCCTCGTCGAAGCCGCCCAGGCTGGGGTGGAACTGGTCCCGGCCGGACAAAAGCGGGTTTTGGACTTCCTTCGGGAGTGGGCGAGCGAAACGAATACGGCGACGGCCGCCTACGCGTGCCATACGCTCGCCCTGGCCGGGACGCCCGACCGGGACCGCATGTTCCGCCTCTACGACGGCCGGGCGAACCTGTCGGCGCTTTCCCGTGCCCGCCTGGCGCGCGCGTTCGCGTTGTTGGGCGATGTGCCGCGCGCGAGAGCGTTGCTGGCGGAGTCCTACGAGCCCCAGTCCGTCACAGAAGCCTCCTTCACGCTTTTGGCGCTTCTCGCGGTGGATCCGGACGATTCCCGCATCCCGCCGCTGCTTTCCTATTTGCTGAAAAAGCGCGACAAACAGCGTTTTTGCTGGGGTACGACGTCCGAAAATGCCCAGGCGCTCCTGGCGATTGGTGCGTATTGGCGGCATCATCCGCCGAAGGAAGGGACGCCGCGTGTGCGGATTTCGGCGGCGAACGGGGCGGTTTGCGAGCTTTCTAAGGGCGCCCGGCGCGTCTGGGAGGGTGGTCCGGTCGCGGTTTCCAATACCGGGTCCGCGCCGGCTTTCCTGAGTTGGGAGCGTCGCACGCTGCCGGACGCGGCGGCGGTCACGAACGTTTCCAGCGGACTCGTCCTGAAGCGTCGCTTCTTGCGTCCGACAGGCGAAGAGGCGTCTTTGGACGACATCGCCTGCGGGGAGATGCTCGTCGTGGAGCTTTCCCTCGGGACGACGGCGACGCGGAAGGTGTCCGACCTCGTGATCGAGGACCTGTTCGCCGGGGCGTTCGAGCCGGTCCACAGCGAGCTGGACCCGAGCGTCTTCCGGGACCGTTCGGCGGAGTGGGTCCTGCGGAAGGATGCGCGGGACGACCGGATGCTGGTTTTCTCCAAGGAAGTCACGCTGAAAAAAGGCGATGAAGTCAAGATTTGCTATCCTGTCCGGGTGGTTTCGGCGGGCGATTTCGTATTGCCGGGCGCGGCGGTGGAAGGTATGTACAATCCTTCTCTGCGCGCTCGCTGCGCCCCCGCTCGTCTTGTGGTGGACCGTTGATTGGCCCAAAGCCGCGGCGGCGGACTATCCCGGCGGACTCGTCTTGCGCGACCGTTCGGGGGAGGTCCTGCGCGTCACGCTAGGGCCGAACGACACGGATTGCCGTCCCTATTACACGGCCGACCCGTCCGATTGGATTGTCCGTGCGCTCGTAGCCGTCGAGGACGGCACGTTTTGGACGCATTGCGGGGTGCGGCCGCTCTCCATTCTGCGGGCGGCGGGGCAGAATCTCTTCTACGGACGGCGCATTTCGGGCGCCTCTACCCTGTCCATGCAGACGGTGCGGCTCATCAAACCCCACCCGAAGACGCTCCTTTGGAAGGTACGCGAGGCGATCATGGCGCTGAAGATGGAGCGCGCGAAGGACAAGATCTGGATTCTCTCCCAGTACCTGAACCGTGCGCCGTTCGGGTCCAATCTCGTGGGCATAGAGGCCGCCGCGCAGGGGTGGTTCGGCAAGTCCCCGAAGGCGCTTGGACTGGGGGAAGCCGCGCTTTTGGCGGGCATGGTGCAGGCACCTTCGCGCTTCCGCCCGGACCGCAACCTGAAACGCGCCCTCAAACGCCGCGATTACGTGCTGCGCCGCCTGGGGGAACTGGGCTGGGCGACCCCCGAGCAAATCGCCGCGGCGCGGACCGTTCTCCCCGAAATCCGCCGCGCGCCCCGTCCCTTCAAGGCGCCGTTCTACTGCGATTGGTTCGTGCAGGAGACGGGCATCACGCACGGCGATGTCACTACCCCCCTCGAGGCGGATGTCCAGTCCGCCTGCGAAGCGGCGGTCGACGAGGCGTCCGCGGCGGGCGGGTACGCCGCTTCCGCCGTCGTTTTGCGCGTGGCGGACGGGGCGGTTCTGGCGCTCGCGTGCAGCGGGGACTATTTCGGGGCGAAGGACGGGCAGGTCAATACGGCGCTCGCGCCCCGTCCGGCCGGCTCCACTTTGAAGCCGTTTCTGGCCGCCCTGGCCCTCGACCGGGGGCTGGTCACGCCCGAAGAACGCCTTTTGGACGCCCCCGTCGCCTTCAAGGGGTACCGTCCGGCCAATTTCGACAACCGCTACCGGGGACGCGTCACCTTGCGGGACGCGCTCGTCCTTTCGCTGAACATACCCTTCGTGCGCCTGCTGCACAAAACGGGCGCGCCCGCCTTCGCGGACAACCTCCGAACGCTGGGGTTCCGGCATCTCGGGAGGGAGGCGGCGGAAGGGGGACTCGGGATGGCCATCGGCAATGTGGAAGTCTCGCTTCTGGAACTCGTGCGGGCCTACGGGACGCTCGCGCGGAATGGCGGCGGGGTCTATTCGCCCGAAGCGGCCTATCTTGTCGCGGACATGCTTTCCGGCCGCGAACGGACGGGTGCGGCGCTGGGGCATGTGGCGGACGTGGCGTGCCCCCGTTTCGCCTGGAAGACCGGGACCTCTTCCGCCTACCGGGACGCGTGGACGGTGCTTTGGAACCCGGAATACGTGGTGGGCGTGTGGTGCGGACACAAATCCGGCGGATTCGGAGACACGGCGCTCGTGGGGGCGAAAGCCGCCGCGCCGGTCGCCTGGAAGATCGCCCGGCGGCTGTATCCGGCCGGGTCCGGACCGTGGTACGGGGTGCCGCCGGGGGTGTTTCGGCGCACAATCTGCAGTCTGACGGGGCTGGCGGCGACGGCCGACTGCCCCGAAACGGAAGAGGGACGTGCCCTCCGGGGGCGCACCCCCGCCACGCTCTGCGCGGCACATCGCCGAAACGCCGCGGGGAGGCTCGTGCGGACGGCTTCCGCCGCGGAAGCTTCCGTGCGCATTTTGTGTCCGGAAGCGGACGCCGTCTACGAGTGCGCGCCGGGACGGGAGGGGGCGGAAGTCGTCTGCTCCGCGGCGGTTTCGGGGGCGCAGAACGGTCCGTTCTACTGGTTTGTGGACGGACACCCGGCGGGGCGGTCCGAGACGGACCGCCCGTTCGTGGTGGAATTGGGGGCGGGGACGCATACCCTGACCTGCGCGACGGAGGCGGGCGATTCGGCGGCGGTTTCCGTGACGGTGCATCCGTTCGGGACGCC
>DBKW01000077.1 GCA_002298665.1 Verrucomicrobia bacterium UBA740 | reverse complement strand
TCTCGTGCCGATGAGAAAAAATCTCATGGGCACGGGAACGGGATAACGGCAAGCGAGAGCTTGCGCGTTAATTTGTGTTTTCAGACGAAATCAAACACAAGATGGGCAAATATCGATCAAAAACCCAAGGTCATCCGGACTACCGTCCCCATCTAACCCGCCGGAACGCCCAAGACAGGGTCCGAACGCCGCGAAACGAAGAGACCGTCCCGGCGAGACGGGGTACCCGTTCCGGCGCAACGGCATCATCGTCCCGGCGAGGCCAAGAAGGGAAAACGTACACCGTATTGGGTCAACCGGCTATCGTCCTTCTTCCCCGTCCGTACACTTTCTGTTTGGCAAACCGGACCTGGAGGCTTGCAATTTCCGCCATCCTGCCCGCCAATAGGTCCCCTCCGCCCCGAACCCAGACCAAAAATCACCTATTCTTTTCCGCCATGCGCGTCTCGTAGAGCGGATACCCCACTTCGCGCAGCGCACGGACGGTTTCGGGGTAGGGCCTGTCGCAAATATCCGTCCACCCGACCTGGAAATGCTCGCCGTCGAACCGCCCGGACGTCGCCTGGTCGGAGAATTGGTGCCAATGCACGCCGACGATTTGCGGATTGCGCAGGGCGGACTCGACATACGCCTTCAGCGCCGCGGCGCGCCCTTCCTGGCTGCCCGCATTGACAAGTCCGGAACCGAACAGTCCGCGGTCGTGCGCGCCGAAGTGGAATTCGCCTATAAGGACAGGGGCGTCGAGCCCGTCCGGAAGACGCCAATCCGCGAGCGCGTCCGTATAGATGTTGAAGCTGACCACGTCCGCATATTTGGCGCACGCCTTGACGGCCCAGGGGCGGCCGTTGCCGGCGAAGCGGCACCCGAGATAGAGAAGTCCCTTGTCGAATTCCTTCACCGCCTCGCGCGTACGTTTGAAGTATTCCTCCACCAGCGCGTCCGTGAACGCGACGAGCTCCGCCTCGGGAATCTTGTCTTCGTCGCCCGTCCAGGCGATCCCCTTCGCCGCGAGCCGCTTCAGAAACGCGATTTTCGCCGGCTGGCCGTCCGGGCTGCGGAGCGTCCAGCGCGCAAGATCCGCAGGCTTCGCGCCCCACTCGATCTCGTTGTCGATGAAGAATCCGATGCACCACGGGTCGTGCGCCGCGCGGCTCTGTTTGGCGAGCGCCTCCAGAATGGACGTGCGGAACGTCGGGTCGAACGGATCGCGGAACTTCTTCCACGTCCCCCAACTGCCGGCGATCGGACGCGACGATACCTCCACGCGTTCGGCGTAGGGCGTCCGGTCCTGCAGGCAGATGCGCAAATCGGAGGAATTGGCGATCGTGTTCGCGCCCCAGCTCCGCAGGCGGCGATGGCAGGAGTCGGCGAATTTCGCGAACCAGTCCGCGCCGTACTTGCGGTAGAGGTTCGCGGCGGAGAAGTCGAAACGCCGCGTTTCGCCGCGCTTGAGGTAGAACGGCAGCAGGAGCGCGTCGTACGTGCCGTAGAATTGCGCGAGCGGGTCGCCCGGCTTCGGCAGCCCCTCGAAAAGGACGTCTCGGTCGGGCATCGCACCGCCGACGCAGGGCGTGCGCGGATTGCCGTTGAGGGGCGTGAGCGCCGAACTGGGCGTCACGCGCACCGCACCCCAGCTCCAGAAGAGATTCCCTTCGGGGTCGACAAGCCACCACTTCCCGTCGATCTTCTTCGGATAGAACCGTCCCGTCGCCCGTTGCTTCGGGCCCTTCGTCCAGCCGCCGTAGCGATCGCGGTCCGCCGGGCCGGGATGCGCCGCAAGGTCGGCTTCCTCTTCACGGACCGCCGCGCGCAACTCCGCCTCGGAATGCGTCTTCCCCGGCCACTCCCGCCACTTGAACTGGCCGAACTTGTCGAAGCAGGGCAGAAAATCGCGCGTCTCCATCTTCGCCCAGGGTTCGTTCGCGACGGGCATCTTGACCAGCAGGCGTTTCCCCGCCCAGCTGCGCATTTCCTGGTGCGGACGGTAAAGCGCGTCGACGATCTCGGCTGGCGTCATCTCCTCCCAAACGGTCTGGCGCGGCACCAGATCCGTATTCGCGATCAGGACGGGCGCAGCCGCGAGCGGAATCCCCTTCAGGACGGCGCGTGCGCCTTGCCGGACGATGTTCGTCGCCGGCACGCGCCCGATCTCGCCCGTCTGCGGATCCACCCAGACAGGGACGTAAAGATTGAATCCGTCGAGAACGACATCGCCCGGCTCGTAGCCGGGATGCGCCTGCGCGTCTTTCCCCGAGTACCACAGGGCGTAGATCTTCCGCGACTGGCGTTCGTATGTCGCGCACGTCACCTCACGCCCGTTCACGGTCTGTTTTGAACGCCCGAGGAGGTGGTCGTCCGGCGCTGGGAACGCACGTTCCGCATAGCGTCCGTCCGGCTCGAGCCCGCTGGCCGGACGCGCCGCCTCCGCCGCCGGGGCGGCCAGCGCCGCGAAGAGAATGCCGATATAGATGTGTCGCCGCGTCATTTCTTGACCTCCGTCAGGCTTTTGATGCCGCAGATCACGACCGGGACGTCGCCGACCTGGATGGTCGCCTTGCGGTTTTTCGCGCGGACATCCGTCTCCTGTCCATAGACGTCGCAGACGCGGAAGCCCTTCTGCGCCGTCCGGACCTCGACCGTCGCTTCCTTCGGCTCGGGATCCCCCGAGAGGTCGTCTATCCGCCAGCCGTAGATCCGGTTGCGGTCGCCTTGCCACGCGATGGCGCACAGTTCCCGTCCCTTCCAGAAGCGGATCGTCCGCAGGCCCGTCCGCGAGATGTTCAGCTCGAAACCTGAAGCGTCCCGGGTCAGCTCGTGCACGAACGCCGCGGCTTTCAGGCGGCTCTTCCCGTCGCCGCCCGTCCCGAAGAGGCCGGAAAACGGGGCATAGCGATTGATCTTGTCCGTGATTGTCGCGGCGAGCGCCGTCGTGCCCAACGCGGACTCGCCCGCCGGGGCGTCGCGCAGGTTCGTGAAGGCGACCGCGCGGCAGGACGGTTGCGTCGTGAGCAGGAAGAGGGAGCCGAAGAACTGGGCGTCCGCAAGTTCCGTCTCGCGTCCCTTGTCCTGGAAAACGTTGTATCCGACCGGGCCGAAATTGAGCGCCAGCACCGGCAAATCCGCCCATTGCGCCTTCCCGGCAAAGTCGCCAAGCATCTTCCGGGGCTCGACCCAGGGGAAGTTCTCCCAGAAGAGCGCGATCCCGTCCGCCAGTTCGCGGACGCCGTTGAAGAGCGCCGCGCCGAAATCGCCCTTCGGGAGGACCCAGATCTCGGGCGTGGTGTCCGGGTGGGCCTTCCGCGCCGCGGCGTAGGGCGCGAGCCGCTTTGCCCACGCCTGCCCCTGTTCGATGCCGTTTTCCCGCTTGGCCGCCCAGTCGCTTCCCTCGGGCTTGACGGTCATCGGGACGATCACGCGGCGCACGCCGCGGTCATACTGGTTCTGCAGATCCTCGAGGGCGCTCGCGTTGTTCTCCGGCAGGCTGCGCACGACGTCTTCGTCCAGATAGAGGTATTCGGCGAATCCTTCGCGGGCTTCGTCGAAGACGAAGCCGCCGCCCGCATTCTTGAACGCCGCCAGTTCCGCATCCGTCGCGCCGTCCGCGGCGACAAGCCCCCACGCCGCCGCGCCGTTTTTCTCCTTCCCGGACACCGGGGCGCCCAGGCCGTAGACGATAAGCGGCGCACCGCTCAGCGTGAGCGTCACGCGGCCCTTCCTGTCCGCCTTGATCTTGCGCGTGCGCCCGATCGCGTCGCGCACGACGACGTATCCCTTCGGGGCGGTGAAGACGTAGGGGGTGTGGCTCTTCCAGTGGTCGAGCCAGGGCTCGAGGTGTCCGGTGAAGGGACGGCCCGTGAACATGCCGTCATACGGATAGTAGCCGTCCTTGCGGTCGTAGATTATCGCCATTTCGCCGCGGGGCGTGTCGAAGAACCACGCCTTGCGCCGGTCGCCGTAGCTGGCTTCGCGGCTGAACGTCGCCCCGTCCAGCGCCTCCGAAATCGTGCAGAAAGAGAGCAGCACGGGTTTGACCGTCCCGTCCCGCCGCAGAAGGCCGTAGTGGTATTCCTTGTTGTTCTCGTTGATGCCGCCGATGTTGGAGTGCACCGAATCGTGCATCTGGTACCAGTTGAGCGCGAGGGCCCCCTCGACCTTGGCGAGCATGCAGGAAAGAATCAGGTTTTCCGTCGCACTGCGCGTCGAGTCCGAATCGTTCATGTTCGGCGGGGTGCGGGCGTAGACTTCCGTCAGGATGAGCCCGAGCGGATGGCCTTTCTTGCGCATGCGGGCGATGAAGCCCTTCGTCGTGCGGATTTGCGGACGGTAGTTCCACTGCCAGTCCGGTCCGGGATTGTCGGGCGTCTGGTTGAGCCGCCCGGGATGGAGCGAGAGGATGTCGCAGTACTGCCAGCACCCGGCCTTGTCCATCGCGTTGTAGAAAGCCCCGCCGTCGATGCATCCGGCGAAGCCGAACGTGGAAATCTTGATTTTCTTCTCCAGTTTCAGCGCGGCGCGGGCGTCGTGGAACGCCTTCAGCCAGTCGCGGTAGTAGTTCACGCGCCGGTCGACTTCCGCGCCGCGCGCCCCGAAGTTCAGTTCGTTGCCGATTTCCACGATCGGGCAGTCCCGCGCGGCGGCCTCCTTCAGCTTCGCCGTCGCGAACGCGAGGCGCTGGACCTCGTTCGTCGCTTTGCCGTCCAGATGGAACGAGAGGATGCCGCGGCGGTTCTTCTTCGCGTACTTTTCCGTATCGAAGCCCGACGAGGAGCGGATCCACCGCGCGCCCATCCGCGTCAGGAGCCGGTCGCAGGCCTCCTCCGAAGGGATGTTGAAGCTGGCGGCGATGCCCATGACGCTCGTGTCGAGCGACTTGTACCTGTACGGCTCGATCGTCGCCACGTCCGCCCGCACGAAGGAGTTGGTGCGCCCGTCGTCGAACGCGGCGTCCACGAACCAGTATTCGCGCGTCCGCTTCGGCAGCCGGAAGGACCGCTTGACGGACTCGTAGGGCGCGAGGACGAGCTTGAACGTCTCGTCCAGATCGACCTTGCCGTCGTAGTTGCGCGCCGTGACGCGGCAGGTCACGCTGTTCGTCGCGTTCTTCGGGTTCATCATCGAAACCGTGAACGCGGCGCGTTCCTTGGCCGAATCGAAGAGATTGAAGTCCTTGCCGGTCGCGATGCCCGCCGCGAGCGCCGCGCCCGTCTGGAGCGCCGTCGCCGCGGACGCGGCGTCCTTGTCCGGCAGGAGATAGAGGTTGATGACGTTCGAATAGGCGCGCTCGCCGGCGTCCGCGGCCTCTTCCGGCGTCTTCGCCGCGTCCGCGGCGCCCGCCCCCTGCGTCTGCGCGAAGTACTCGCCCGTCGCCGGCATGATCACGCCCTTGGCGTTTTCCGCCGTCAGTTTGGCGTCGCGCAGGGCTTCCGCCGGGTCGATCGGCCGGTATTTGATGCACATTTCGACGGAAGGCTTTCTGCGGAACGCCCCGATCGTGTCGTTCCACAGGAAGAGCCCGCCTTCCGGCGTCTCGTACGGCACCAGCGTCGCGCCCCCCGCCTCGTACGCCTCGCCGTCCGCGGGCTTCTTCCACACCCCGCCGCGGCAGAACGCCTTGCCGAGCGCGGTCTTGCCGACGGGATTGAGCGCGATGACGTTGCGGCAGAGCGCCCCGGGCGTCGCGCCCGTCCCGAACTTCTTCGCCCCCGCCGCCATCACGACGCGCGTCTCGATCCGCAACCGCGGACCGCCCTCCGAGACAATCAGCGAATACGCCTCCTTGATGTCCGGATTCTTCAGCCCGTAGTTGACGCGCACGATCTGCGGATCCAGCTGGACGGCGTCCTTCACGTCCGCCCTGACCGTCCAGTACTGCTCCTTCTTTTCGTCCACGCACGGATACGCGAAATTGTTCCGGGTCAGTTCCAGGAGATCGTTGCCCTTGAAGTCGCGGACGACCGCCCGCTTCCCGTCCGTCCACGGCACGAGCCAGTTCTTCGCCGCGGCCCACTCCGCCGGCATCTCGCCCAGTCCGGCGCGCGCGGTCAACCCCAAAGCGAGAACGCATCCCGCCCAAAACCATCTCTTCATGATTCTCTTTTCCCTTTCTGTCGTTTGTGCGCAAATCGTCCGTCGAATCCTACCGGAAGTGAAGCGCAAACCCCTTCGGATCGTGCGGCGAGGGCTTGTGCACGAAAAACGCCTGCCGGACGAGCTTTCCGTTGGCGACACGCACGCACACGCCAAACGCCTTGCCGAGCGTGGAATCGCCCTGAATCATCTCCTTCTCCTTTTTCGTGAAGGTCTCCCTGCCCAGGAAGAACCCTGTCGGATTGTTCGTCGCGTCATAAACCTCTGTCTCTTCTGGCGTCCACTGCTTCTTCGAAACGTAGATTCGCAGATTGTTGGGCCGCCAGCTCCCGTCAATCAGATAGCCGTTGCTCCCGAGGTTGTTGTTTCCCCACGCCGCATGTGCGATTATGTTCGTCGCGAGCCCCATGCCGCCGGCCGGCGTGCGCCGGAACTCCACGCTGCGGATGTATCTCTGTTCGCCAAAGGACGATTTGGCGGCGGCCGCAAGCTCCGGCAGGTCGAGCACGATGTTCGTGACCGTACGCCCTTTAAACACATTCTCGCCCAACTGCGTCAGCGGCCCGCCAAGAAATACGTTCGTCAGGCTTGCGCCGGAGAATGTGCCCGTCCCCATCACCGCGATGTTCGTGAGCACGAGGTCGCCGGCGACACACTTCCGGTTAAGGGACCAGTCGGCAATGTTCGTCACGGCAGGCACGGCAATCGTCCCCACGTCGATCGGATCGGGGCTTGTTTCATTGCCGAAAATCCCATAGACCGAACGCAATGCGGGGAAGTCGAACTTGACGGTCTTCAGTTTCGGGTTCTTGTTCAGGAGGAGGTTTGGCAAGCTGTCCGCGCCGCCGCCGATTTCGATTCGCGTCAGGTTCGCGTTGCCCGCGAACTGGGAGTTATCCGCCCCGTGGAAGGTGAGCATGTCGCAGGAGAACGCGACAAGGTTGGTCGACCACGAAAAGGCCGAACCTCCTGCGACAACGTTCGTGATCGTCGTTTCTTGCCCGTTTTCTGAGATTTTAAGCGGACTGCGCAGGTCGAGAACGCCGCGCGAAGCAGAGTCGGTCGGCTCGGTCCAATCCTTGATGATGGATTTTCCCCAATTACTCGCAAACCTGAGAACGCCATTCTCCTTGTCGAACCCTGTCACCTTCAGCGTCCATTGTCCGTCGGTGACGGTGCCGATGATATTGGGATTCTCCTTCCCCGGCGTGTAGGTCCAGGTCGTCGCCCCGACCGAAAGCGTCAAACCGAGACAGAAAGCCCCCGCAACGCACGCCCGTTTTCGCATCTTCATCGTTTTTCTCCTTTGTTGATGTTGTTGTCGACCTGATTGCTTCGCGGCTTGGGTGCGCTTGGCCGTCCCGTTTAGCGTGACCGCCGTATGCGTGAACGATCTCCCGAACCGGCGAACCGCACCAGCCGGGCGTGCAAATGAGTCGCTTTCCGCCACAGCCGAAAGCGACACACGCACAACGAAGCTACGCGCTCCGTCGCATGGACGATTGTCCCAGTTGCACCATTCACGACTTCTACCATTGTCTCCAGTATAGCAAATTCTGAGTTTTCATTCAAGCGAGAATTTCACTTGGGAAAAGCGTACCCTGTCGTG
>DBKW01000054.1:18169-30608 GCA_002298665.1 Verrucomicrobia bacterium UBA740 | reverse complement strand
CGTCCAAAACGAGGCGCGTGATGCGACTCTCGAGCGCTTCGGTCACGCGCATGGCGGCGTGGTGCAGGCTTTCCCCGGGTTGGACCCGGAAGGTTTGCGGCGCGTCCGCGCGGAATGTCGCCTGCATGCAACGTGTGCCCATATCCCAGACGGACTGCCCTTTCCCCAATACGCGCCGCGAATACCGCGCCCCCAGGCAGACCACCGGGGCGCCCGTCCGCAAAGCGAGCTGAGCGCAGCCCCGCTTGAAGGGACGCATCCGGTCCGTGCCGGGCGAACGGGTTCCCTCGGGGAAGATGAGGACGTTCCATCCGGCGGCGAGTCTGGGGGCCGCTTCCGCCACGAGATCGGCATCCGCCGGCAGGGAGAGGGCGCGCACGCTGGCCGCGCAGCACAGGTTGTTCCTGAGACTGTTCTTGGCGATAAAGAGCGTTTTGGGCACGAAAGCGGTTATCGCCACGACATCCAGCAGGGACGGATGGTTGCAGGCGAGGATTGTGCCGCGCCAGGGGCGCAATTCGCCGCGGTCGATGCGGATAAGGCCCGAACGGTTCAGCATCCAGACGAAAATGCGCCAAAGCGTGCGCATGATCTCCTGGCGCGCGGCCCGGCTCCAGACCAGCAGAAACACGGGGATGAGCCCGACGCCGCCGATGCCGAAAACCGCGAAAAGCAGGATGGCCCCCAGTCCGCGGCGGTTTACGCGCATGGCGGAGCGTCCTCAAGCGTCAGGTAACGGCCCTCGATTCTGGGGCACGTCCCCGAGAGGAAGGCGTGGACCGCGTCAAACGCGAGCGGGGCGGAATCCGTCCGGACGGCGTGCGTCGAAAGGCGCACCCGGCGCGTGCCGTGCGGGCCGAAGAGGATGGCAAACCCGCAGGAACAGGGGTCTTCTTCCGCATACACGTACAGTTGCCGGACCGGGTCGGACAGAAGTTCCAGGAATCCGCATTCGATCGTATCCGTTCCGGCGGCCACGGCCGTATAGGGCGCGGCGTTTTTCGTCGCCACGCTCCACAGTCCCGGCGCGGCGTTGTAGACGGAGGTGCTGAAGCGGTTCGGCGAAACCGACCCGTCCGCATTGAAATCGGCGACCAGCCGCCGCGTCAGCGAAATCTCGCCATAACGCGAGGCAAAGACGGTGTTGTCGGTCCGTTCCGTCTCGACTTGGGAGGCGAGCGCGAAAAAGACCTTCTGCAAAGGCGAAAGGCGCCGCCGGGCGGGCGCCGCCACGCGACCCAAATCCGGCTCCATCCCGGGCAGAAGCGCCGCGAACGCGGCGATTTCGAGCTCCCGCGTCATGCCCGCTTGAAGACAAGGGAGGTGTTCACGCCGCCAAACGCAAAGTTGTTGGACATGACATGGTCCGTCGTCTTTTTCCGCCCTTCGCCGACAATGAAATCGTGGTCGCCGCAGCGCGGATCGGGCTCCGTCAAGTTGAGGTTGGGCGAAAACCAGTCCGCATTCATCATTTCGACGGACAAAATCGCTTCCAGCGCGCCACAGGCCCCGAGGGTATGGCCGGTGTAGCTCTTGAGGGTGCTCACGGGCGGACGGCACGCGCCGAACACTTTCGCCATGGCCGTGCCTTCGGCGATGTCGCCCAGCTCCGTGGCGGTGCCGTGGGCGTTCACGTATCCGATGGCGTCCGGACCGATCCCGGCATCCTCCAACGCGAGAGCGAGCGCCAAGGCCATGGTGTCCGCATTGGGCTGGGTGACGTGGCGGCCGTCCGTATTCGTGCCGAAACCGGCGATTTCGGCGTAAATCTTCGCGCCCCGGGCGAGGGCGTGTTCCCGTTCCTCGAGGATAAGGGTCGCCGCGCCGTCGCCGATGACCAGTCCGTCGCGCGTGACGTCGAAAGCGCGCGGCGTCGTTTTCGGCGCGTCGTTCCGGCGGGAAGTCGAGAACAGCGTATCGAAGACAGCGACCTGCGTGACGCTGAACTCTTCCGCGCCCCCGGCGATCATGGCGTCCTGCTTGCCGCCGGCAATCGCTTCGTACGCCTCGCCGATCGCGAGAGAACCCGACGTGCAGGCCGTGCCCGTGGGCAAAAGGCGTCCGGTCGTGCCGAAATGGACCGAGAGATTCACCGCGCATGTCTGGGGCATCATGCGGATGTAGGTCGAGCTCGTCACGTTGCGGACGACGCGCTCCTTCACGATGGACGAGAAATCCACGCACGCCTCGACGCCGCCCGAACAGGATCCGTAGGCGATTCCCAGCCGCCCGCCTTTCACGAAGGGATCGTCCTTCAGCCCGGCGTCCTCCAGCGCGCGCTCCGTCGCATACAGCGCCATGATGGAGACGGGGCTCATGGTGCGGACGATCTTGCGGGTGTATTCCGCCGGCTTCTCGAAGCGACTGGGCGCCCAGAGACGCGTCTGCATATTGCCGATCGCGGCGAGTTCGGACGAGACTTCGACGCAATTCTCATACCGTTTGAGGCGATTGAAAGCCGCTTCGGGCGTGTTGCCGAGCGAACTCACCAGTCCCCGTCCCGTAATGACGACGCGGCGCTTCAAATCATGCCTCCGTTCACCTGAATGACCTGCCGCGTCACGTAGGACGCCTCTTCGGACATCAAAAAGCGCACGACCGCGGCGACTTCCTCGGGCTTGCCGAACCGGCGCATGGGGATCGCCTTCATCGCTTCCTCGGCGAAGATGCCCTGGATCATTTCCGTCTCGATGACGCCCGGGGCGACGCAATTCACCGTTATGCCGCGCCGGGCGAGTTCCACCGCCAAAGCTTTCGCCGCGGCGATGACGCCCGCCTTGGCCGCCGAATAGTTCGTCTGGCCCCGGTTGCCGACAATGCCCGAGAGGGACGAAATCGCGACGATCCGGCCGCGGATATGCGCCTGCACCATGGGCAGGACGAGGGGCTTGAGCACGTTGTAGAAACTGTCGAGGTCGGTACGGATGACGCGGTCCCACTCGTCGTCTTCCATGGCGGGGAAGGCGTTGTCCGCGGCGATGCCCGCATTCAACACGACCCCGTAGGGCGCGCCCTCTTTGGCGACCCAATCCTCGAGCGCCGTGCGCGCCGCGGCGCGATCGGCGACGTCGAACTGCAGGATCCCGCCCGTGCCGCCCGCCGCACGCGCCTGCGCGGCGGTTTCCTCGGCGGCGGCGCGTCCATTGACGCAGTGGATGACGGGATCGTACCCCGCCCGGACCAAATCAAGCGCAATCGCGCGGCCGATGCCGCGGCTGGAACCTGTGACGATAACTTTCTTCATGTGTAAGCCTCTAAACTGTCCGCTGTCGGCGTCCCCTCGGGTTGAAAAGCGTTCATCAGCGCGGAGGCGACTTCCCGCCCCGTCGCTTCATCGTAAATCGTGCAGGCAAACGAGCCGAACTCCTCGTCCGAAAAAAGCGGCTGCACCCGGATGCGGTAGCGTCCGCCGGCGGCGAAACGGTCGAGTTTGAGCGAAAGACGCCGCGTGCCGAGCAGAAAACCGACTTTCGGCGGCAGACCCGTCCGGGCGCGATAAAGACCGGTGTACAGCGCCATCGTCTGCGCCATGTATTCCGCCGCGACGCACGAAGGCACCCCTCCCGATTCGGGCTCGAAAAAGGGAGACTCCTCCGAAACGGCGACCCACGCCTCCACGAAATCGTCCGACACCTCCGGCGGATAATACCCCGAAAGCAAAATCATCGGCGCGGCCTGCGGCAGGAGTTCGGCAAGGGGCGTCATTGGGCGAGCGCCCTTTCCGCCATGTCGCAAATCTCGTCCACGGCGGGCGAATCGGTCAATTCCTTCAAAAACCGCCGGCGGAACGCGAGATGTCCGCGCGCGGCGCAAAGACGGCGGGATGTCGCGTATTCGAGTCCGCTGATCATCCAGCCGACCTGAATGAGGACGAAGTCCGCGAGGCATCGGATATCCTGGTAGTTCACGGGGCGCCGCGCCCGGATCGCCTCCAAAACGGCGGGGCTGGGCGGCGCGGATACCTTCAGATTCCAGAACGCCCGGCTGTCCGTGCGCCAGTCCGTATGGGCGATTTGGTCTTCCAATACTCTGAAAATGTCGAGTTTATCCGCGTCCCGCACCGTTTTCGCGCAAACAAGCGCGCGCGGCGAGGGGGCGGGCGCGGGAATATCCCGCCGGTTGTGCACGAGAACCGCCCACAAAATGGCGTCCTTGTCCGCCCAGCCCGAAAGCCACCCCTTCTCCCGGACGATGTCGTGCGAGAAGACGGCGTGGTCCACGCTGTCCGAATCGCGGAAGGTATTGTAGCGTTTCAGCTGCTCGTACCGTCCCGTGTCGTGCAAAAGCGCCGCGGCTTCGCAGGCGAGCGCCGTGGGGGCGTCGAACTTTTCCCCGGCGGCGATGCGCCGCGCCGCGTCCACGACACCCTCGGTATGGACGAGCTTCAGCTGCATCATCGGCGGCAGGGTTCCGTCCGCCGAACGGTAGGTATCCACGTAAGCCGAATAATCCGCCCGCAGACGCGCGAGCGGATCGTTCTTCTCCGGTCTGGCGAAAGAGGACGTCACTTGACCGGCAAAAGCTTGTCGACGCCGCCCATGTAGGGACGCAGGACTTCCGGAACCGTCACGCTGCCGTCCGCGTTCTGGCACTGTTCCAGCAACGCCACCAAAAGACGCGGCAGGGCGACGCCCGAACCGTTGAGCGTGTTGACGAGCTTCGTCTTGCCGTCCGCGTCCTTGAAGCGGCAATTGAGGCGCCGCGCCTGGTAGTCCGTAAAGCACGAACAGCTCGACACCTCAAGCCACTGCTTCTCGCCCGGCGCCCACAACTCCAGATCGTAGCACTTCGCGGCCGAAAAGCCCATGTCGCCCGAGCTGAGCATGATGACGCGGAAGTGGAGCCCCAGGCCCGTAAGAACCTCCTCCGCCTCGTGCACGAGTACTTCCAGCTGCTCGAACGCGTGGTCCGGATGCACGAAATTGACCATCTCGACCTTGTCGAACTGGTGCACGCGCAACATGCCGCGCGTCATCTTGCCCGCGCTGCCCGCCTCGCGGCGGAAGCACGGCGTATAGGCCGTCAGCTTGATCGGAAGCTTCTTTCCGTCCAGAATGTCGTCGCGGTAGTAGTTCGTGACCGGGACCTCCGCCGTCGGGATGAGCCAGAAGTCGTCCACGTTGCAGTGGTACAGGTCTTCGGCGAACTTCGGCAACTGGCCCGTGCCCGTCATGGACGCCGAATTCACAACGAACGGCGGCAGCATTTCCGTATACCCCTGCTTTTGGCAGTGCAGGTCGAGCATGTACTGGATGAGCGCGCGCTGCAGCTTGGCGCCCTGTCCCAGGATGATCGGGAAGCCCGTGCCCGTCAGCTTGACGCCGCGCGGGAAGTCGAAAATGCCCAGTTTCTCGCCGACTTTCATGTGGTCCAGAACCAGGAAGTCGCGGTCCTTCCATTCGCCCACGAACCGCACGACCTTGTTCGCCGAGCTGTCCAGCCCCGTCGGGATCTCCGGCGCGGGGATGTTGGGGATCATGAGGAGCGTTTCGCGCAAATCGTGCTCGACCGTGGTCAATTCGCGGTCGATTTCGGCGATGCGGTCGCCCACGGCGCGCATCTCGGCCTTGGCCGCGGCAATGTCGCCGCCGGCGGCGGCGATTTTGCCGATTTCCTTCGACGCGGCGTTGCGCTTGGCCTTCAACGTCTCTGTCTCGCCCAAAAGCGCGCGGCGTTTCGCGTCCAGATCGCGCGCCTTCTCGAGCCGTGCACGCTCCACGCCGCGGCGGGCGAGCGCCTGCGCGGTGGCTTCAAAATCGTCTCTCAACTTCTTGATATCGATCATTTCTCGAACTCCTTACTGGTTCCGTCGTTAATTATATCATATTTTGCGCCTTTTAGCGCGGACTTTCCGCGTTCAGCGGCTCCCGCACGCGCACCGTCTCGATGGAAAGCGCCTTTTTCGTCGCGCCGTCGAAGGTGATGACCGCCCCCTCGAGCGTGCAGGGGCCTTCGGCCACGTCGAACCGCCCGGGCATGCCCGTGATGAAACGCCGCGTCACCGGCTTGAGGTCGCGCCCGATGGAACTGAGATACGGACCCGTCATGCCCAGGTCGGTCAGAAACGCCGTCCCTTTAGGCAGAACGTACGCGTCCGACGTCTGCACGTGCGTATGCGTCCCGACGAGTGCCGTCACGCGTCCGTCCAGATAATGCCCCAGCGTGATCTTCTCGCTCGTCGCCTCGGCGTGGAAATCGACGAAAACCGGCACGTCTTTCGGGATTTCGTTCAATATCCGGTCCATCGTCTTGAACGGACAATCCACGGCGGACTGCATGAAGACCCGCCCCTGCACGTTCACGACGGCGAACCGCCAGGTCGGAAGCGTCACGAGGCACCAGCCCCGCCCCGGACATTCCGCGGCGAAGTTCGCCGGCCGCACGAGATTCATGCAGCTGTCTATCTGCCCGGCGAACTCCTTCTGCCCCCACGTATGGTCGCCCAGCGTGAGGGCGTCCACGCCGTTTTGGAGGAATTCGTTCGCGAGCGCCGCGGTGACACCCGATCCCGCGGCACAGTTTTCCACATTGGCGATCACCGCATCCAGGTGCAGCTCGGCCCGCAGACGCGGCACTTCGCGCTTGAGGATCCGCCGTCCCGGAGACCCCACGACATCTCCTATCATCAAAATTCTCATTGCGTCACCTATTATACCATATTTAACCGCGCCCCGATACCCCTACTCGCCACGCCGATTGGGCGGACCCGACGGGCGCCTGGCTAAAACACTACGGGGTTCTATCCAAAACCCCGTAGTGTTTTGGGGAAATCCCCGTGGGGACTCAGGTTTCCGCCAGACAAGCCCGTACTTTCCTTCGGTTCGAAACCTTTATGGCGAGCATGGCGCACAGTATGCCGCCAAAGAGAACCAAAAGCGGCGCATCCCCCAGGCGCACATAGACCGTCGGCGGAGGGTTGGCGGCCAAAAGCAGGGTTTCCGCCTGCGTACCCCGGCTATCCACCAGCGGCGCACCGTCACGGTCCGTCAGCCAATGGGTTGAGCCGTCAGGGAAAATGAAGCCGGAAACGCCCGAATTCCCCGTGCGGACGACCGGCAACCCCGTCTCCAAGGCGCGCAAAACGCTCTGCCAGGCGTGCTGGACAGGCTCGATGGAATTCGAAAACCAGCTGTCGTTCGTGATGAAGGCCAGGAACCGTGCGCCGCTTCGCGCTTGCCGGCGGATAAGGTCCGCATCCGTATCCTCGTAGCAAATGGCCACGCCAAACGGATAGGTTCCGCGGTCGGTTTCGAGATTCAGCAGGCGAAGCGTTCCCGGCGTGCAACTGCCGACCGGCGCGAGGCGTTGCAGGAAAGTCCAAATCTTGTCGCCCGGAATATACTCCCCGAAGGGCACGAGATGCACCTTGTCGTAGACCCCCGCGACCTGCGCCAGGCGGTTGGACGGATTTATCCCGTAAAGTCCGGCCGAATTGTAGAGCGCCGTTCCCACGCGGCGTTCACCCCCGGCCAAAAGCGCACGGGACTGCGCCTGCCCCAGCGCCCACCCGGCAAACGCCTCCGCCCGGCGGCTTTCGACAGGCCCCCACTCCGCGAGCGCGCTTTCCGGCAGAACGAGCAAATCGCAGCCAAAGGGACGGAGCGAACCCAGGAGTTCCCGGTAGATTTTCGCCGGATTCTCCTCCGCCGCGCGGAAAACGCACGGAAAATTGCGCTGGACGACGCCGACGGAAAGCGCCGTGCGGGCCTCGGGCGCGACGTTCGGGCGGAACGCTTCGGACAGGGAATAAGCGCCCCAGATCAGCACCAGCGGCAAAAGCGTCTCCACGAACCGCACCGCGCGCGGAACGCCCAGATCGGCCGGACGCCACATGCGCTCCACAAGCGAGGTCAGAAATCCGTTGACGAGAACGACGATCGCGCTCAAAAGCGCCGCGCCGCCCAGCGCCGCGGGCGCACCCAGTCCGGTCTGGGCGAGCGCAACCCCTAGGAAGTTCCAGGCGAATCCGCCCAGGAAATTGCCGCGCACCCACTCGAGCCCCGCCCAAAGGACAGGCTCCAGAAGGAGGATGGCGAGCAGGCGCCGCAGGTAAAGCCGTCCGGGAGAGGGATAGTTCAAATCGCCTTCCCCGGCCGCCCACCGCCAGACCTGCGAGACAAGCCACCCGAACGCGCCGAAATAAAGCGCGCAATAGGCGGCGAGACCGAACCAGCCGAGGACGACCAGGAACCAGGGGCCGCCGTTCTTGACGATGGCGGGCATCCAGACGAGCGTGGCGATCCAGAAGAAGAGACCGTTCGCGAACCAGATCCGGAACGCCGTCCGCGGCGATTTGCGCCGGGCGACCCACAGGAGCGGGACGAGCGCGAAGAGGCAGTCCGTCGCCTCCCCCATGGGCGGGAAACTCGCCCACAGGAGGAATCCCGGCAAAAGCCACGCGACTTTCGCCAAACGTTGCAAAATGCGGCGGATCATAGGGGCGCGTCCCAGCTCAAGTCCACCCGCTGCGCGCTCCCGGCCGGCGGCTTGGACGTGCGCGGCACGCGCCGCGTCGTTATCCACAATCCCTGGCGCCGGAAGGTGACGAGCCCCGAATCTTCGCCGGGAAACTGCGCCGGCTCGGTGAGCGAAATGAAAAGCGGCGTGGACTGCTGCACAAGGAACGAAACGGGATAGCCGCTTTCCGCCAGAAATTGTGCGTTCTCGCGCGAATTCTCCGGGCTCGCCACAAAGGACGAAACGCCGCGCGCCGCCAATTCCGCAAGCGCCTGCGCATTGAACGCGTACAGCGTCCAATCCGCCGAAACATCCGCTGCGCCGCAGGCCTTCAGGAGGCGCAAGGTCGCCAGGTCGGACGCTTCCCATTTCGTGAATCCCGCCCGCAGAAGATGCTTGACCGCCACACGCAATTTGGCGAACGCCTGTTCGGATACGTAGACCGGGAGCGCCAGACGCGTCGTTTCGCGCGCCAGTTCGCGTCCTTCCACCTCTTTCACGGCGTTTTCGTCGATTGCGTAGACGATTTCGGACCATTCCCCCGGCGGAATCTGCTGGTCGAGACGGAGTTTGAGCGTGTTCCCCGACGCAGGCTCCGCCTGCCGCGTTTCGGCCTGCTCCAGGCGGATGCTGTCCGACGAATCGTCGCGCGCCTCCTCTATAGCCTGTGCGCGCGCCGCGTGGCGCTGAAGATCCAGCTCGGCATATAGCGCGCGGCGCAATTCGTTCAACAAGCCCGCCGGCACGAACAACCGGTCCGGATCAACCAGGTCGATCTTCCCGGGCGCGTATGTCTTGGGCATGGACTTGCTGAATGCTGCGCGGATGGCCTCCGCCGTCTTTTCCGGATGGGTCGCCGGCGCAAAAGTCCCGGCGATGGACGCCTCCGCCGACACATCCCGCCACTGTCCCCGCGCCGTTACGCAATCCGGCGCAATCGTCACGCGCAAATCGACGTCCAAAAGCCCCGGATAGTCGCTCATCCGCACGCTAGGCGTCGGGAAGCGGCGCTTGACGGCATTGGACATCGAACAGTAGACCCTGTCCCCGGCGCGCAGGAAGGAGAAATCGCTCAGCGGGTCGCCGTCCTTCCCTTCCGGCAGGCGGACTTCGATGTCGCTGTCGGCGGGAACCTCGAAAACAGGCGAACGGGAGAGCGCCGTGCGCAATTCGCCGATGCCGAAGCCCAGGGGCTTGCCCCCCTCGGGCGCGTCGAATTGCAGTCCGTCATGCTTCTCCAGGGCGCGCAAGGTGTGGAAGCGCAACCACCGGCGTCCTTCCCGGTCGCGCGTAATGCGCTTGACGACGCCGATGCTCGTGCCGCGGTGGCCGAGGGACTCCGCGTCGATGGGCGATTCCGCGGCGCTGGCAGGCGTGAAGCGCAATTCGGTCGTCCGCCGCGAAAAGACCGTCTCGAGGTCCGCCGGCGAAACGGTGCGCGCGGAGGCAGGCGTCCCATCCAGGATCTCCCGGTAGTACCGCGTCACGCTCGCGACGTACAGTTCGTTCTTCATGCGCCCTTCTATCTTCAGCGAGCACACGCCCGCATCGGCCAGCTTGCGCGCATCTTCGCCCAAACGCAGGTCCTTCATGGAAAACGGATGCGTCAGGTGTCCGTCGGGCGTCGGATACGGCAGGCGGCAGCAATACGCGCACAGTCCGCGATTGCCGCTGCGGCCCTTTTCCATGGCCGAGAAGAGGCAGAGCCCCGAAAGGGAATAGCAGAGCGCGCCGTGGATGAAACACTCGAGCTCGATGGCGCCGCACCGCTTGGCGATGAACCGGATCTCCTCGAGGGAAAGCTCGCGCGCCAGAACGACACGCGTGAACCCGGCCTCCCCGAGCGCCAGGACGCCCTCGAGGTTGTGCGCGACAAGCTGGGTCGACGCGTGCAGGGGCAGGTGCGGAAAATGCGCGCGGCACAACCGTGCGACCCCGAGATCCTGCACGATGAGCGCGTCCGGCCCGATCTCGTCCAGATCCGCGAGCGTGGGAATCGCCGCATCCAGTTCGTCCTCGTTCAAGAGCGTGTTGAAGGCCACGTACACCTTGCGCCCGCGCGCCCGGGCCACGCGCACGAGATCGCGCAGCTCGTCCAGGGAAAAGTTGCCGGCGAACTTGCGCGCCGAGAAATCGGTCAACCCGCAGTAGACCGCGTCCGCCCCCGCATCAAAGGCGGCCAGCGCCGTCTTGAAGGAGCCCGCCGGAGAAAGAAGTTCACAGTCCATTGAAATCAAGCGTCGCGAAATAGTCGTCCATCGTCTCGGCGCGGCGGATTGGACGGACCGATCCGTCCTCCTCCAAAAGCAATTCCGCGCTGCGCAGCTTGCCGTTGTACTGGAAGCCCATGGCGTGCCCGTGCGCCCCCGCGTCGCAAATGACGACGAGGTCGCCCGGCTTCAAGACCGGCAAGGTGCGCTGTATCGCGAACTTGTCGTTGTTCTCGCAGAGCGAGCCCGTGACGTCGTAGATCGTCGTTTCCGCCGACTTCTCCTTGCCGGGCACGACAATCTCGTGGTAGGCGCCATACAGTGCCGGACGCATGAGATTGGCCATGCACGCGTCGAGTCCGGCGTAGAGACGGTAGGTGTTCTTGATGTGGCGCACGCGCGAAACGAGATAGCCGTACGGCCCCGTGATGCAACGCCCGCATTCCATGTAAAGGGCCAGAGGCTTCAGCCCTTTCCCTGCGACAAGTTCGTCGTACGCGTCCTGGATGCCCTTCCCGACAACGGCGAAATCCATCGCCTTCTGGTCCGGACGGTACGGGATGCCGATGCCGCCGCCGATGTTCACGAACTCGAAATCGATGCCGAGCCGGTCGCGCAGTTCGCCGACGAGCGAAAAGAGGAGTTTCGCCGTGTCGATGATGTAGTCGGGGTCCAGTTCGTTCGAAGCGACCATCGTATGCAGTCCGAACCGCGTCACCCCCGCCGCCTTCATCTCCGCGTAGCAGGCGAACAACTGGTCGCGCGTCATCCCGTATTTGGCCTCTTCCGGCTTGCCGATGATCGCGTTGCCGCCCTTGAGCGGGCCCGGATTGTAGCGGCAGCAGAAAACGTGTTCGGCCGGCGCCGCCGCGAGTTCCGCCGCAAAGTTGGGGATGGCGGACGGCAGGAAATCCCAATGCGTGATGTCGTCGAGGTTGATGACGGCCTTGAGCTCCCAAGCCTTTTTGAACTCCTCCGCCGGCGTGTCGTTCGAGGTGAACATGATCCGGTCGCCGACGTTCCCGACCTTCTCCGCGAGCACAAGCTCCGGCAAGGACGAACAGTCGCTCCCGAACCCGAACTCGTCCTTGAGCAGTTTCATGATGTACGGATTCGGCGTGGCCTTGACGGCGAAATATTCGCGGAACCCTTTGTTCCAGGCGAACGCCTTCTTGAGGCGCCGCGCATTCTCGCGGATAGCGCGCGCATCGTAAATGTGAAACGGCGTCGGATAGTCCTTGGCGATTTCTTCTAGCTTATTCTTGTCAAACGGAAGCGTTCTCATAGTTCTCCTTGGGAAACAAAGGCATATTATACCATATTTAGAGCCTGAGCGGAGAATTACTTTTAAAGAAAAAGTCCCTGGTGATTAAACACACCGAGGGACAGGGAAGACAAGTGATGTGATAAAAGGGAAGAACCGACACACGATAGAAAACCCAAAATCTACCTGCGCCGACCCCTCCATGTCAACGTGAATATGATAACATTATTTGGACGGAATAGCAACCCCTTTTTTAAGGGCAACGCTTTTTGCGGCGACAGGCGCAAGCCCCCACACACACAATCCTGTTAATCCTGTCTACCACGACTAAAAACCGCACGGGCGGCAAGGGACGGACACGCCGCCCCAAAATCCTGTTCATCCTGTTAATCCTGTCCCCCCCCCTCCACAATCTCCTCATCCTCCCAATCTCCACTCTCCAATACCGACAAGACCCCGTCTCGACGCAGGTCACTGACCTTTGATACGAAAGTCAGTGACCTTTGAT
>DBKW01000054.1:11339-18093 GCA_002298665.1 Verrucomicrobia bacterium UBA740 | reverse complement strand
ATGCGTAAGTCAGTGACCCTTGCGCCCCCGGAAAGTTTGAAAGGGCGAAATCACAGCAAAGACGGCCCAGCCCGGCGACCGCCCCACCCCCTCACGCCCCGAACAAACGCAACCCGCCTGTCGTTTTGAAATCCCGTTGCAGGATAGCGAAACGGACCGCAGTTTCCTGCGGTCCGGGCGTGTCGGCTCCGTAGAGCCAACTAGCGGAATCCGATTACTCGACAACCGACAGACTCCGGACGCCGTAGATCACGACCGGGGACGTCCCGACTTTCAGCGTGGCCTTGCGGTACTTCTCCTCGACGTTCAGGTCGTTTCCGAAGATGTCGTAAACACGGAATCCCCGGCTGGTCGTATGGACCTCGATCGTCGCTTCCTCCGGCTCGGGAGTTCCAGACAGGTCGTCCACCCGTGAACCATAGAGGCGGTTCCGGTCGCCCTGCCAGACGAGCGCACACGGGACGTTGCCTTTCCAGAAGCGTATAGTCCGCAATCCCGACTGGGCGACGGAATATTCGAAGCCCGAAGTCTCCGGCACCCATTCCCGCAGGAACTTCATCGCTTTCAGGCGTCCCTTCTCCTTACCGTCCTTCGAAAAGAAGCCGCACCATGTGCAGTACCAGTCCACGCGCTCCGTGATCGTCGCGGCGAGCGGGGTCGTTCCCAACGCGCCTTCATCCGTCTTGCCACCCTCGCGCAGGTTGGTGAAGGCCACCCCGTCGAAGGCCGGATGCGAAGAGAGCAGGAAGAGCGAGCCGAAGAACTGCGCCGCCGTGAGATCGACGCCTTGCGGAGCGTTCTGTCCGGGCTTGAAGCCCACCGGCGCGAAGTTGAGCGTCATAACCGGCAATTTCGCCCATTTCGCCGTCCCGCGCAGTTTCCAGAAGAGGTCTTTTGGATGCGAGAAGGTGAAATTCTCCCAGAAAAGCACCAGGCCGCTCACCTGCTCGCGCACGCCATTGAAGAGCACGGCCGACCAATCGCCCTTGGGCTGCACCCAGATTTCGGGCGTCTCGTCCGGGAACGCCTTCCGCGCCGCGGCATAGGGCGCCAGGCGCGTCGCCCACGCGCGGCCCTTCGCTTCGCCGTCCTGCTTCTTGGCGGCGCCGTCCGCCCCCTCGGGCTTGACGGACAGGGCGACGACTACGCGGCGCACGCCGCGCGAATAGAGCTTTTTCAGCGAGTCCGCGGCATCCGTCCCGATGTCAAGCTTGCCGAACGCCTCTACTTCGTCCAGATTGAGGTATAGATACTCGGCAAAGCCCTCCTTCTGCTCGTCGAAGAGGAAACTGCCGCCCGCCTCCTTGAACGCCGCCAGTTCCGCGTCCGTCGCCCCGCCGGTCGTGACGAGACCCCACGGGGCCACGTCCTCCGACGCCTTCCCGTCGGGGACGGGCGCACCCAGTCCGTAGACGAAGATCGGCGCGCCGCTCAGCGTGAGCGTCACGACGCCTTTCTTCGCCTTGATCTTGCGCGTGCGCCCGATTGCGTCGCGCACGACGACATACCCCTTCGGCGCCATGAAGGCGTAGGGGGTGTGGCTCTTCCAGTGGTCGAGCCAAGGCTCGAGATGCCCCGTGAAGGGACGGCCCGTGAACATGCCGTCATACGGATAGCACCCGTCCTTGCGGTCGAAGAGAATCGCCATCTCGCCGCGCGGCGTATCGAAGAACCACGCCTGGCGGTCGTCCGTATAGTTGACCGTGCGCGCGAACTTGGCCCCATCCAACGCTTCGGAAACCGCGCAGTAGGCGAGAATCGAGGGCTTGACCGTGCCGTCCCGGCGCAGCAGACCGTAGTGGTACTCCGAATTGTGTTCGTTGATGCCGTTGATGTCGCTGTGCACCCCGTCGTGCAGCTGGTACCAGTTGAGCGCCGTGACGCCTTCCATCTTGGCGATCGCGCAGGAAAGGAGGATGCTTTCCGTCGCCGTGCGCGTAGAGTCCGAATCGTCCTTGTTCGGCGGCGTGCGGGCGTAGACCTCGGTCATGATGAGCCCGAGCGGATGCTTCGCGCGGATCTTCGCCATGCACTGCTTCGCCGCCCAGATCTGGGGACGGTAGTTCCACTTCCAAGCGGAGTCCGGGTTGTCGGGCGTCTGGTTCAGCCGGCCCGGGTGGATGGCGAGAATGTCGCAGTATTGCCAGCATCCGGCCTTGTCCATCGCATCGAAGAACTGTCCGCCGTCGACGAATCCGGCGAAGCCGAAGGAGGAGATCTTGACCTTCTTCTCCAGCTTGAGTTCGGCGCGCGCATCGTAGAACGCCTTCAGCCAGCCCTTGTACCAGTTCGCCCGGCCCATTGCGTCGTCCCAGTTGTGGCAGCCGAAATTGAGTTCATTGCCGACCTCGACGATCGGGCAGTTGCGTTCGGCGGCTTCCGCGAGTTTCTTCTTGGCGAACGCGATCCGCTGTGTCTCGTTTGTCGCCTTGTCGTCCAGGTGGAACGCCAGAATGCCGCGCCGGCCCTTCTTCGCGAATTTCTCCGTCTCGGTCCCGGAAGGCGTGCGGACCCACCGCACCCCCATGCGCGTCAGGAGACGGTCGCAGGCTTCCGCGGAAGGCATCTTGAAGTTCGCGGCGATGCCCATGACGCTCGTCTCGAGCGACTTGTACTTGTAGGGCTCCATCGTCGCCACATCCGTCCGCACGAAGGAATTGGTGAGTCCGTCGTCGAATTCGGCGTTCACGAACCAGTATTCGCGTTTGCGCTTGGGGAGGTTGAACGTGCAGTTGGTCGTCCCGTACGGCGGCAGGGTCACCTTGAACGCGGCATGGACGTCCTCCTGCCCGTCGAAATTCCGCGCCACGATGCGGCAGGACGTCTCCTTGGTCACATTCGTCGGATTCACCATCGAAACCGTGAAATGCGGCGTCTCTTTGGCCGAATTGAACAGATTGAAGTCGGCGTCCGTCGTGATCTTCGCCGCCATCGCCGCGCCAGTCTCCAGCGCGCACGCCACGTAGGCGGAATTCGTTCCCGGCAGCAGATACATGTCGATGACGTTCGAGTACGCCCGCTCGCCCTTAACCGGGACTTCCGGCGCCGCCGCGGTATCCTTCTTGGGGCCCTGTCCCTGCACCTGCTCGAAATACTCGCCCGTCGCCGGCATGATGATGCCCTTGGCGTTCTCCGCCGTCAGCTTCGCGTCGCGCAGGGCTTCCGCCACATTGCTCGCGCGGTAGGAGAGCCAGAACTGCTCGCGCGGAAACCCTTGGAACGTCCCGACCGTGTCGTAGGCGAGATAGAGCCGCCCTTCCGGCACCGTGAACGGCACCAGATTGGCGCCGCCCCGTTCGAACGACTCCCCGTTCTCGGGCTTGACCCACACGCCGTCACGGTAGAGCGCCGCGCCCGGCTTGCACGTCCCCATGAGATGGAAGCGGATCCGGTTCTGCCAGATGGCGCCCCCCGAGACCGTCCCCAGCCGCGGCGCGCCTTCGTTCAACACGATGCGCTGTTCCATCCGCAAACGCGGACCGCCCTCCGAAACGAGCAGCGCGTAATGCTCCTTTATGCCCGGATCCCCGAGCGCGAAGTCGATGCGGACGATGGCCGGATCGAGCTGCTTCACGGACTTCACCTTCGGCCAGTAGCGTCCGTACTCGTTCACCCAGGACGACGTGTCGCCGATATAGGGGTAGGCCAGCGTCGTCCAGTCGAATTTGAGCAGGTCGTTCCCCTTGAAGTCGCGGATGACGGCGCTGTTTCCTTCCGCCACCGGCACAAGCCAGTTCTTCGCCGCGGCCCACTCCGCCGGCATCTCGCCCGACCCGGCGCGCGCCGCGCCCCCCAACGCGAGAACCAACCCCGCCAGAACCCATCTCTTCATGTTCCTTTTCTTTCCTTTCGTGTCGTGTACGTATAGTGCAAATGCGAGTTCACCGGAAGTGCAGGACCATGCCGCCCGGAATCTTCAATACGCCTTTCTCTCCCTCGGAGGTATCCTTGAACGGCAAGCCCTTTTCCGCAAGCCGCGCGGCCGTATAGCGTCCCGGCGCGAGCGGCTGCCCGTCCACTAGGCACCTTCTCTTCGCCGTCAGCAAACAGCCGTTCAGATCGATCGTCCCATGACCGGAGACCGTGAGCGTCTTCACGGCAACGTCGCGCGAAATCTTCACGCGCGCATAACTCGAGACGTCCAGCGTGGCCGACGAGAAATCCTCCTCCGCGTCGGTATCTTTGAATTTCACGGACGGGAACGGCGTAAAGGACGCCGTGTTGACGCCGTTCGTATCTTCCATGTCGCGGACGTAGATCGTGCCGGCCTTCTCGCCCGCCTTCGCGTCCTGAAGATAGACCGTACCCGCCGAAACGTAGCAGTTCGACTGCGCCTGGCCGGTGATTTCGGACACTCCCGCATGCCAGCCCATGGCCTGGATCTTCGCAAGCCCGAACGTCGCGAACGTCGCCGCGGGATCGGTCAGGCGAATCGCGATGCGACCCGGCGCACCGGCCGGCTTTAGCTGGGCTTGATTAGCGCTATCCCAGATACTGCCTGTCCGGATTCCGTTCGCCAGAATCTTTCCCGAGCCCGTCAGACGCGCGCAGGTGATATCGAGCGATCCGCCCGCGCCGTTGCCGTTCGAGTCTGCGTAGAAATGGGCTGTCGCGCCGGCCTCGACCGTGCCGTCGACGTTGAGCGTTCCCGTCACCGTCAGCTTGAGCGCCCCCGATCCATGCGTACTGTAAGAACCGGTGAACCCGTCTCCGCCGGGTTCTTTCGGCGAAAAGATCGAGCCGTACGCCCGCGGCTCCCTCTCCGCGCCGCTCTGGCCCCCATGAATCCCCGTATGGTACGGCCGACCGGTGCCCAGCCCACCCGCCACCGTGGAGATCCAGCCGCGCTGGTTGGCATCGGGTTGGCCGTTCCATTGACCCATCTGCACGTCCACGTCGCCCAGAACCGTAATTTGCGAATACGGATAGTCGTCCGGCGTGGTCCTGTGGCACAAGGTGCCGAGCCGCGCACAGGTCGCGACGACCACATTCCCCGTGATCGTGTAGGGAGCCAGTGCCTCGAACCCCCATCCCTTATGGAAGTAATTCGTCCCGTCCGCGCTCGCCGGGACAACGAGCGTGCCGCCTTGATAGGATATGCCGCCGCAATAGTACGAGTTGTTCCACTGGTGCGAATACCCCCCTGTCGCTTCCACGCTGGCCCAGCCATTCGGCAATTCCAGCGTCGCCTCTGGAGGGACGGCGAGAAAGGCCAGGCTTTTGGCCGCAATCCGGATGCCGTCAAGCTTCCATGTCGTATTCGAGGGGATGCTGCACCCCCCTGCGATGGACGGTCCATCGATGGCGCGGCTGCAAAAGGCATTGTCCTCAATGTCGTCAGCCAGATAGAGGATGCCGTTTGGCTTATCCTCCGTCTTCACGAAGACCGTGCCGCAACCGGGGTTTTCGCTGGCGCCCAGGCCTTTGGCCGACAGGTTGCCGAAGTTTACATTGTCGAAGCTCTGATTCTCCAGATCCAGCGCGACACGTCCGCCCGCGCCGCCCTTTCCTTGCCCGTTGTATGAACCGTTCGCGCGAATGTTGCCGTCAAGCGTCAGACTTTTGGCCTGGATGTAGATCGAGCCGCCGGCGCCACCCTTGTCTACGCTCCACTGGTCTCCGGTTTTGCCGGCGCCATTCGCCAGAATGCGACCGTCTTTCGCCACCTTGACCGCGCCCCCGACCGTCAGATAGATGGCGCCTCCGCCGCCTTTGCCGCCCTCGGCGGCCGGCCACCGGCCGCCCGCACCGAGATTGACCGGCTCCTTGAGGTCGCCGTAGACCCAGGCATGGTCGAGCGCGCCGCCGTGCGACCCGGGCTGGCTGCCGGCGGGGAAGTTGGTCGCCGCATAGCCCTTCAGGCTGCAGTCGATTGCGGCGTTCGTTATGGTCAGTTTGCCACCGACATCCACACGCAGACGCCAGACTTCCTTGTCCTCGTTCGCCGGATGCGTCCACTTTCCGCCCTCGAGCGTAACATCCCCCGATACCGTGAAGACCTTAAAGGAACTGTTTTCAACACTGTCATAGGTCGTTGCGAACGTCACCGTCCCCGTATAGGCGGAATTCTGCCGCCACTCGGCAACAGTCGCCGGCAATTCGTTCACGCCGGCATCCCACGTCATCGCCCGGACGGACGTTCCGTCCAACACGATCGTATCGCCCGCGACCGGCACGCCAACGGGGGACCAGTTCGCCGCGACCGACGCGTTGCCGTCTGCTTTGGCATTCCATGTTTTACTCTCGGCCCATGCGGCGGTTCCGGCGACAGACAACGCCAACGCGACAAGAATGTTTCTCGCATTCATAGACACTCCTTTCCGGATTTGAACTTTGCAAAACCTTCTCATGTTCGATTATCTATATTATAACATCATCGATTGTCGGAATGCAAGCAAAAGAAGGATTATTGCGCAAGTGAATAGAATGAAAAACGAGTACCGCGGCGCACCGGAAACGGCGCGGCATATGCAAACGCGCGCGAAGGGAATCCCCTTCGCGCGCGTTCCTCTTGTTCCCCTCCTGGGGCGAGGAATCCGGCTATTCGGCGTCCTTCCACCAGACGACTTCCGCCGTCGGCATGGACTTCACGTCCGCGTTCTCGTAGATGAAGTTGACGGGACGGAAGCGCGTCGCGGCGCAATTGTCCGGCGTGCGGATCGTGAAGGCGAGTTCCGCCGACGCGCCATAGGCGGGCAGTTCCGGCACCGCCACCGTCTCATGGTCGTAGAACCAGCCCTTGGGCAGGCGAACC
>DBKW01000054.1:4185-11275 GCA_002298665.1 Verrucomicrobia bacterium UBA740 | reverse complement strand
CCGTGACCGCCTGGCCCGGGTTCAGCTCGACGAGCCCGGCGTCCGTGCGCTTCGCCGCGCCGAAGTCGACCGACACGAGCGGCTGCGCGTCATTGAGCGCGAGCACCGCGGCGAAGTTCTTGAAGCGCGGCAATTCGAAGCCGAGCTGGTCCTTCTCCAGCGTGAAGGCGACCGGCTCGAGCTGGCGCGAACCTTGCCGGAGGACGTATACGCCGCGCGGCGCCTTCACGCCCGGCGCGAGCTTCCACTGCACGCGGAACGGTCCCACCGGCGCGTCGTTGTAGCTCGTGACCGAGAGCACCGCGTTGCCGCGCGCGTCCACAAGCGGCGACTCGAAACGCATCTTGGTGCGGACGCGCTGCGGCAAGTCGGCCGTGGCGACCTTCTGCGCGCCGACAAAGGCGAGATAGGCGTCCATGAACCGGTAGGGCGACGGATCGGAATGCGCGTCGCGCCACTCGTAGGTCGTCGCCGCGCCGCCGTAGATGGAGCCGAGGTAGCCCGCAAAATAGAAGCTCGTGCCCTTCCCGTGTTCGCGCAAGACGCCCGCCGGCTTGCCGTTGTGCGCCATGACGATCGTCTCGCCGGCGACGGAATTCACGTTCTGGTAGCCGAAGCCGCTGAACATGAACTTCCCGGCCGCGCGGCTGATGGGGTGCGTCGAATCCCACTGCTGGAAGAACTCGAACTGCGTCTTGTGGAGCTGGTCCGCGTCCACCACGTCGAAGCTCATGGCGCTGTAGCCGAACGGATTCTTCTCCGCCGCGAGCGAGTCCACTTTCTTCTTGGCTACCGGCTCGATGCCGAGGAACTTCAGGAAGCGGTCCTGCGGGAAGCCGTGCCCGTCGTAGATGCCCGGCTGGGCGTCCGCGAACACCGCGCCGCCTTTCGCGACCCAGTCCTCGACCTTCTCCAGCACGTCCGTGGGAATGTACTTCGCGTCCACGAAGAACAGGGCGGACATCTCCGAAAGGCGGTCGCCTTCGCGGATCTGGTCGTCCGTGACGAAGGTGACCGGATAGCCGTTGCCGCGGATGAGTTCGTAGACGCGGAAGACGTTGTCCGGTCCGCAGTCGAAGAGCGAGCCGAGCGAGCGCTCCTGAAGCGCGTTGCAGGTGCGGCTGTAGTAGATCGCGACCGGCTTCGAGGCGTTCTGGCGCCGGGCGGGCGCGAGCACGTTCTCGATCTGGCGAATGGCGCGGATGGCGTCCGAGTAGGCCGCGAGTTTCGGCCGCGGCGTCTGGTCGTAGTTCGTCAGGCCGAACTTCGGGAACTCGGCGTGGTTGTTGCCCTCCTGCAGCATGAAGTGCGAGAAACCTTTCAAGCCCTTGCCGATGAGCGTCCAGTACGAACGCACCGCCAGATCCGGATCCGGCGTGTGGGTGCTGCCCTCGCGCACTTCCATGCGCTTCTTGTCGTAGCCGAACGCGCTCAGCGTGTCGTATTCCGCCCCGCACCAGTCGTCCACCGCGTACACGTCGTAGCCATAGCGGTCCGCCTCCTTCACGCCGATGCGGAAGAGGTCCTCGTCGTTCAGCGGCCGCCAGCCGGACCACTCCACCGCGTTCAGGTCCAGGTTGGCGAACTGCGTCGCGATCGGACGCTTCTCGGGGTCCGTCAGCGACGCCTTCACGCGCCGCGCAATAAGCCGGGCGTACTCCTTTGAGCAGAAATCGCGGAAGTCGATGAAGTTCGCCGTCGCCTGCGCCCGCTTGAACGGGTCGGCCAGCTTCTGCGCCCCCACGCAATCCGCGCGCTTCGCCGGGACGATCTCGCCGAACGATTTGTAGTCCGTATGCCACACCGCGTTCAGCTTCGCGAGCGTCCCGTACCGCTTCTCCAGCCAGGCGCGATAAGCCTGGACGGACGTTTCACCGTAGTCGTAGTTGCCCGCCTGCTCCCAGGCGATCATCCAGCTGTCCACGCGCGCGTTGATGGGCGAGGCCACGACCTTCTGGACTTCAGCCAAATCGTTCGAGTACGCTGTCTCGTTGGCGGGCGCGAAGGAGACGCTCCACTCGTTCCAGTACTTGCCCTCGTTGTTCGCCTTGCGGCCGACGGGCGTGAAGTTCTCGTCCTTTTTCGGCATCGGATACTTCTTGGAGAGCGTCCCCCAGTCGGGTCCGCGCTGCAGACCGTGCGCGCCTTTGAGCCCCGTCGGGTTCGGACCCGTGCGGCCGTAGTCGTTCTGCTCCACGTCGCACCCCGCGTCAATCAGCAGATAGGAATTGAAGAAGACCGGGTAGTTCTGGTGAATCGCCGAGCGGAAGCGCGTCTTCGCGTCCGCAAGACCCGTGTTGAGCGCGACGTTCATCGGGTGCTCGCGCGCCGCGAGAAAGCCCGCCGGGACCTTCGCCGGACGCAAAGCCACCTTCTCCTGGGCGTTCTTGGACGGATCGAACGCCGGGTCGTTGCTGATCCAGACGGCGGAAATGCGGTGCGGGGGCTGTCCGCCCTGCGGCCAAACCGCGCCGGCGGCATGCGAAACGACGAAGGTGTACGTCCCCGGATACTCGAAGGTCTGGTCGAACGCGTACCACCGCCAGCCGGCCGGACGGTCGACCACCGTCTTTTCCCACGGTTTCGAACCGCGCAGGCTGTTCTTGAAGTCCACGCGCTCGTAGCGGATCGGCTCGCCCGTCGGCGCGTCGATGCGCACGGCCATGTTCATCAGTTTGTTGGAAGGCGCGTAGTACTCCATCCACACCCGGTACGTGCCCGGCTCGCCGACGGTCACGGGGAACTTCCCGCTTCTGTCGAAGGTCTTTCTTCCGTCGATCCGCGCAAACTTGTCGACGACTTTGTCGCCTTCCGTCGCGAACAGGTCGACCTGCCGCGTTTCCTGCGCGGAAAGCGAAAGCGCCGCGCAGACGACTGTGCCCACAAGTGCGGGCAGGGCCATGGATTTCATCGAGTATCCTTTCATTTTTGTTTGTAAACTCTTAGTTCGCCTTGCGGAAGCGCACCGCGAACCCGCCGCCGGGCGCGAGCTTGAAGTCCAGCTTCTCGCCCGCGGCGACGGTCTTCGTCTCGTGCACGCAATATGCCGTGCGCCAACCCGAATCGTCGCCGTCGCGGAAGATTTCCGCCGTCCAGCGTCCCTCCTTCAAAAAGGCGGTGTCCAGCGTGAACGTCTGGGCGGACGAAACGCCGATGCCGGCGGCGTACCACGCGCCATCCTTCGCCAGCCGGGCGCACGCGGCGACCGTGTCGGGCGACCCCCCGAGGGCGACCGTATCCGCCCACACCGTCGGCACGGACGCCATGTAGGCGAGGGATTCGCGGTTCTCGGGCTTCAGATAGTTCGTCGGCCCGTCGCAGAGCATCTGCAGGGGCGCCTCGAAAAGCGTCATCATCGCCAATTGCCGCGCGCGCGTGCCGAAGGAAGCCGGGTAGACCGAGCCGCCCCGGTAGGTCGAGGCGACCTCGTAGTGGAGCATCGCCCCGGGCGTGTAGTCCATTGGCCCGGTCAGAAGCCGCAGGTGGGCGATGCGCACGTCCGCCGTCGTCATGTCGCAATCGCCGCGGAACCATTTCATCTGCTCGAGTCCGTGCACCGCCTCGTAGTTGAGGATGTTCGGATACGTGCGGCTCAGTCCCGTCGGATGCACCACCCCGTGGTAGTCAAGGACGAGCTTCTCCTTCGCGCACGCCGCGGCGAACCGTTCCAGAAAGCCCATCGCGTCCGCGTCGCCCCGGTCCATGAAGTCCACCTTGAATCCCGCCGCGCCCAACTGCGCGAAGTGCCGCGCCACGCGCGCCTCGTCCCCATAGACCTGCGCCCAGGCCATCCAGAGAATGACCGAAACGCCGCGCGCCTTGGCGTAGGCGATGAGATGCGGCAGATCCACGTCCGGATTCATCTTCCAGATGCACATCTTGTCGCTCCAGCCCGCGTCGATGACCAGGTATTCAAGCCGGTTGGACGCGGCGAAATCGATGAAACGCTCGTACGTCGCCGTGTTGAGCCCCTTCGCCTTGCCCTGGTTGTCGAAGTCGTTCCACCACTCCCAGGCGGCCTTGCCCGGCTTCACCCACGAGAAGTCCACCCCCTTCGCCGCCGGCGCCGCGAGCGCGTAGACGAGGTCGGACGCCACCAGCTGCGCCGGCGTATCCACCAAATGGTACGCGCGCCACGGATACGTCCGCGCGCCGGCCGTCTTCACGAGATAGGGCTCGTCTTCGAGCACGCGGATGAACCGCGCGTGGCTCTGGGGCGCGTCCACCCAAATGCGCGTCTTCTCGTCCCACTGGGCTTCGGCATACGCCGTCTTGGCCGGATACGGCTGGAAGACGCCTTCGTAGGCGATGGACGCCCCCAGCGCGTGCGTCGGACGCAGATAAAGGACGGGATAGTCCCGCACGTCCACGTCCGTCAGCGCCACGGCGCTCCCCTTCGTCTCGTAGAGGAACGGCATGTAGATGAGTTCGTTCGCCGCCAAAGCCGGCGCGGCCGCGGTGGACTTGCGCGGCACCGTCTCCTCGCAGCCCCACTCCGTCGTCGCCGAATACCAGCTCGCCGCCGTCCCGTCCGGGATGCGGACCCCGGCGCGCTCCCCGTTGACCGTGACCGACGCGTTCGTGAACGCCGTCTCGAATCGATACGCGACGCCGTCCTTGCGCGCCGCCAGGCGCACGCCCCAGTCCCCGAAGTCGACGAACGTCCACGCGCCCGTAAGGTCGATGGCGGACTTCTTGTAGAGCGGCGTCGCGAGTGTCCCTTCCGTTTCGCCCTCCGTCACCTGCGGAATCCGCGTCCGGGACGCGGCATAGAGATCCGCACCGTCCACCGTCAGCCCGACAGCCGTGGGCGCGACGACTTCCTGCCCCTTGCGCAGGATGCGCACGAACAGGCTCTCGCCTTTCGCTTCCAGCCGGATCTCGTTGGGACCCTGCACGGCGCGCGCCAACGGCGCGGACTCCGATGCACGACCGGCGAAGGTGCACAAAAGCGCAAGAATGCCCAGCGCACGAACAACTGTAGTTTTATTCATCATAATGCGCCTATTATACCACAAGCGCGGCATTTTCCGCAACTTAAAGCGGGTGGATTGCGCAATCGAATATCAAGAATGTTGCGAACCGGCGCCTTTTCTGTACTGGCGCGGAGACAGTCCCGTCAGGGCGGCGAAGTCTTTGCGAAACGAATCCGCGCTCGCGTAGCCGCAAGCACGCGCAACCTCCCCGATCGGGCTGTCCGTCTCGCGCAGGAGCCGTTCAGCGAGAATACGCCTTTCCTGCCGGATGCAGACGAGGATGGAGCGGCCCGTCATTTCGCGAAAGCGCATTTCCGCCAGTCGCCTGGAGCAGCCCATGTGCCGCACGACGTCCACGACCTGCAACCCTTCCCCCACATGCTGGCGCACGTACTCCAGGGCGGACGCGATCTGCGAATCCGGACGGCGGAACTTTCGCGTGGACTGGCGGTGGACGACTTCCGAAACGCCAAAAAGGAGGTTGCCCTGCGGACGCCGCCCCTGCAGAAGCGCCTCCAGCGCCTCGCCCGCGCAAATCCCCGCGCGGCGGAAGTCCAGCATGATGCTGGAGAGCGTCGGGGAGGTGTTCTCGCACACGTTGCGGTCGTTGTCCACCCCCACGACGGCGAACTCGCGCGGTACGCAGCCCCGCTGCGCCGCAAGGGCCTCCAGCACGCATTCCCCCACGATGTCGTTCGCCGCGAAGATTGCGCACGGCCGGGGCAGACGGGACAGGAACTTCCGGATGTTCCGCATGAAGGAATTGAAGGTCTCGCCTTCGGCGGGCGACCTTGCGGACGGGAAAAGATGCATCCGCCCCCCGCTTTGCTCGACAAGCGCCCGGAACGCCGCGCCGCGCGACACGCTCCATTCCAACGGCGTCGCCCAGGGCACGTAGGCATAGTCGGCGTAACCCATCCGGGACAGTTCGCGGAACGCCGCCTCCGCCACACGCGCCGAATCGCTCCGGACGCAGACCGCGCCCGCCTGGTCCGGGAGGTTGCAGCGGTCCAGGAACACCGTCGGAAGGGATTTGAAATCGGCGAGCGTGTAGTTCGCCGCGAGCGCCCCGCCCTCCACCAGCACCCCGTCCGGCGCAACGTCCGCGACGATGTCCGCTATCCGGACGGCGCGGCGCGGCACGAGCCCCGCCCGCTTCTCGCTCGCCGCATTCCCGACGGACTTCACGACAAGCCGCCAGCCGCAAGTGCGCGCGAACTCCCGCACGCCCGCCAATTCGCAAAGATTCTGGACGTTGAGAGAGGCTTGCAGATAGAGGACGGTCTTCATGCGAGTCGCTAGAGCGAACTGGCCGGAAAGAACGTGCCGACCGACTTGCCGGCCAGAAGTGGAACCAGCACGCTTTTGCGTCCGTTGGCGACGTAGGTGTCTATACCCGCCGAAACCGCGGCTTTCACGGCCTTCAGTTTCGAGTCCATGCCACCCTTGGAGAGCTTGCCCTTCTCGCCCGGATGCACCAGTTTGGCGGCCTCCCGGAAGTTCGCCACGTGCGCGATGCGCTTGCCGTTCGCGTCCAGCAAACCGTCCACGCTCGTCAAGAGGACGAGCGCGTCGGCGTGCAAAAGCCGGGCGATGAGATACGAGAGCCAATCGTTGTCCCCGAACGTGAAGAGTTCCTTCATTTCCTCGTCCGCCACCACGTCGTTCTCGTTCACGACCGGCAACACGCCCGCCTGGACGAGGTGTTCGAGGGACTTCTTCACGTTCTGCGAACGGTGGCGCGTCTCGAAGTCCGCATGCGTCAGAAGGACCTGTCCGATCTTCACGCCATGCGCACCGAACAGCTTCTCGTAGGCGCAAATGAACCGCACCTGCCCCACCGCCGCGCACATCTGGCAGTCGTTCACGTCCCGCGGACGCTCCTTGAAGCCCAGGGACTCGATACCGGCGGCGACCGCGCCCGAGGAGACGAAGACAAGCTCGTGCCCCGCCTCTTTCAAAGCGCTCAGCTGCGCGACCAGGCGACGCAACGTGGCGGGATTCGGACGTCCCGCCTTGTTCACAATCACATGTGAACCGACTTTCACAACAATTCTCATACGCGTATTATACCAAACTCCGCGCCCCGCGTCACGCCCAAACCACCCCGCCCC
>DBKW01000054.1:3943-4146 GCA_002298665.1 Verrucomicrobia bacterium UBA740 | reverse complement strand
GATGGAGAGCGAAAGCGGGAATAAGGAGAGGGATCGGTTGAGGAAACGAAAGGAAAGAATGCGGAGATCTGTCTCCGTCCCCATGGGAACCCGAACGAGACCACCCCCTCATGTCCCCGTAAGGCGCCTGCACAAATTGTCCGGTTTGGGTCCGTTTCGCGCGGTTTTTGCACCCGCGGCGGTTCCGGCGCAACGGCACCCCC
>DBKW01000054.1:2634-3783 GCA_002298665.1 Verrucomicrobia bacterium UBA740 | reverse complement strand
GATGGACGAAGAACGCCTTGCGCTTCCCCTTCTTCGTCTGGCATACCCCAAAACAATTCGACCGTTCGGGCTCGTCTAATTTCGCCAATTCGTCTTCCGTCGCCGGGACGGAGCGGTCACACCCCGGATTCCGACATCTTGCCGATTACCCTGCGCCATCGCTCTGGCCTTTTCCTGAAACAGCAACGGGCGCCCCCAAGAGGATAATCTTCGGGGCGCCCGTTCATCTGGACATCAAGCGTACCGGTCATTCCCAGTCGGCGAAGTCCGTAACATAGATGATTGCGCAGTCTTCCGCGTAAATCTTGCCATCCGCGGACACCGGCAACCCCACCCTGGCCGTCATCACCCAGCCCTTGCCGACCAACGGCACTTCCGCGTAGTAGCAGTTCGGGCCCGAAAAGTGCTCCGTGACAATCAGCTCGCTCTTCGCCGAAGCCTTGTCAAGGAACGCTTCCCCGCATTCGATGCCCTCGTCCACCAACAAGGCGGAAACCTTCCCGTTCGGCTGGATCGTCAGCGTCAGCGTGGACGTGCCGGTCGTCGCGGGATCGCCATGGATCTCGAGCGTCTTCGAAACGGCCGTCTTATTCGCGGCAAATACCGGCTTGTCCGCGAAGCCCTTCACCTTCCAGATGTTCTGCGGAGCGTAAATGCACCCTTCCGCATAGACGACGCCTATCGTCTGACTGCCGTCCGGACGATAGTTCTGCGGCTCGATATAGAGGCGGATAGACCGCCCGAACACTTCCGTGTCGACATAATAACGGTTCCTCTCTTCCTCGTACCCCGACAGTTCCCGCGCCGAGAATGTGTCTTTCAGCACCGATTCGTCGCCCGTATCGTAGGTAAGCTTGCCGGCAATCTTCCCTTTGGCGGAGATTTTGACAAGGCCATACAGCCTGTCGTCGTCCATCCCGACGCCAACAAACTCGCCCTGCGCCCAGGCGGGGAGAGCCTCGACCTCGACCGGAATCGTGACCGTCTTCGTCGCGCCGGACTTCGCCGTCACCTTCAGGACGACGTTGTAAGTCCCCGGCTTCTTCGGCGAGCCGACGATCGACCACGTGCCCGTCGCCTTGTCCTTCACGAGTTTCATGCCGCTCGGCAGCTTCGACGCCTTCACCGACTTGATGTCCGTCTGCGTCG
>DBKW01000054.1:0-2497 GCA_002298665.1 Verrucomicrobia bacterium UBA740 | reverse complement strand
CGACTCCGCCGCGTTCGGCCAAGGCTCGCCATTGCGCGTCCAGCCCCTGAACGCCGTCCCCTTCGGAGCCTTCACCTTGAGCGTCACCTTCTTGCCGGCGAGATACGCCTTCGCGCCCGAGATCTTGCACCCCTCCGCGTCGCCGGCGGGCGTGACGGAGACCGTCGGGATGGCCCCCACAATAATCCGTGTCGTCTGCGCCACGGCGCCTTTCTTCGTGAACGTCACGACGGCGCCTTCCGCCGCGGTCGGCTTCTTCGCCACGCCGGAAATCGTCCCCGTCTTCTTGTTGAGCTTCAATCCGCGTGGCAGCCCCTTCGCCGTGTAGCCCACAAGCCCGCGAATGTCAATCAAGACGTTTTCGCCCGGCACGAACGGACCGTAGTCCGCCTCAAGCCCGGGATCGGGTGTCGGTTTGGGTTCGGGGTTGGACGCATCGGCCAATTCCGCACTGAAAAAGACGTTGCCCTGCGGCATCGTGAAGGTGTACGAGCGCCCCTCGCCGACTTTCGTGCGCGAGGACTCCTCGCGCGCTTCGTTGTAGCGGTACCAGATGACCTGCTTGCCCTTTTCCACGTAAATCGTCTTCAGGGTCACCTGTGTGCCCGGCGCATAGCGTCCGAATCCCGACACCGTCACACGCCCGACCGTGCGCACCGCGCACTGCGGCTTGTCCGTGAATGTGTAACCCTTAAGCTCATTCGGTTCGCCCAGATTATCCTTCAGATTCCGATACGTAACCGAACCATAGACCTCATCCATGGAACTGCAATCCGCAATTTGAATGTATTCGATATCCGAGTAAGACATCAGTCCTTCATCATAGTAGGAAACATCGGCATCATACGCAACATTCTTCGGCAGAACCACTTTCAAACCATTACGATCATCTTTCAGCGCATTCGACAAAATCTTCGTGCAATAATAGGGAACTTCCAAATCATAACAATACCCCTCATAATCTTGAACCTTTTCAGGAAATGGTTTCTCAGGTATTGCAGGCGAGACAAATGTATTATCCGTTTTGCGAATGACAGCGCCATTCACAACTTCATAGGCAGGATTGTCCGCCGCGATAGAAAGACACTTCACATCAGATAAATCTGCAAACGCACCTCCCCCTATGGCGACGGTTCCCTTGCCGATAGCAATGGACTCGATACGATGCATATTTAAAAATGCTCTTGGGCCGATTTCTTTAACGGCATCCGGTATGGAAATGGTCGCAACATTATCTATGATAAAAGCCTCATTAGCGATCTTGGTGACCGACCCGTCATTGGGAATTACCGTATTCCGGGTCGCCTGCACCAATGTCTTCGTGCGCGTATTAACGAGCGAATTCCCGATGACTTTGTAGGTTGCGTTTTCGCCTCGGATTTCTATCTTCTCAAGCTCACATACCCAGCCGAAACCTCTATCATCCCCTGTATCATCCCCTGTCTCTTTAAGGGAGGCGGGGAGCGAGATGGTTTTGGCAGGACAATCATCGAAAACGCTTGCCGTGATACCCGTGATACCATCCGGGACCGCAATGACGGAAGATGCGCCACTCCCCGCATAGGCTATCAGATTCTGATCGCCTTCGCGGCCACTATCGCCACCCTCACTATCGCCACCCTCTTTATGGACAAGCATGCGATTGCCATCACCAACCAAACAGTATGTTCCGTCTTTGTTAGATATGCCTCCATTTGAGAAGGATAAACTCTTGAGTTCATCAGAGTTAAAGACACACCAACCCGGGACTATGTCGTCATAGTCTCCCCAAAATTCCACGTTCGTAATCTTCCAAAGTTCATAAGGCAAGACAACATGAGCAATATCGACGCTTTCATCGTCCTCCGCTCTAAATGTCTCCCGGCTGAACCACTTCACGGTATCGGGAATGACAAGCTTGGAAATAACCGGTTTATCGTCATCCTCTTGGTAATCCTTGAAAATGTAGTATCCCAAACTCGTGACCGTCTTACCGTCCACCTGACTCGGGAGCTCTACCGTCCCCGACGGGACGCCATAGACGGCGGTCAACTCGCAGGTTCCATCGCCGTAGTCATCGATGTCGTATGTATAGGTCGCGGCGAAAGCCGATCCGACCGTAAGAGACAAGGCGCACAGCAGCGCCTTCCAGCGTCCCAAGGTCATTCTTCTCATGTTTTTATCCTTGCTTTCTCCGCGCCCGCTCTTATGAAGAAGACCCGCCACCGGGCGCAGACTGGGTGGCGCACCTTCACATCTGACCGCGAATGAGGGACAGTCTATGCTCTCCTCCAATCGTTATGTGTATCATTATACCTCTTTGCGGATGCAAAGTCACCCCCCCAATCCGCCCATCCTGTAAATCCTGCCCCCCCCTTCTCTCTGCGTTCTCCGGGTCTCCGCGTGAGATAAATTCAGCCGTGTAGAGTTGTACAATTGTAGACGAGGGGGCATGAGAAGCCTAACGAGTTATAACACAGAGGCACCGAGAAATGTGTTTTAGACAGGATTTACAGGA
>DBKW01000075.1 GCA_002298665.1 Verrucomicrobia bacterium UBA740 | reverse complement strand
CCCCCTCATGCGGCTGAGAATTCGCCGCGGCTAACATTCGCGTTAAGTGGCCGTTCTGGCGTCCAAACGCGTTAAAACTGCAAGTTATCGCCCCAAAAACGCCTCACGCCGAAAAAGGGTCTCCGCATGAGGTCCAAAAACATGCGCATGTTAGATACCGTCACATGCGGGGGGTATGGACAGGGGGTTCCGCGGGGGAAAATAGGACCCCGACCCCGCCCCGCCCCCTGCCCTGGGTGAAAGCGGACCGAACAGCGGGGGAAGGGAGGACGCGCGGATAGCCGAAACACCCGGTACATCCGGGACAGCCCCTGCTCTCTACATTTTCTACTTCCCCTACACGGTTAAAACCGCCCCGTAGTGTCTCTTACGGGAACCCCGATAGACAGCCGGCGCGGCGCATGCGATGAAAGAAAGTGTAAAAGCCGTCCGGGAGGCTTTACATCCCATGTAATGTTTAGCGGAAAACAGCCGCGTCCGACCGGCTTTGGCACATTTTGTGCTCATAAAAAAGACGCAAGTTTACATAAATTGAAAACTATATCTATACAAGGATAGAAATGAGCAAGTACGTTGACTCGGTGCTCGCCTCTGTGAAGGCGAAGAACGCGAACGAACCGGAATTCATTCAGGCGGTGGACGAGGTTCTGATGACCCTCGACCCGGTGTTGAAGGCCAACAAGCAGTATGAGGAGAACGCCATTCTCGAGCGCATGGTCGAGCCCGAGCGCGTGATCATGTTCCGCGTCCCGTGGGTGGACGACAAGGGAATCATCCGCGTCAACCGCGGCTACCGCGTGCAGATGAACAGCGCCATCGGGCCGTACAAAGGCGGCTTGCGCTTCGATCCGACCGTCAACCTGAGCGTTTTGAAGTTCCTCGCCTTCGAGCAGGTCTTCAAGAACTCCCTCACGACCCTCCCCATGGGCGGCGGCAAGGGCGGCAGCGACTTCGACCCCAAGCAGAGCCCCCACACCCCCGGCAAGCGCTGCAGCGACGCGGAAGTCATGCGCTTCTGCCAGAGCTTCATGACGGAACTCTTCCGCCACATCGGTCCGGATACGGACGTTCCGGCGGGCGACATGAACGTGGGCGGACGCGAAATCGGCTACATGTTCGGGCAGTACAAGCGGCTGGCGAACGAGTGGACGGGCGTGCTCACGGGCAAGGGCCTGAGCTTCGGCGGCTCGCTGATCCGTCCGGAAGCGACGGGCTACGGCGACATCTACTTCGCACAGAACATGCTCGCGGTCAATGGCGAGACGTTCGAGGGCAAGAAGTGCGTCATTTCCGGTTCGGGCAACGTGGCGTCCTTCGCGGCCGAAAAGCTGATGCAGCTCGGGGCGAAGGTTCTGACGCTCTCCGACCGCTCGGGCGCGATCTACGTCGAGGACGGCCTGACGGAGCAGATGCTCAAGGACATCATGGTCCTCAAGAACGTGACGCGCGGCGAACTGGCCGATTTCGCCAAGGAAGCGAAGGGCGTGAAGTTCTACGCCGGCGCGAACAGCTGGCAGATCGCCGACAAGATCGACGCGGCGTTCCCCTGCGCACGCCAGAACGAACTCAATGGCGAAGATGCGGACTACCTGCTCAAGCATGGGTGCAAGCTCGTGGGCGAGGGCGCGAACATGCCGTCCACGCCGGAAGCCATCGAGAAGTTCCTCCACGCGAAGATCATGTTCAGCCCGGGCAAGGCGTCCAATGCGGGCGGCGTGGCGACGTCCGGCCTCGAAATGAGCCAGAACTCCGAGCGCCTCTCCTGGTCGGCCGAGGAAGTGGACAACAAGCTCAAGGGCATCATGAAGTCCATCCACGACAACGCCTACGAGGCCGCGGCGAAATACGGCCACAAGGGCAACTACGTCATGGGCGCGAACATCGCCGGCTTCGTCAAGGTGGCGGACGCCATGGTGGCGCAGGGCGTTTGCTGAGGCGGACGGTCTTCAAGGGAAAAGACGCGGACGGGATTTCCACCGCGTCTTTTTCTTTACCCTTCCCTTTTCCCGCAAAATATGCTACAATAGTGGACAGTATGAATAAAATCCTCGAAAAGAAACAATTGTCCGACAATGTCTACCAGATTGTCGTGGAAGCCCCTCTTATCGCCCAGGAGCGCAAGGCGGGGCAGTTCATCATCCTGATGGTCGATGCGGAACATGGCGAGCGCATCCCGTTGACGATTGCGGACGCGGACCCCGTGCGCGGCACGATCACGCTGATCTATCAGACCGTGGGCGCGACGACGATGAAACTCGCGCGGTTGGGCGTGGGCGACGCGCTCGGGGCGCTTGTGGGCCCCCTCGGGCGCCCGACCTCCATCCGCGGCCAGAACGGCGAACCGGTCGGACGCGTCGTGTGCGTAGGCGGCGGCATCGGCGTCGCCCCGATGCACCCGATCGCCCAGGCGCTCAAGGCCGCCGGCAACGACGTGACGATCATCATGGGTGCCCGCAACAAATCCCTCTTCGTCATGGAGGACGAGATGCGCGCGATCGCGGGCGACAAGCTCATCCTCATGACGGACGACGGCTCTTCGGGCCGCAAGGGACTCGTCACGGAACCGCTGAAGGAACTGTGCGAGAAAGGCGCGGTCGACGAAGTCATCGCGATCGGTCCGCCCATCATGATGAAGTTCTGCGCGTTGACGACGAAGCCCTTCGGCGTGAAGACCGTCGCCTCGCTCAACACCATCATGATCGACGGCACCGGCATGTGCGGCGGCTGCCGCATCACCGTGGGCGGCGAGACGAAGTTCGTCTGCGTCGACGGCCCCGAATTCGACGCCCACCAGGTCGACTGGGAACTGATGCTCGAGCGCATGGGTTCCTTCAAGGCCGAAGAGCAAAAGGCGAAGGAGCACCTGTGCAAGGCCGGCATCTTCTCGTCTTCCGCAAAATAACCACGAGTTCAAGGATTTAAGGATTTTAGAATTATGACACCGAAAGAAAAAATGGCCATCCCTCCGCAGGCCATGCCCGAACAGGAACCGCAGATACGCGCCCGCAACATGAAGGAAGTGGCGTGCGGCTATACGGCGCAAATGGCCCAAACAGAGGCCTCGCGCTGCTTGCAGTGTCCGGCGAAGCCCTGCATGAAGGGTTGCCCCGTCGCCATCAACATCCCCGGCTTCCTCGCGAAGGCGGCGGAAGGCGACTTCAAGGGTGCGCTCGCAATCATCCGCGAAACCTCCTTGCTCCCCGCCGTTTGCGGACGCGTCTGCCCGCAGGAAAAACAGTGCCAGAAGTTCTGCACGATGGGCAAGCTCCTGAAGGACGTCGAGAAGTCCGTCGCCATCGGACGCGTCGAGCGCTTTTGCGCGGACTATGTCCGCGAGGCCGGTCTGACCGAGCCGGATACGGTGGCTCCCGCGACGGGCAAGAAGGTCGCCGTCGTCGGCTCGGGCCCCGCGTCCATCACCGTCGCGGCGGACTGTGCACGCGCCGGCCACGCCGTGACGATGTTCGAGGCCTTCCACAAGCCGGGCGGCGTGCTCGTCTACGGCATCCCCGAATTCCGTCTGCCCAAAACGATCGTGCAGAACGAAATCGACGGACTCAAGAAGCTTGGCGTCAAAGTCGAGACGAACTTCGTCGTGGGCCGCACGCGCCACCTCAAGGATTTGATGGACAAGGATGGCTTTGACGCGGTTTTTGTCGGGACGGGCGCCGGACTTCCCAAGTTCATGAACATCGAAGGCGAGAACCTCATGGGCGTCTTCAGCGCGAATGAATATCTGACGCGCGCCAACCTCATGAAGGCCTACGACGAAGAACACAACGACACCCCGTATTGGCACGGCAAACGCGTGGCGGTTCTCGGCGGCGGCAACGTCGCCATGGACGCCAGCCGCATGGCGCTTCGCCTCGGGGCCGAGAAGGTCTACCTCGTCTATCGCCGCAGCGAGGCCGAAATGCCCGCGCGCGCGGAAGAAGTCCATCACGCCAAGGACGAAGGCGTGGAGTTCCGTACGCTTCAGAATGCCAAGCGCGTCCTGGGGGACGAAAAGGGACGCGTCAAGGGGCTCGAGTGCCTGAAATACGAACTGGGCGCGCCCGATGCCTCGGGTCGCCGCAGCCCCATTGCGATTCCCGGCAGCGAATTCGTGCTCGACGTCGATACCGTGGTCGTCGCCGTCGGCAATGCCTCGAATCCGCTCATCCCGGCCACGACACAGGGACTTGAAGTCAACAAGCGCGGCAATATCGTCGTGAATCCCGAGACGAACGAAACGTCCATCCCGGGCGTCTTCGCCGGCGGCGATATCGTGCTGGGTGCCGCGACCGTCATTCTGGCCATGGGCGAGGGACGCCGCGCGGCGGCCGGCATCAACGCCTATCTGGCCAACAAATAACGGCGGATAGACGGAGAACACAAAAAGGATGCGGCTTCACGACTGGAGCCGCATCCTTTTTAGCAGTCGCACGAAATTATCAGGCCTGCTTTGCTTCCGTTCCTTCGCTGCCCAACATCGTCTCGACGAAGCGTGAGAGCACGGACTCGTACACCTCGCGATCGGGCGTCTCTTCCACAACGCCCTTGCCGATCGCCTTGGGGAGGATACGCGCCATGGACCCCGTCGTGATCGACAGCGCGTCGAGTCCCATGAGGATGTTCGCGGGTTGGGAGAAAAGACGCTGGCTATGGACAAGTCCCTGCAACGCACCGCACTTCCGCAGTAGGGTCGGGACAATCTCCCAGTCGGACGCCTTTAGAACGCCGCGCTCGATTGCGTACAGCCCTTCCAAGCAAGTCCCGATCGCCAGCGCATACCCATGCGGCAAACGGTAGTTGCTCATCGCCTCCAGGCGCATCGCGCTCCACTTGGCGAAATCCGTCGCGCCCTTCTTGGCGCGCACGTCTATCATGTTGGAAATGAGCGCCTTGGCCGCCGCTTCATCGCGCGCCATAAGCGCGTCAATGTTAGTGGAAATCAGCTTGACGAGCGCGGCATCCTGTGTCACCGCGTACCGCAGACACTCGCCGATACCCCCGAACCACACGCCGTCCAGTATCGTGCGCGTAAAGGAAACGTCCACGACCACCGCGGCCGGATGCGAAGGAATCCGATACGCGTCTTTCACATACCCCTCGTTCAGCGCGGCATAGTCCGAATACGCCCCCTCGGCCTGCGTCGCGAGGGTCGTGGGCATGCGCACAAACTTGATTCCCGAGCGAATCTGTGCGGCCGCGAACCCCGCCACATCAAGAACGCTCCCGCCCCCAATGGCCAGCAAGACGTCCCTGCAGCCAATGCGCGCCTCGATCGCCGCGCGCGCCACGCGCAGGGCGCTCTGCCGCTTGTCGTTCTTGATCCGCTCGCCGCCCGAGAGGATGACGGCGGGCCCGGCCAACTTGATGCCGTGCGCCTGGAAATAGCGCCCTATGCGCGAACCGATCCCTTCCGTATAATGCACGACGTTGTAGTCGGCGACCAGCAGAACGCGCGGCATCTCGCCGGCGCCGCATGTGCGCAAAATCGTCGCAAGCGTCGTATCCGCCTCGTCAAAGGCATTGTCAACGAGACGAATGGGGTACGCCCCCTCCGCCTTCCATGAGATTTGCGTCTCTTCTGTTTTCTTTATCTTGGCCATAACACGAATGGAATCTACAGCTTAAATCCTTACTACTACGAAACCTTGTTAGGTATTATATCATTTTTCCGTCGTTTTTCAAGTGCGTCGCATGCAAAAGCTCCTGCGCATGCTGGTACGCGATATCCCCGACCGAACCGCCGCCCAGCATGCGCGCGATTTCCGCGACCCGCGCCTCCCCTTCCACGCAGACGACGGCGGTGCGCGTGCGTCCGCCCGAGACGGACTTCGATACCGCGAAATGCCGCGCTCCGTAGACGGCGCTTTGCGGCAGATGGGTTATCGCGATGACCTGCTGGCGCGCGGCGACCGCCCGCATCTTCTCGCCCACCATGCGACCCGTCTCGCCGCCGATATTCGCGTCGATCTCGTCGAAGACCAGCGTGCCGATCGTGTCGTGCTGGGCGAGCACGCCCTTGAGCGCCAGCATGACGCGCGCGATTTCGCCGGAACTGGCGATCGCCTCGAGCGGTTTCGTCCCCTCGCCCGGATTCGGCTCCAGCGTGTAGACGACCGTGTCGCAACCTTCCGCCGCGGGCTCGCACGCGTCCAGACGCACGGCGAAACTCGCCTTGAGGAATCCCAATTGCCGCAATTCCCGCGTAACCGCCTGCGCCAGCCTCTCGCCCGCGGCCCGGCGCGCGGCCGTAACCTGCTCGCCCGCGGCCCGGACGCGCCGGTAAAGCGCGGACTCCTCCCGCGCAAGCTCCTCCAGGCGACGTTCGCGGTTCTCGAAATCGTCCAACCTCTTGCGCTTGGCCTCCAAGACATCGTTCAGCGCTTCGGAAAGCGTCCGCCCCGCGGGCAACAGCGCCGGCAGATACTTCCGTTTCAGCCGGTTCACGACGCCGAGGCGGCGGTCCATCTCCGCAAACGCCGCAGGGTCGACCTCCAGACGCGAGACGGACTCCTCGATTGTGCGCGAAAGGTCCTGCAGGCGAACCGCGATATCTTCGCTTTCCCGCGCCCATTCTTCCGCCTCGGGGAAGTGCTTCGCCAGCGCGGCGAACTGCGGCTCCAGCCGCGCCAGGATCTCGCTTGCGCCGGCGTCGCCCCCAAGCGCCTCCGTCGCCTCCTGTGCGACTTGCGCGATTTCTTCGGCATGCGCCGCGGCGGCATGGCGCGCGGCCAGCTCGTCGTCCTCGGCCGTAATCCCCGCCTCCTCGAGCTCGTTCACCTGGAAGCGCAGCAGCTCGCATTCCTCTTCCGAAGTCGACAGCGCCTTCAAGGCGGCCGCCTCTTCCCGGACATGCTGAAGTTCCGCGTAAACCTCTTTGTAGGCCCCCAGGTCGACCGCGCCGTACCGGTCCAGCGTGGCGCGCTGGAACCGCTCTTCCAGCAGACGCTGGTTCGCGCGCGGACCGTGGACGTCCACCAGTGCCGCGGCGAGCCGCTTGAGCGTCGTGACCGTCGTGCGCGCGTCGTTGACCCATACCCGGCTCGTGCCTTCCGCCCCGATCGTGCGCCGTATCAGAAGGACGCCCCCTTCGCACGCCGGCACACCGGCCTCCCCGAGAATCGCGTCCACCGGCGCCTGTGCGGGCCCCTCCAGACGGAACTCCGCCTCAACGCGCGCTTCCTTGGCCCCCGTGCGCACGGCGGACGACTCGGCGCGCCCGCCCAGCACGAGTTCGATCGCGCCGCGCAGGACGCTTTTGCCCGAACCCGTCTCGCCCGTCAACACGTTGAGACCCGCGACAAAGTTGACTTCCGCCTTCTCGATGACGGCGAGGTTCGAAACCGCAAGCCGCTCCAGCATCTCAACGCTCCGTGGGCAGGCCCCACGCCTCCAATTGCGTCGCCATCCAGTCGAACGCCTGCTCCTGCATGACGCGCGCCTTGGCGGGCGCGATCACGGGTCCGCAACAGCACCGGATGTCCTTCGACGTGTCGACCGGACCGAAATCCTTGAAGATGTTCTTGAGCCACCCCTCTTTGCGCGTCAACTGGCAGCGCGTATCCACGACGAGCGGCACGATGGGGCACCCCGCGCGCTCGGCGAGTTTCGCGCCGATGGACGAGAACACCTTGCGGCTGAACACCTCTTGCCGCGTGCCCTGCGGGAAAATGAGGAAGCTCCCGCCCTGGCGTATGCGCTCCTCGCCGACCGTCAGCAACTTGACCAGGTCCTCGCGCGGCGATTTGCGCCCGATCCCCACCATGCCCATATGCGCCGCGGCGCGCCCCAGAAGCGGCAGATGCGACAGCGACTCTTTAGCCACCACGCTGAAAGGTCCGTATGTCAAGAGGATCGGCGGCAGGAAAATCGTCTCCGTCGTGGACATGTGGTTGCACAGATAGACCACAGGACCCTTGTACGCTTCGCGGTTCTTCCACCCCTCCAGGTGCACCCGGATGCCGAGCCGCTCCGCCCGCTGCACCGTCTTGAAGCACAGATGCGCCCAAAGATCCGTCGTCAGCTTGCCCAGCGGCTCGTAGAGCGCGCACATCGGGAAGACGTACGCCACGCCCCACGAATAGGCGAGCGTCGTCAGCGCCCCGCCTTTCGCGCGCGTCTTCGGACAATGCCCTTCCGCGGTGTCGTAGCCGCCCGTGCGCAGCAGTTCCGCCCTGAATTCTTCCAATGTCGTCGTTTTCATCTTCATTCTCCGCGTGCGCCGTCTTCCCGCTCGTCTGCGGAGACCGTCTCGTCCGCCGCGTCCGCACCGGTTGCCTGTCGCCCACCGTCCTTCGCCGCCTTGTCTTGCCGCATTTGCTTGCGCAAGTCCGCCAGATCCGCGCGCATGTTCTCGAGTTCGATTTTGCGCTCTTCCTCGCGCACCTTCTCTTCCTCCGCGCGCTTCTTCTGCTCCGCCTCAATCTGGGCGCGTTCCTCCGCCTGCAAGAGACGTCGCTGGCGCGAACGCGCCTTCGCCCCCATGAGCCCACCGCCGGACGCCGAACGTGCGGAGGACGCGCCATCGGGTGTCCGTGCGCCTGCCAGGTACGCCGGCGAACCCGTCATCGCCTTTTGTGCCTCCGTGCTCTCGCCCCCGAGCGACAGGTCGAGTTCCACGCCGTCCTTCGACAACTGCGCCGTCCGCGCCGCGGCGTCCGCCGCCGCGACCGTCCACCCGTCGCGGCTTTCGCCGACCGCCAGATAGTAGTGCCGCGGCTGCTTGCCCGACGACAGGTCCGAAAAGCCCACGCGCACGATCCCCTCCGGGTCCACGTTGATCACGCTGAACTTGACGGACCGCTTGAGCTGCTCCTGCTCGACCGTCAACTGCTTCTCTTCGCGCGTTTCCCGGACCGACACCGTGCTCGGGTTGACGGACGGATCGAAACCGTCGGGAATCGCCCCGAACGGCTGCCGCTCGACGATGGGCGCATAGCGCGAATAGGGACGCTTCTCGGCGAACGCGAAAAGCCCGCTCCCCAGAACCCCGCAAACCACTGCAAGCAACCGAATGCCCGTCACGACGAAACCCTTTCTTCTGTGTAGAGATTGACGCGCGTGGCGAGATACCCCGCCCGCGCCGACGCCCACGCGGCGAGCAGCCCGTCCAGACCGCCCGCCCGCAACGCCGCCCCGAGCGCCGGCGTCCCCGCAAGCTTCGCCAGCCACTCGGGACGCGCCCCGACGGACATCTCGTCCGGATGGCGCCGCAAAAGCCAGTCCAGGATCCGCACGCCCGCCTCGACCGGACGGTACTTCTCCCGCGCGGAAACGGCCAGCAGAATCCCCTCGAGCGTCTGCCCGGCGTACGCCCCACCCGCGCCGACGTACCGGTACGGCCGCATCTCGAGCCCGCACGCGGCCAGCGGTGCCTCCAATCCGTCCAGCGCCTCCCGCGCCGCGAGCCACGGTGCGCCGATTACGCGAAACGCGAGCGACCCGAATCGGTCGCAGTCCAAAGCCGGATACGCCTCCGTGAACACCGTCGCCGGATACAGCACCGCGCTGTCCCAGCTGCGGATTGCCGGGCTCGGCGGCACGAAATTCGCCCACGGTTCGCACGCCGCGTGCGACCATCCCTCCAGGCGCACGACCTGCAAATCCAAATCCAGCTTCTCTGCGGCGCGAATCCACAGCGCGCATTCGCCCGGCGTCATGCCATGGCAGAGCGGCACGTCGACCGGCGCGACGAAACTCTCCTGCCCAGGCTCCACCAACGGACCGTCCACCACGTCGCCCAGCGGAACCGGACGGTCCAGCACGATCGCCGGCAACCCCGCCTCCGCGCACGCTTCCAGCATGTTCCGAAGCGTCGCCAAATACGTGTAGCACCGCACCCCGATGTCGCACAGGTCGATCGCCATCCGCGAGAGTCCCGCCAGCATCTCGCCCGTCGGCTTGCGCTGCGCCCCGTAAAGCGAATGGATCGGCACCCTCAAAAACGGATGCCGCGCGCTGGCCGCCTTCTCGCCCGCGGCCAGCATCCCGAAATACCCGTGCTCCGCCGAAAAAAGCGCCTGGAGCCGCCCGGGAAACCGCCGCGCCAGCCGGTACGCCGTACCCGTCGCCTGCATCGTCAGCAGCCCCAGCGCTCCCGTCGTGCCCTCCAGGACGCGGAAAAATTCCTCGTAGCCGATTCTCATTCCGCCCCATGCTCCCGCCGGCCGCCTCCCCGGTCGAGCCGGACCCGTAGCGCACCCAGAAACGCCGCCGTGTTCGCGAGCGAGGGATCCTCCCCCGCGGCGACCAGCGCGTCGCTCGCCGCCCCGTGAAGCCAGACGGACGCCGCCGCCGCCAGAAACGGATCGCCCTTCAGATACGCCCACCGCGCCCCAATCACGCCGGACAAAAGATCGCCCATGCCCCCCAGCGCCATTTCGGGATTCCCCGTCCGGTTCTCGTAGACGCGCGCGCCGTCCGGCGAAACCACGAGCGTGCCGGGACCCTTCAAGACAATCGTCGCCTGATACCGCGCCGCCAAAGCCCGGGCCGCGCCCGGACGGTCGGCGGCGATCTCTTCGCGGCGGACGCCCAAAAGCCGCGCCGCCTCGCCCTCGTGCGGCGTCAGTACGACCTCCTGCCCGACAATCGCCGCGCGCGTCTTTCCTTCCGCATACCACCCGGCGAGTATCGTCAGCGCGTCGGCGTCCAGCACGAACCGCCCCGCGCTGCCGGATAGAATACGCGAGAGAATCGCCTGCGCATTCAGCCCCGTCGAAAGCCCCATCCCCACGACCGTCACGTCCGCACGCGGCGGAACGCACGTCGGCGTGAGCTTCGTGAACGTCGCCTCGGGAACGTGCGCCCCCGCGGCAATGCGCGAAGCGTCCGGCACGACAAGCTGCACAAGCCCCGCCCCCGCCGCACGCGCCCCGAGCGCCGCTATGACCGGCGCGTGAATATAGTGCCCCGACCCGCCGACAATCGTAACCGTGCCGACGGAATACTTTGTCGCGGACTGGGGACGCCTAGGAAACGCCTGTATGAGTTCGTGCGGAATCATCATGCCTATATTATACCAAATTTACGGGTGCTTAGGGAGACCCCTTCTCACCCGCCCGCCGTCCGCCCACCTTGTCCCTTGCCCCTGGCGCCGCCTCGTGCCACGCGCTGCGGCGCCAGCCGCAAGGCTCCCACCCCCTCGATCCCGCCCTTACCGGCCAATCCTAGCCCCCGAAAAAAACCGCAAA
>DBKW01000032.1 GCA_002298665.1 Verrucomicrobia bacterium UBA740 | reverse complement strand
AGGAAGTCCCCCTCTGTCCGTACTTCTGAGGGGTCTAGCCCTCGAGCGCGCAGGCGACGCAGTCCGCGAGGGAATTGAAGGCGGGGGCGACCGCGGCGAGGCGGGCGAGGCTGTGCGAACCGCCGCCGAAGAGGACGCAGCGCGCGCCCAGGGCGTCCGCGACTTCCTTGTCGTGCAGGGAGTCGCCGATGACGACGAGCGGCTCGCGTCCGCGCTCCTTCTCCAGGAGGGCCTTCAGCTCGAGGGCGCGCGCGACCTTGGTTCCGCCGTCCAGGTTGTCCACGCCGTAGACGTGGTCGAAGAAGTCCGTCAGGCCGAACGCGGCGGTGTCGCGCGAAAGCAGGTCCTGGCGCAAGGCCGAAATGACGGACTGGCCGATCTTATCCGCGTGCAGGCGTCCGAGGACGTCGCGCGCCTCGGCGTTGAGGCGGGGCGTCCGGCTGTGGTAGCGGTCGTGGAACTCCTGCGCGAGGGCCTGCCATTCGGGTCCCGTCGCGCGAATGCCGAGCTCCTCGTAGAAACGCCGCGCGGGGAAGGCGAAATGGTCCTTGAAATAGTCCAGGCCGATTGTGGGCAGGCGCCGTGCGGCGAGCATGTCGTTCAGGGCGGCGAGACAGGTCTCGGTGTCGTCCAGCAGCGTGCCGTTCCAGTCCCAGAGGATGTACATGCGCGTCTCCTAGGCCTTGCGTTCCTCGAGGGCCGCCCAGCGCTCGACGGCGGCCTCGAGCTCGGCTTCCGCGGCCGGCAGGCGCGCCGCGTCCGCCGCGGCCCGTGCGGGGTCCGTGCGGTAGAGCGCGCCGTCCGCGAGGCGTTCGCGCAGGGCGGCGGTCTCCTTCTCGAGCGCGTCGATCCGGTCCGGCAAGGCCGCGAGTTCGCGCTGTTCGTTGTAGGAAAGCTTGCGGGCGGCCGGGCGCGGCGGCGGGGGCGCGGCCTCCGCCGGGGCGGACTTCTTTTCGGCGGCGGCGGGCGGCTGGCGCTGGCGCAGATAGTCCTCGTACCCGCCCGGATACGCCCGCACGAGGCCGTCGCCCTCCAGGACGAGCGTGGAGGTGACCACGTGGTCCAGGAACTCGCGGTCGTGCGAAACGAGCAGGAGCGTGCCTTTGTAGGCGAGGAGCTGTTCCTCGAGAAGCTCCATCGTCTCCACGTCCAGATCGTTCGTGGGCTCGTCCATGACGAGCAGGTTGGCGGGCTTGAGGAAGAGTTTGGCGAGCATGAGGCGCGCGCGCTCGCCGCCGGAAAGCGCCCGCACGGGCGTGCGGCACCGGTCGGACGAAAAGAGGAAGTCCGCCAGATAGGAGAAGACGTGCTTCTTCACGCCGCCGACGACGACTTCGTCGCGGTCGCTGGCGATGTTCTCGGCCACGGTCAGGTCGCCCTTCATTTCCGTGCGCAGCTGGTCGAAGAACGCCATCTCGACGCGCGTGCCGATCTGGATCGTGCCCGAGGTGGGCGCGAGGCGTCCGGTGAGGAGGTTGAGGAGCGTCGTCTTGCCCGCGCCGTTCCGTCCGAGCAGGCCGATGCGTTCGCCGCGCAGGATGGTCGTCGTGAAATCGCGGATGAGCGGCTTTTCGGCGCCGGGCCAGGAGAAGGAGACGTCCTGCGCCTTGATGACGGAGACGCCGCCCGCGGCGGCCGTGTCGAGTTTCATCGCGGCGGCGCCGGGGGCGGTGCGCCGCGCGGCGAATTCCTCGCGCAGCTTCAGGAGCGCCGCCACGCGCCCTTCGTTGCGGGTCGTGCGGGCCTTCACGCCGCGGCGGATCCAGGCTTCCTCCTCCTTGAGCTTCTTCGCCTTGCGCTCCCAGAAGACGGCTTCGTCGGCGAGCAGTTCGGCCTTGCGCTTCACGAACGTCGTGTAGTCGCATTCCCAGCCGGAGATTTCGCCGCGGTCGAGGTCGTAGATGCGGGTGGCCACGCGGCGCAGGAAGCGGCGGTCGTGCGTGACGACGAGGACGGCCATTTCGCGCGCCCGGCGCAGCATGCCCTCGAGCCAGTCGATGGTCTCGATGTCGAGATGGTTCGTCGGCTCGTCCAGCAAGAGCAGGTCGGGCTTCGCCAGCAGCGCGTCCTCCAGTATGCGCCGGCGGCGTCCGCCGCCCGAAAGCGCGTTGAACGCCGGGTCGTCCGGACGGTCGTGGGGGACGTCCTGCGAGACGTAGACGGTGCGCAGGCCGGGCGCGCGGACGATCTCGCCCGAATCGGGCTCCAGGATGCCCGCGACGACCTTCAGGAGCGTGGACTTGCCCGAGCCGTTGCGGCCCGTCAGCGCCGCGCGCAGGCCCTTGGAGACGGAAAGCGAGACGTGTTCCAGGACGGGCGGGCCGCCGAAAGCCAGCGAGACGTCCTTGAGGGAAAGCAGAAAATCGCTCATGGCGCGAACTCCTCCGCGACGGCCGCGGCGAACGCGGCGAGGTCGGTGTACGCGGCGACGGCATACGCGTCCAGCGGCGTCGGCTGGGCGTTGACGATAAAGAGCTTCGCCCCGCCCTGCAGGGCGAGACGCGGCAGACCCGCCGCCGGGAAGACCGTGAGCGACGTGCCCAGGACGAGATAGACGTCGCTCCCCATCGCGTCCGCCTGCGCCGCGCGGAACGCCTCCTCCGGCAGGGCTTCGCCGAAGAACGTGATGTCCGGCTTGTAGACGCCCCCGCAGGCGCAGCGCGGCACGTAGGGATTGCCCAGCGCGGCGCGTCCGCCGTGCGCGGCGATCAGGGCGCAGATCTCGTCGAAGGTCTTCGCGTCGCCGCAGCGCCGGCAATGGTGGAACGCCGGCGAGCCGTGCACTTCGTGGACGCGCCGCGAACCGGCTTTCTGGTGCAGCATGTCGATGTTCTGCGTGGCGACGCCCGCCACCCGGCCCAGCCGTTCGAGACGGGCGAGCGCGTAGTGGACGGCGTTGGGCTTGTAGGCCCCCAGCCCGTACACGAGCTCGGCGCATCCGCGATAGTAGATCGTCGGGTCGCGGTCGAACCAGTCGATGTCGAAAATGCGCTCGGCGTCCGGATTCCGGTAAAGTCCCTGCGGACCGCGGAAGTCGGGGATGCCGCTCAGGGTGGAGACCCCCGCGCCGGTCAATACGCCCGCGCGTTTCGCCTGCCGCAAAGCCTCGATGAGTCGTTTCATGCGCCCCCTACCATTTGCAGGTCGCGGCCAGATAGCCCGTCACGCCCTGCGTCTTCTGCCCCGGGATAACCTCGAAGGCCTGATCGAAAAGGTCCGCCAGACCCAGCGAAACCGAGAAATCGCGGCAAAACGGCATTTTGACCGTCGTTTCCAGGCGCGACACGTTCCGCACCGAGGATCCGTTGCGCACGGGGTTGGACTTCCACGCTTCCACGCCCTGGCGGTACGAAACGGACCAGAAATCGGTCAGGTCCCAGCGGGCTTCGAGCGCAAACGCGGCGAGGGGGTAGTCCATCACGTAGCGCGACGAATAATAGTCCGTATCCGTCTCCTTGAGCGTGAGGGCGCCGTCCGCCATGAGTTTGAGGGAGTCGGTCAGCCTGAAAACGGCATCGCCCGAAAGACCGAAGAACGTGACCGGACGAAGCGCCGTCGCCGTCCAGCGTCCGCCCGGCGCCGTCTTGAGCCAGTCCGTCAGGCGGTGGCTGCGCGAGAGGAAGAATCCGGCGCGCACGCCTTCGACCGTTCCGCTTCCGTCGGGGCTGTAGGAGTAGTCGAGCGCCACCGTGCGGGTGTGGGAAAGCGGCAGATTGTAGGTTCCGACGGTCGTCGGTCCCTCGTAGGTCAGTTCGGTGAAACTGGGCATGCGCGTCGCCTCGCGGTAGGAAAGCGCGATTTTGCCGCGCTCGGCGTCGTCCGTGAAGTACGTGACGCCGGCGGCCGGATTGCACTGCGCGTCGAACGCGCTGTAGAATTCCGCCGCCGCGCCCGCGGCGATTTCCCAGCGGCCGGCCTTGACGCCCGGCAGGACGGCGTACGAACCGTGCACGCGCGTGCGGCGGAAGTTGTGCGCATAGGGGTTCGCGCCGGTGTAATCGTGCTTGCGCGCAGTGTCGTAGACTTCGAAAGCCGTGTCGCCGCGCAGATCCACGAAGAGCCAATCCGCGAAATGGCGGCGGGTGGCGGCGTGGACGACGATTTCGTCCGCCAGATGCTTGTTCTCGTAGTATTCGGGGACGACGCGGTCGAGCCGGTAGGCGTCGTCCGCGCGCGACCAGAGGACGGAGATCTCGCTCGCCTGGTCGTCGCCCGCGTCATAGCGCCAATTCGCGGAAACCAGGCCTTGCTTGTTCGCTTCCCAGGCGGGCCGGGCATCGTAGCCGTATGCGCCGCGGACGCCGAAATCGCGCCAGCGGAAGGCCACCAGGGCGTCGAACATCCAGTTCTCGGCGGCCAGGCCGAAACGCCCGCCCACCGACAGGCGGTCCAGATCGTTCTCCTTGTAGCCGTCGATGCGGTCCGCGTGCGCCGCCTCGATGAACGCGCCCGCCCAGCCGCGGACGCCCGGGGCGACGTCGAAGACTTCCAGCGCGTTGAGGCGCGTAAAGTAGAGCCCGCCCAGGCCGACGCCGAGTGTGGCGCGGCCGGAACGCACCGTCGGCGCGACCGTATGCGCCTCGAGCGAACCGGCCGGATGGCCCGTATTGGCGCGGAAGAGATCCAGCCCCGTCAAGACGCGCGGCGTCTCCAGCCAATCGGACGGGCACGAGAAATCGGCGTTGAAATGCTCGGTTTGGGCGTTCTTGAGCGCCGCGCCGTTGAAGATGATGCCCGACTCCGAAAACGCCGCGCCGTTGACGCTCAGATCCACGAGCCCGCCCGCTTCGCCCTGGGAACGGACCGTCAAAGCCGGCGGCGCGCCGCGCCAGAGGGAATCGTCCGGCTGGGCCTCGCCCATGCGCAGGCGCTCGCCCCAGACCGTGACGGGCGCAAGCTGCGCGACCGCATTCGTTTCCGCCGCGGCCGGCAGGGAGACTGCCGTCGCAAGAGCCAGGATCGACACGAAAAGGCCCGCGCGGTTTGCCCAAAACCCTTTCCTTCCCGGGACATTAGCCGTCATTTTGCCGTTCATCCTATCCAAGAACCTCATTCGCGCGTCACGTCGCAGTCGTCGCCCTTGCCGCCGTAGGGCGGGGGCGAGACGCGCGCCCGGTAGGATTCCGTGTAGCGCCAGGCGGACTCGAACCGCGCGAGCTGGTATTCGCGCCAGCCTTCCCGCCAGATCATCCAGGCGATGAGCACGCGCACGAAGGCCCACGGTCCGCCCGTGAACATCGCGTGCAGGCCCGAGACGGCGAGCAGGATGGCGAAGGCGCGCCCGACCCACATGGCCACGAACGTCGCCCGCTCGCGCGAGAAGAACGCCATCAGCACGCTGCGGAAGATGCGCCCGCCGTCCATCGGGAAGCCCGGGAGCAGGTTGAACGCCCCCAGCATGACGTTGAGCAAGCAGCAATAGGAGAGCATGTGCGCGAGCCATTGGTTCTCTATCGGCAGGAACCGGCGCGCGAGGAAGGCGAAGAGCGCCAGGAGGAAGCTGACCACGGGCCCCGCCAGCGCCGTCAGGAATTCCTGCCAGGCCTTGCGCGGCAGGGCGATCAGCGAGGCGCATCCGCCCAGAAGCGAGATGGTGATGTCCTGCGTCGCATAGCCGAAGGCCCGCGCCGTCAGGGCGTGCCCGAGTTCGTGGGCGACGACGCTCAGCGCGAGGATCAGGGCGCAGGGGACGCCCAGGGCGATGCCGCCCCCGTCCATGACGAAGAAGAGAAGCAGGATGGCGAAGGAGACATCCACGTAGATCGGGATGCCCGTCACGTCGCAGAGACGGAAACGCGACAAATTGAAGAACGTCATAAAAACTCCTTGTGAATGGATTTCAACACCGCATAGCCGCGCCGGTGGACGATTTCGACGGACGGGAAATAGCGCTTCTGCACCGGTTCCAGCCCCGCGGCGTTCTTGCAGACCGTGTAGCACGCGCCGCCCCACTTGAGCGCCTTGCGCGCCGTGTCCAGGAACAGGTCGGCGATGCGGTAGTCCGAATAGTAGGGCGGATTGCCGACGAAAATGTCGAAGCGGTGCTTGGCGTTCTTGAGCGTCGCGATGCCGTCGTCCGCGAGCACGACTTCCGCCGGATAGCCGAACGAGGCGACGTTCTCCCGCGCGGCTTCCACGGCGCGGGCGTGGGAGTCGATCAGCGTCAGGGAGAGATTGGGCACGACGGACGCGACCAGGCACGAGACGAGCCCGCACCCGCAGCCCATGTCGAGCAGGCGCCGCGGTTCGCCTTCCGCCGTCTTCCCCGCCCAGTCGCGGGCCACGACTTCGGCGAGCGCGAGCCCCCCTTCGTCCAGCCGCCGGTGGCAGAAACAGCCGGGATAGCTCTTGAACGCCAGCCGGGGGCCGCCCGGCACGCTCGCCGTCCACGTCGCCCCGAAGTCGCGCACGCGGTCCGGATCCTTGCGGATCTTGTCGAGGAATTCGTTCTTGTCGCGCTCGCGCCCTTCCCAGTCGAGCGTGAAACGCCGCGGCTTGAGGAGGTGGATTTCCTGCAGGAGGCTCAGGGCGAGTTCGCCGGCCATGCGCTTCGGGCCCGTCTTGAGGCGGATTTCGTCCCACTCGCCCGGCGGAACGTGCGCCGCGCAGACGACGTGCGCGCCCGGCAACACATGTTCCAGCGCATGCTTCTGGTAGACGTCGAACACGAAGAAGACGGCGTCCGGCGGCAGCGCCGCGCGCGCGGCCTCGCCCCGGCGCCCCGCGAAATCGCTCGCGCTATAGCCGGCCCAAAGCGTACTCACAGCGCGTATTTCTCCGCGGCGTTCCGCAGACGCGCGACCGTCCGTTCGCGTCCGAGCAGCTCCAGCATCTCGAAGAGGCCCGGACCGTCCATGCGGCCCGAGACGGCGACGCGAATGGGGTGCACCCACGGGCCCATGCCCTGCCCCTGGGAAAGTTCCTTGACCATCGCCTCGCCCGCCGCGGCCGTCCACTCCGGGAGCGCCGCGAAACGATCCGCCAAATCGAGCAGAATCGCCTTGACGCCCGGCTTTTTCAGGCGTTTCTCGACGCTCTTCTCGTCGAACGGATAATCGTCCGTGAAGAAGTAGGCGCAGTTGCCCGGCATGTCGTTCAGGAACTTCGTGCGCACCTGGAGCTGGTCGGCGAGCAAGTCGAGGTCGAACGTCGGCGGGATCGCGAGCCCCGCCCGGGCGACCCGGGCGCGCAGCTCGTCCAGGAACGCCGCGCGCGGCATGCGCTTGATGTACTCGCCGTTCATCCACTGCAGCTTCTTCAGGTCGAATTTCGCCGCGGTGACGTGCACCTTCGCCAGGTCGAAGAGACGGATCATCTCCTCCTTCGTCAGGACTTCCCGCTCGTCGCCGGGATTCCACCCCAGGAGGAGCAGATAGTTGAAGAGCGCCTCGGGCAGGTAGCCCTGCTCCTTGAATTCGCCCACGAACGCCGCGCCGTCGCGCTTCGAATACGGCTTGCCCTGCGCGTTGACGATCATGGAAAGATGCCCGTACTGCGGCACGGGCGCCCCCAGCGCCTTGAAGATGCAGATGTGCTTGAACGTGTTCTCCACATGGTCGTCGCCGCGGATGATGTGCGTGATGTTCTGGTCGATGTCGTCCACCACGTTGGCGATGTGGAAGATGGGCGAGCCGTCCGAGCGCACGATGGCGAAGTCCTGGATGTCTTCCGCCTTCTTGGCCATGGGGCCCTTGACGATGTCGTTGAATTCGATGACGCCTTCCTTGGGCATCCGGAACATGGTGACGACGCCGGTCTTGCCCTCGCGCGAGGTGCGCTCGACCTTGTAGGCGTGGCCGCTGGCGAGCAGCTTCTCGACGCATTCCAGGTGGCGCGCGACGTTCTTCGTCTGGTAGAAGACCGGCTCGTCGTAGTCGAGCCCGAGCCACTTCATCGCGTCCATCACCGCGGCGATCGCCTCCGGCGTCGAGCGCTCGAGGTCGGTGTCCTCGATGCGCAAAAGGAACTTGCCGCCCGTATGCCGCGCATACAGCCAGTTGTAGATGGCCGCGCGGATGTTCCCGATATGGACCTTGCCCGTCGGCGAAGGGGCGAAACGCACACGTACTTCAGACATTACTTGTTCTCCTTCTTTTCCGCCGCCCGGCACGGACATTCCCCGCACCCGGCGCCTTCCGACACGTCCCGGCCCGTCCAGCAGTAGGTGCAGACGCGGTCCTTGGGCAGGCCGATCGCCGCGACGAGGTCGTCCACCGTCTGGAACGCGAGCGAGGTCAGGTTGAGCGTGGAGCGGATGTACTCCACCATGTTCTTGTACGGCTCGCCCGCCGGGTCGGCGTACTTGTCGACGGACGCGCCCTCGCCTTCCGTATCGCGAATATAGCGCCGCGTGATCAGGTCGTATTCGCTCTTGGAACGCGAAAAATTGATGAACTTGCACGGATAGAGGAGCGGCGGGCAGGCGATGCGCACGTGCATTTCGCGGCACCCCTCCTTGTACAGGCGGTCGGCCTGCTTGCCGAGCTGCGTGCCGCGGACGATCGAGTCGTCGCAGAAGACGAGCCGCCGGTCCTTGATGAGCCCCGGGATGGGGATGAGCTTCATGGACGCGACCTTCTCGCGCTGACGCTGGTCCTGCGGCATGAAGCTGCGCGCCCAGGTCGGCGTGTACTTCACGAACGGCCGCGCGTACTTGATCCCCGCCTCGTGGGCGTAGCCGAGCGCGTGGGACGTGCCCGAATCGGGGATCCCGCACGCGGCGTCCGCCGGCACCGGATTGCGCCGCGCCAGCGCCCCGCCGCACCGGTAGCGCGCCATCTCGACGTTCCGCCCCTCGTAGGACGAAGCCGGGAAGCCGTAGTAGACCCACAAAAACGAGCAGATCGCCATCTTCTCCCCGGGCGGGACGAGCGTCTCGACGCCATCCGGACGTAGCGCGGCGATTTCGCCCGGCCCGAGGTCGCGTTCGTGCTCGTAGCCCAGGTTCAGGAGCGCGCAACTCTCCTGCAGGGCGATGCGCGCCGTCTCCTTGCGTCCGACGACGATCGGCGTGCGGCCGTAGCGGTCGCGCGCGGCGTAGAGCGTGCCGTCTTCGGCGATCAGCAGAATGGAACAGCTGCCGCGGACCTTTTCCTGCACGTAGCGCAGGCCCTCCACGAGCGAATCCCGCGTGGCGATCATCGCCGAAACGACTTCCGTCGGGCCCACCATGCCGCTCGTCGTCGAATACTGCAGCTGGGAGCCGTGCGCGTCGAAAAGCTCCTTCTTGAGTTCCTCGATGTTCGCGATCAGACCCACCGTCACGATGGCGAACATCCCGAGCTTCGAGCAGATCACGAGCGGCTGCGGGTCGGTGTCCGAAATGACGCCGATGCCCGTGTGGCCGGCGAACCGCGCGGCGTCTTCCTCCAGCTTCGTGCGGAACGGCGCGTTCTGGATGTTGTGGATGGCGCGCTGGAAGCCCGCCGGGCCCAGCACCGCCAGACCGCCCCGGTGCGTGCCGAGGTGCGAATGGTAGTCCGTGCCGAAGAAAAGATCGCCCACGCAATCGCCCTTCGAGACGACACCGCAAAATCCGCCCATGTTTTCCTCCTGCCTTCGGGTTGGCTCAGAATTCGAGCGCGTCGGTCATCTGCGCCAGGAATTCGGCGTACGTCATGCGCTTTTGCGCCATGGAATCGCGTTCGCGCACGGTGAACGTGCCGTCCTGCGCGGTCTGGCCGTCGACGGTGATGCACCACGGGGTGCCCGCCTCGTCCTGCCGGCGGTAGCGGCGGCCGATCGCGCCCGACACGTCCCACTGGCAATTGACCTTCTTCTGCAGCTTCTCGAAGATTTCGCGCGCCAGACGGTACTGCGCCTCGTCCTTCTTGATGAGCGGGAAGACCGCCACCTTGACCGGCGCCACCTTCGGATGCAGGTGCAGGACCGTGCGGACGTCTTCCTTGCCCTTCTCGTCCGTCAGCTTCTGCTCTTCGTACGCCTCGCAGAGAAGCGCGAGCATCAACCGGTCCACGCCCGCCGACGGCTCGATCACGTGCGGCACGTACTTGCCCTCGAAAAGCGCCTGGCAGAACGCCTCGGCCGCGCGCGCATCCTTCCCGCGCGCCACCCAGTCCGCCTGGACCTTGTCCACGAACGCCGCCTTCGCCGCCTCGTCCATCTTCTTGGCCGCCTGCTTGAGCGGATCGTCGAAGACCATCTGGCTTTCGCCCGAGAACTTCTGGTGCTGCGTGAGGTCGAAGTCGCTGCGCGCGGCGATGCCCTCCAGCTCCTGGCGCCCGAAGGGGAAATCGTACTCGATGTCCACGCAGGCCCGGGCGTAGTGCGCCAGCTCGTCCGGCTTCTGCCAGTATTCGACGAAATGCGCCGTCGGCAGGCCCACCGCGTTCAGGAAGCGCTTGCGGCGCTCGACCCAGTACTTGTGCCAGACTTCCCAGCCCCAGTCGTCCTGCACGGGGCCGTCGAGGTCGGGACCGTCCGCCAGCGTCACGATGTGGCCGTGCAGAATCTCGGTCGCCTCGTCCGGACGGATGAAGAACTCGAGTTCCATCTGCTCGAATTCGCGGCTGCGGAACGTGTAGTTGCGCGGCGTGACCTCGTTGCGGAAGCTCTTGCCCATCTGCGCGATGCCGTAGGGCACGGTCATGCGCGAGGTGGCCGTCACGTTCTGGAACTGCGCGAAGATGGCCTGCGCCGTCTCCGGCCGCAGATACGCCACGTTGGCGGGGTCGTCGATCGGCCCGACAACCGTCTTGAACATCAGGTTGAACGGCTTGGGCTCCGTCAGCTCGCCCCCGCAGTACGGACAGAAGAACGTGCTGCCCGGAATCTTCGGCTGGGGCTTCTTCTTCTGGTCGGCGTAGATGTCCGCCACCTGGTCGGAGCGCATCAGCTTCTTGCAGTCCTTGCACATCGTCATCGGGTCGGAGAACGTGTCCAGATGGCCCGACGCCTTCCAGATGCGCGGATGCATGATGATCGTCGCGTCCAGCCCGACGACGTCCTCGCGCCCGCGCACCGTGAACTGCCACCACGCCTGCTTGACGTTCATCTTCAACTCGCAGCCCAAGGGACCGTAGTCCCAGAACCCGGGCATGCCCCCGTAGATTTCGGAGGAGTGGTATATGAAGCCGCGGCGCTTGCACAGCGCGCTCAGCGCATCCAAAGACGATTTATTTTCTTCTGCCATAGTGACGCATATTATACCATATTTCGGACGTCCAAGACTAGTGGCGGGAATCGGGCGACCGGCCTACGGATTGTCGTCCTTCACGCCGGCGCGCGCCAGACGGTAGCTCATCATCCGCGGCGAAATGCCCAACTCGCGTCCCGCGGCGCTGCGGTTGCCGCCATGGCGCTTGAGGGCGCTCTCCAGGATGCGCTTTTCGGCGATCGCCAGCTGTTCGTCCAGGGAAAGCGTGCGGTCGGGGCGGAACGGGTCCTCGGCGAATTCCGGCATCTGCAGCGCCGGGGGCAGGTTGTAGCTGTGGATGCAGTCGCCTTTCGCCGTCAAAACCGCCCGTTCCATGCAGTTTTCGAGTTCGCGCACGTTCCCCGGCCACTGGTAGGCCTGCAGCATGTTGACCGCCGGCGGCGAAATATGCGTCACCTGCTTGCCGTATTTCACGTTCATCTTCGAGAGGAAGTGCTGCGCGAGCAGGACGATGTCCCCCGTGCGCGAGGCCAGGCTGGGCATGGAAATCGGGAACACCGAAAGCCGGTAGTAGAGGTCCTCGCGGAAGAGCTTCTTCGCCATCAGCTCCTCCAGATTGCGGCTTGTCGCGGCGATGAACCGCACGTCGCTGTGCAGCTCCTCGTTCGACCCGACGCGCGAAAAGGTGCGCTCCTGCAGGAATCGCAGAAGTTTGACCTGCACGGCGATCGACAAATCGCCGATTTCGTCCAAAAACAGCGTGCCCCCGTTCGCCGCCTCCGCCCGCCCGATGCGCCGTTCGCGCGCGTCGGTGAACGCCCCCTTCTCGTGGCCGAAAAGCTCGCTTTCGACGAGCGCCTCGGGCAGCGCGGCGCAGTTCAGCACCACGAAAGGCTTGTCCTTGCGCAGCGAAAGGGACTGTATCGCGCGCGCCACCAGCTCCTTGCCCGTGCCGCTCTCGCCCCGTATGAGAACCGTCGCGTCGCTCGGCGCCACCTGGCGGATCTGCTCGTAGACGACCCGCATCTCGCGGCAGTCCCCGATCAAGTGCCCCGGATTGCCCTCCGAAATCATCCCCCGCAGCTTGCGGTTCTCCTCTATGAGCGCGTCATGTTCCGCACATTCTTCCCGGAAGACGCTCGCCGCTTCCGCCGTGATGTTCGCGATTATGCCCAAAAGCGTCACGTCCCGCGCCAACGCCCCGTCTTCCGCACGGATCTTCCGGTCGACGGAAAGCGTCCCCACCACCTGCCCCAGATGGATGAGCGGCACGCAAATGAACGAAACCGCCTCGTCCGCCCCGCGGACCTTCGTCCGGTTCAGGAAGCGGTTGTCCTTGCGCACGTCCGGCACGACTTCGGGCTTGCCGGTTTTCGCCACGAGGCCCGTGATGCCCTCCCCGACGCGATAGCGCCCGAGCGAACGCTCCTCGTTGTTCAGGTCGCTGGTCGACGACTCGATGCGCAACTCGTCGCCCTCGAGAAGCGCGATTGTCCCGCGGATCATGCCCATGTCGCGCTCGAGAATCCCGAGAACCTGGTCGAAGAGCTTGCGGACATTGCGTTCCCGCACGACGGCGGTCGTGATTTCCTGCAAAACGGCTATTTCAGATGGCAACTTCTCACTCATGACCTACATTATAGCAGGAACGAGACGCGCCGACAAGAGAAAACTCAACCCGTTCCCCGCCCCCGCCCCCACGCTGCGTTCTCCGCGTATCTCTG
>DBKW01000027.1 GCA_002298665.1 Verrucomicrobia bacterium UBA740 | reverse complement strand
CCCTCTGTCCGTATTTCTGAGGCGGGGGCGCCGTGGCGCAAGGGATAATTAACCGCATAGAACCAGTAGAGGGCGCGCGTCCTACGCGTCCTAGTTGTCCCGCCCCTGCCGCCCACGCGGTACTAACCGTACAGAACATGTAGAGAGCGGTGGGAGACGGGATTGACCGGATTTGAGTGGTCGTGTGTTGCCCTGCCGGCGGGGGCGGGTTAATTTCTTCGAAAAAGGATGGCAGATGGCGATGCTTTCCGTTTTTTCGGCAGAGGATTGTCAGCCGGAACAGATTATGCTATAATTGCGTCTAGATTTTGCGGTATGGGAATGTTTCGGATGAACGGAATCGAGCCGTGCGGCGGTGCTTTTGAGCATGCTGCGCACGCGTGTGCTCAGAACGCGGCAGGACGCGTTCTGACGCGTCCGGTTGCGTCCAAGCACCCCTCCCCCTTATGTGCAATCAATGGCGCGGAGGGCTTCTACGCGGCGTTTGGCGCGGCTTCTGGCGGGGTCGCGCGGCATTAGCGTATGGGGTGCGATTCCAGAACGGACGCAGAATGCGTCATTTGAAATCATGTCAGTTTACTGGGTGCACTGTGCGCGCTGGGAAATCTTGTATGAGCAATGAAATGACAACTAGAAGAAATTCAGACTGCACGGTGCTTGTCGCTTCGTGCGACAAGTACGCCGACCTTCTCGGTCCGTTCTCGACCCTTTGGCGAAAGTTTTGGCCGGATTGTCCGTTCGAGACGGTGCTCGTGACAGAGACGGTTCCGTCGGAGAATCTGGCGTTTGATCGCGTTATCGCCTGTGGCAAGGGCAGAAACTGGTGTGCACGACTGGTTGATTCGTTGAAGCAGATCGAGACGCGATATGTCCTTCTCTTGTGTGACGACTATTACCTCGCGGCGGCAGTCGACACAACGCTTGTTTTGAAGCGGCTGGAACAGGCGAACAGATTCGATGCCGTCAACCTGCGGCTGATACCGAATCCCGTGACGAAAATTCCGTATCGGGAAGGATTGCGCGAATACCGGAAGAACACGGCTTACTGCATTGCGACGCAAGCGGGCTTCTGGAATCGCGAATTCCTTCTGGGGCTTGCGCGCGACAAGGCGAGTATCTGGGAGTTCGAACGACAGGGCAGCTTCGACCTGGCAGGCGAGGCTCGCCCGATCCTCGGTACGCCGACGAAGGAATTTCCCTTTGTCGATGCCGTGCACAAGGGCTATTGGGAACCATTTGGCGTGCAGGTTCTGAAGGAGAACGGAATCGACTATGATTTCTCGCGTCGCGGCTTGCCGCCTCTGCGTGTACGTCTGCGCGAGGGCGTCAAGTCTCTGGTGTTCAAGGTCTTCCCATGGACGCTGATTGTGCGCGTCCAGAACCTGCTGGACGTCGGCATGAAGGAGCGTGCGAATTCCGGTTCGCCCGTCCCCCGCTAGTCTCGCGATACGGCATGAAGAATATGGCTTGCGCGGGGCAAGCCGTCTGTTCCGGTTGTCATTCCGGCGTTCAACCGAGCCGCAATCGAGGTGCGGTTGCAGCGACAGGCGGTTTGCCTGCCGAAAGGATGCGGCCGGGGCGTCCCGGCGCTGTCCGGGCGGCCTGCGCATGCGGGGGTGGCACAAGGAGTTCTTCATTTCTGAGGCGGGGAGGAGCGCCTGGAAGAGCCGGGAGAACGCGGAAAACGTGGGCACACGCCCCGCCCGGCCCGGCATGCCGCGCGGACGGAACAGACGCGACAAATTCCCGACGACCCCCTTGCCAAAGTGCCGCGGAATTTGGTATAATATTCAGAAATTGCGCTCGGTCTTTCGTGGAGAACGCTCCACAAGGAAGGCGGGCGGTTGAAAGGTAAAAGAAATGGACGCATACGCAGTACTCGAAACCGGCGGCAAGCAGACGCTTGTGCGTGTCGGTGACAAGATCGAGATTGAAAAGCTCTCGGTCGAAGTTGGTCAGGATGCCGTGTTGAACACGGTTTGCGCGGTTTCGGACGGAACCACGCTCAAGGTCGGTGCCCCCTATGTCGAGGGCGCGTCGGTCACCTTGACGATTGATGGCGCCAAGCGCGGCAAGAAGGTGCTCAACTTCAAGGCCAAGCGCCGCAAAGGCGATCGCCGCCTGGTGGGTCATCGTCAGTCGCTCACGGTCGCGACGGTCAAGGCTATCGCCTAAGATAAAGGAGGAAAGATAATATGGCTACTTCCGCATCTGCACGCAATGGTCGCGATTCCAACCCGAAGTATCTCGGCGTCAAGGCTTACGACGGTCAGAAGCTCACCACGGGCTCGATCATCGTCCGCCAGCGCGGCACGAAGATCCACCCCGGCAAGAACGTCGGCCAGGGTCGCGATTTCACGCTTTTCGCCCTCAAGGACGGCAAGGTGAAATTCATCAAGGACGGCAAGGTCGTCACGATTGTTGAGGACTAACGTCCGCATTTAGTCGAATCTAAGTGCAGAGCCGCGGCGTTTGTCGCGGCTCATTCTTTTGTCCGGCGAAAAAACAGGCGAAAAAACAGAAATGCCGCGCGTAATGTTCACGCGCGGCATTCCCGTAGCGGAAAAGGAACCTGCTTACTTGTCCGTCGCCTTGATGCGGTCCCACGCCTTGTTGTACAGCTCCATCGTCGCGGGATCGTCGTCCACTGGCTCGAGAACCTGCCCGCGCGCAATCATGTCCGGCGGCAAGATGATCAGCTTGCGGTAGTCGGGATCCAGCTTCTCGATGCCGGGCTTCACCGGCATGGGGCCCATGATGTAGTCCATGTTCTCCGCGGCGATGTCGCCCCGGTAGACGTAGTCCATGAAGGCGTAGGCCAGATCCGGATTCGGCGCGGCGGACGAAAGGACCATCTCGTCGAAGGCGATGGTGAAGCCCTCCTTGGGCAAGGCGAAGCCGATGTCGTGGCGCGGGGCGAGCCCTTCTTCTTCATCCCCGACGATAACCTGGGTCGCATCGGTTGAATAGCCGTGCCCGAGCCAGGTCGCGCCGGAGGCGACTTCCGTCTTGTAGCTTTCGGCGTCGAACTTGCGGATGTTCTTCTTCCATTCCAGGACGCGCGCAACCGCCGCGTCGATTTCCGCCGGATTGCGGGAGTTGATCTTGTAGCCCAGCGACATGAGCCCGGCGCCAATGACCTCGCGGACATCGTCAAGAAGCGTAATCTTGCCTTTCAGCGCGGGGTTCTCGAGAATCGACCACGAAGCGACATCCGCCCCCGCGGGCATTTTGTCCTTCGCGTACATGAAGCCCGTGTACGTCACCGCGTAGGGGACGTTGTACGTCAGGGTCGCGTCCAGAATCTGGCTCTTGAACAGGGGGTCGAAGTTCTTGCGCACATTGGGCATTTTCGCGTGATCGAGCTTGGCGATCAATCCCTCGCGCGCCATGAGGGCGACAAGATACGAGCTGGGCATGATGATGTCGTATCCGGCCCCGCCGGCCTTGAGTTTCGCGTACATGGTCTCGTTGGAGTCGAAGGTATCCACGACGACCTTGCAGTTATGCTCGTTTTCGAACGATTCGATCACGGAGGGCGCGATGTAATCGCTCCAGGTGTAGATGTGGAGTTCGGGCTTCTTCTCGCATCCAAGGAGAAGCGCCGCGGAAAGAACCGCGCCGCCCACACGCGCAAGGGACAGTTTCTTCATTTTTGCTTGTTTCCTTTATTGGGTTGTTGTCCGCGCGCGATGAGCTTGGAAAGCCCGGCCAGCACGCAGGTAAAGATGAGCATGAGCGTCGAAAGCGCGAAGACGGCGGGCAGGTTCCGCGAATGCTTCGTCATCGAACTCACATATGTCGGGAAGGTATTCGTCCCCGCGCCGTTTACGAACGACGTAATGACGACGTCGTCGATGGAAAGGGTGAACGCGAGAAGTCCGCCCGCCACGATGCCCGGCATGAGCATGGGGAGCTGGACATGGAAGAACGTGTACCACGGGCCCGCGCCCAGATCGTACGCCGCCTCTATGATGCGGTCGTCGAAGTCCTGCAGGCGGGCCAGGATCGTCATAACGACGTACGACACGCAAAACGTGACATGCGCGATGAGAATCGTCCAGAAGCCGCATTCCACCTTGACGGCCACGAAGAGCATCAGAAGCGAAATGCCGATCAGGATGTCGGGCATGATGAGCGGCAGATAGATAAGCGCGTGGTGGATGGACTGCAGGCGGTCGCGCCAGCGGTGCAGGGCGAGCGCGGCGGTCGTCCCGAGGACGCAGGATACGAGCGTCGCCAACGCCGCGACGATCAGCGACAGCCAGAAACTCTGCATCAGCGCGCCGATGCGCCGGTCGCCCGTGAAGATGAGCGCGTACCACTTCGTCGTGAGCCCCGCAAAGTCTCCGTTCGCGTCGAAGAAGCTCATGGAAATCCCGTTCGGGATGAAGCCGTAGACCACCACGAGCAAAATGGGGATGTAGAGAAACGCCAAGACCGCCGCGAGCACGGTAACGGAAAAATACGAACGTTTCATGCCAACGGATCCCTCCCGCTCAAAAGCCGCGCCGTTTGCGTCTCGAGCCGCTTGCGGTCGCGCGCGTCCTGCCGCTTCTTCCACCAGACCGCAAGCCCCAGCGGAACCAGGACCGTCACCGCCATGAGCGTCGCCAGAGCCGAAGCGTGCGGGATATTGCGGTTTTGCATCGCGCGCATGAAGATTTTGTTGCCGATAAGGACGCAATCCGTGCCGCCCAGCATCTGGGGGATGACGTAGGACCCGATCGCGGGGATGAAGACCATCAGGACCGCCGAGACGATACCCTGGCGAATACCGGGAATGAATATCTTGCGGAATGCATAGAAGCCGCGCGCCCCCAGGTCGCGCGCCGCCTCCAACAGGGAAAAGTCGAACTTTTCCGCCGCGGTGTAAATGGGCATGATCGCGAACGGCAGAAGGGAATAGACCGAAACGATGATGACGGCCGCTTCGCTGTCCAGAATCGTCGAAGAGGCCGGATCCACCGGCGCGGCCGAGGCGAGCCCGCACTGGACGAGCGCCTGTTGCGCGAACCCGGGCAGCCAGTCGAAGAGCCAGGCGCGCGCGCGCAGCCAGCCCAAATAGCAGGCTTGGAGCCAACCGTCCGGATGAAGCATCGTCTTCCAGGCGAAAACGCGCACGATGAAACTCGTCCAGAACGGCAGCATGATGGAAGCGGCGACCAGCGCGCGCCACCGCCGCTTCATGCGCGCGATCGCATAGGCGCAGGGAAGCGCCAGAAGAATGCACCAGAAGGTCACTTCAAAGGATATGCGGATCGTCTTCCAGACGATGGTCGGATAGTCGGGGTCGACGAGCTCCCGCCAGGTCGCCAGGCTCCACGCCCCGACGCCGCCATTGGCGCTGTGCGCGTGGAACGTGAAAGCAAGCACGATGAGGGCGGGCACCGCGAAGAATAGCGAGAGCCACAGCAAAGACGGCAACGTCAACGCCCATTCGCTGCGCCAGTCGTGAATACGCTTTTTCATTGGTGTTCCACTTCCACCATGTAACCGTCGTCCGGATGCCACCAGACGAAAACGTGCTCGTTCCACGTCAGCGTCTCCTGGTCCAGCAGGAAACGCGAGTGCGGCTGGATCGTGGCAATCTGCTTGCCGCTCGCCATGAGCCAGAACTTCGTGTAAACGCCCTGGTAGACAATATCCTTGACCACGGCGGGGAACACGTTGATCGACGCGCCCTGCTCGGGGGGCGGCGGATTCGTCGTCACGCGAATCTTCTCCGGGCGGATGGAGAGGTCCACCATTTGACCGACCTTCAGGTTCTTGTCGTTGAAAGCGCGAATGGCGGGGAAACCCTCCGGCTGAATCGTGCAGTAATCGCCCTCGACGGACACGATCTCGCCCGAAATGAAGTTCGTGTCGCCGATAAACGACGCCACGAATCGCGTAGCCGGCGCTTCGTAGATTTTCGCCGGCACATCCAATTGCTCGACACGCCCCTGATTGATGACGGCGATGCGGTCCGAAAGGCTCATCGCCTCGCCCTGGTCGTGCGTGACGTAAAGGAAGGTGATGCCGACTTGATCGTGGATGGTGTCCAGTTCCAGCAGCATGTGCTGGCGCAGTTTCAGGTCCAGCGCGGCAAGGGGTTCGTCCAAAAGGAGCACCTGGGGACGGTCCACGAGCGCACGCGCAATGGCCACGCGCTGTTTCTGGCCGCCCGAAAGTTGTCCCGGATACTTCCAGGCGTGCTCGCTCATCTGGATCATCTCGAGCATGGCATCCACTTTCTCCTCGATTTCCGCCTTGGAACTCTTCGCCAGACGGAGGGAAAACGCGATATTGTCCCAAATCGTCATCGTGGGGAAAAGCGCGTAATTCTGGAAGACGGTGTGGATGCGCCGCTGGTTGGGCGGCAAGTCGGTAATATCGCGCCCCTCCAGATAGATGCGGCCGGAATCCGGACGCTCAAAACCGCCCAGCATGCGCAGGAGCGTCGTTTTGCCGCACCCCGAAGGTCCCAAAAGCGAAAAGAATTCGCCTTTGGAAATCGCCAAGGAGACGTCATTCACCGCCGTCAACGCCCCGAAGCGTTTGGTGACATGATCAAAAACAAGGAATTCGTTAGTCACGTCGCAGGCCTTCCTTTAACGGAAAATGTTCAGGCGTGTATGCGCGCGTTGGCCGCCTCGACTTTTGCGCGCAACGTCGCCTTGTGCGCATGGAATTTCTCGCGCAGCCCCGCATCCGCCGTCCCGAGAATCTGCACGGCCAAAAGTGCCGCGTTCGCGGGGCCGGCCGAACCGACCGCGACCGTCGCGACCGGCACGCCCGAAGGCATCTGCACTGTCGCGTAAAGCGCGTCAAGCCCGTTAAGCGCGCCGCCCGCGACGGGAATGCCGATGACCGGCAGCACGGTCCCGGCCGCGAGGACGCCGCCCAGATGCGCCGCGCCGCCCGCCGCTGCGATGATGACTTTGAGCCCGCGCGCTTCGGCCGTTTTCGCGTATTCCAGCGCGATATCCGGCGTGCGATGCGCCGAAATGACGCGCGTCTCATACGCTACGCCAAATTCCTTCAGCGTTGCGCACGCTTTCTGCACAAGGGGCCAGTCCGAATCGCTGCCCATGACAATGCCGACCAAAGGTTTCGCTTCCATCTCAAACCATCCTTTCCCGTACGCGCGTCAGACAATCGTCTTCGCGACCTTGATTACGTTTTCCACGGTGAACCCGAATTGCACCGCCAAGTCCCGGTAAGGTGCCGAGGCGCCGAAGTTGTCCATAGTCACGAAACGCGTGGTGCGCGGCTCGACGCGGAAACGGTCCCACCCGAAGCGAACGCCGGCTTCCACGATAATACGACGCGGCATGCTGCCCGGGATCACCGAATCGCGGTATGCGCCAGGTTGCCGGAGGAAAAGCTCCATGGAAGGCATCGATACGACGCGCACGGCGCGACCTTCCATCACGAGCGCCTTCGCCGCGTCGAGGGCCAGCGCGACCTCCGAACCCGAGGCGATGAAAAGGAGCGTGTGTTCGTCCTGTTCGCCCGACTGGTAGATCACGTAGGCGCCCTTGGACACGCCCTCGTGGCGCACGCCTTCCAGCACCGGCACGTCCTGGCGCGTCGTCAGGATGCACGACGGACCCTTCACGTCGAGCAGCATTTCCGCCCAGGCATACGCCGTCTCGTTCGCATCCGCCGGACGGTACGTCGTCAAGCCGGGGATGATGCGCATGGAAGCGAGATGCTCCACGGGTTCGTGCGTGGGACCGTCCTCCCCCACATAGAAGCTGTCGTGCGAAAAGACGAAGATGGACGGCACCTTCATCAGCGCGGCCAAGCGCAGCGCGGGCTTGCAATAGTCGCTGAACACGAAGAACGTCGCGCCGTACCCGCGGAAACCGCCAAACGCCGTGAGCCCGTTCGCGATCGCCGTCATGGCGAGTTCGCGGATGCCGTAGTGGATGTTGCGTCCCGCGAAGTTGCCCGGGCTCACCTCGCCGAATCCCCTCAAATAGGTCTTGTTGCTCGGTCCCAAGTCCGCCGAACCGCCCACGAGTTCGGGGACGATCGTCGCGAGCGCGTTCATGACCTGCCCGCTCGCGGCGCGTGTGGCGATGGACTTGCCCGCCTCGAACCTCGGCAAAGCCTCCATCAACTTCATGTAGTCCGGCGCGACGGCGGCTTCCGCGACCTCCGGATGCTGCCGGCGCCAGCGCTTCGCCATCCGCCCCAGCGTCTTCGCGCGCTCGCCGAACAGCGCATAGACTTCGTCCGGGACGAAGAACGATTTGTCCGGATCGAAACCCAGAGCCGTCTTGAGTCCGCGCGTTTCTTCCGCCCCGAGCGGCGCACCGTGCGAGTCGGCGCTGTCGTGCTTCGTGGGCGCGCCAAAGCCGATATGCGTCTTGGCGACAATCAAAACCGGCTGTCCCTTTACGTGCATGGCCCGGCGATAGACGCGGTCGATCGCGTCGTAATCGTGCCCGTCGCACTCCAGAACCTTCCAGCCATAGCTCTCAAAACGCTTTTTGACGTCGTCCGCAAGCGCAAGCGACGTTGCACCTTCAATTGTAATCGAGTTGGCGTCGTAGACAAGGATGAGGTCGTCCAGCTTCATCGCGCCAGCCCAGCTGCAGGCTTCGTGCGAAATGCCCTCTTCCATGTCGCCGTCGCCACAGAACACCCACGTGCGGTTGGCCGTCGCCGCCTTCTTCGCCGCAAGCGCGAGCCCGACGCCCATCGCGATGCCCTGCCCGAGCGGACCCGTCGTCACGTCGACGCCCGGCAAAAGTCCGCGTTCGGGATGCCCTGCGCAACGGCATCCGAGCTGGCGGAAGTTCTTGAGCTCGTCCATCGTAAGCCCGCCCATCCCCGAAAGGTGGAAGAGCGCATAGACGAGCGCGCTCGCATGCCCGCCCGAAAACACAAGGCGGTCGCGTCCCGGCCACTTGGGATCCGCCGGCGCGACGTTCAGAAACTTGAGCCACAGCGAAACGGCCAGGTCCGCCATGCCGAGCGGAGCGCCCGGGTGTCCCGATTTCGCCTTGTCGATCATGTCCGAGCACAGGCAGCGGATCGTATTCGCGGAAAGTTTGAGTTGTTCGTTCGTAATCTTCATAATTTCAGTTTCCTTGGATCGCCTTTAAATCAATTGTTGAACAGGAATTCGACGACATCGCCATCCTGCATTTCGTATTCCTTGCCTTCCGGACGCAAAACGCCCGCCTCGCGCGCCCCTTTCTCGCCGCCGTACTTGACATAGTCCGCGTACGAAACGACCTGCGCGCGGATGAAGCCCTTCTCGAAGTCCGTATGGATGACGCCGGCGCATTTCGGCGCCTTCCACCCCCGGTGGAACGTCCACGCCCGCACTTCCTTCGGGCCCGCCGTCAGATAGCTCGCGAGTCCGAGCGTATGGTAGGCGAGCTTGATCGTGCGGTCGAGCGCGCTTTCCGCCAAGTCGTAACTCGCCAGAAACTCCTTCGCGTCCGCCTCCGAAAGCCCCGCGAGATCGGCTTCCATCTGTGCACAGATGGTCACGCATTCGCAGCCCTTCTCCGCGGCATAATTCTTGAGCGCCGCGACATGCGGATTGTTCGCGCCCGTCACATCGTCGTCCGACACGTTTGCGCAATAGATGACGGGCTTGTCCGTCAGAAAATGCAGTTCGCGCAGGACGTCCAGGATGGCATCGCCCTCGGCACGCGGGAAAGAACGCACTGGATGTCCCGCTTCCAGATGCTTCAAAAGCGCCGCGCACGCCTCCGCCTCGGGCCGGAGCGCCGGCTTCGCCTGCGCCTCTTTCTTGATGCGGTCGTACCGCTTCTGGAGCTGTTCCATATCGGCGAGGATAAGTTCCGTCTCGATGACTTCCGCATCCCCGACAGGGTCGATCGGCGCGGACTTGTTGCCGCCTTCGCGCACGTGGATGATGTCATCGTTCTCGAAACACCGCACGACATGCAAAATCGCGTCGCACTCGCGGATGTTGGCGAGGAACTTGTTCCCGAGGCCCTCGCCCTTCGAGGCTCCTTTCACGAGGCCGGCGATATCCGTGAAATCCACCGTCGCGCGGATGATTTGCTGGGGCGAAACCATCTTTGCGAGCGTCTCCAGCCGCGGATCGTTCACTTCCACGACCGCCGTATTCGGCTCGATCGTGCAAAACGGATAGTTCTCCGCCGCCGCCTGCTGCTTCTTTGTCAGCGCATTGAAAAGCGTTGACTTGCCCACATTGGGCAATCCCACGATACCGACTGCTAAACTCATTTGGATTCTTCTTTCTTTTGTGGACTGGGGGACCAGTCAGGATAAAGGCTTTTCAGGACAGTGCGCACATAGGCCGCCGTGAGCGGACGGTCCGCCGCCTCGGCTTCCCGGCACAGCTTCTCGAGATCCGCAACCGCATTCGTGCGGGAAGCCGCGGATTCCGCCTCGGTCGCCTCCCGGCGCAAACGGTCCTGGCGCGCGAGCTCCCGCGTGCCCGCCGAAAGCCGTCTGTCGTTTTCGGCGAGATAAGGCTCCTTCTTGCGCGGACGCAACTTGCCCTTCTCGTCGACTTCCGTATCGGCGTCCGGCAGCCAGATGAGGTCCGCCGCCGTCTTTTCGGGCTTGAGGATCGCCTCGCGTTCCGCCAAATCCTGCGCGATCTCGATGAGGGACTGTTCGTACGCGTCCAAATCGGCCTGGCGCAATTCAAGCGTCTTCGCCTCGGCCGCCGCCTTTTCCGCCGCCAGCCGCACGCGTTCCGTCTCGGCGAACGCCGTATTCTGCTTCGCTTCCGCCAATTTGACCGCCGCCTGCGCCGTCTCGTTCGTCAGCCGCGCCGCCTCGACCAGCAGTTTCGCCGCGGACGCCTTCTCTGCCGCCGCTTTCGCTTCGTTTTCGGATGCCTTGAGCCGCTTTGTTTGCGTCTCGGCTTCGACTTGTGCACGCCGGAGGGCGTCCGCCTCGGCTTTCTTCTGCGCCTCGGCCGCCAGGCGGGATTCCTTTTCAACCGCCAACTTGGCCTTCTCGGCTTCCGCACGCTTCGTCTCGGTCTGCGCCTCGGCGCGCGCCTTCTTTTCGGCGGACGCCTCCGCATCCGCACGTGCTTCCGCCGCGGCACGCCGATCGCGCGCGACAGACGCCCGGTTGTTCGAAACGACAACCGCCGCGATCGCGCCCGCCACGGCCGCGACCAGAACAAACAGCCATGCTAGAAAGGACTTGTTCATCTTTATTTGTCTTCTTCGCGCAATTGGTCAAGAATGCCTGCGTTTTCTTCTCTCGCCTTGACTTCGGCTTCCACGCGCGCATCTGCCTTCTTTTCCTCGGCTGCGTTGAGCTGGGACGTCAGCTGCTTCGCCTCTTCCTTTCGCTCCTCCGTCTGCTTCTTGGCGCGTTCCTTGAGTTCCTCGACACGCTTCAGATTCTTCTTTTCAATCTCAAGCTGCGCCTCGTACTCCTTGTCCTGATCCGCCCATTCGCGTTGCTTGCGCCTGAGCGTTTCCTTGAGCGAAACGGGATCCGCAAGCGGCGACGCGCTCCACCCGTGGTCGTCCCAGGGCTTCGGATCGCTCAATGTCAACTTGCGCCGCCGCGCCTCGGCAACCGCACTTTCCGCGTCGTCCAAAACGTACGGCGTGAGGAACATGAGCAATTCCTGCCGTGTCTCGACCTCTTTTGTGGAGCCGAACAGATACTTGCCGATCCAGGGTATGTCCTTCAAGATTGGAATACCGCTTTCCTCCGTCGAATATTCGGTTTGCGAAAGACCGCCCAACACGACCGTCTGCCGGTTTTCGACCGTGATATCCGCGGACAGCTTGCGCGTAACCGTGGTTTCGACACTGATTCCGCTGACGACTTGCTGGCTGTTCGAGGTGGCGCCCGTCGCCGCCTGAATGTTCTGGCTGTCGCCCAAGGACGAGAACTCTTCCTCGATGGTCAGCATGACCGTGCCGTTCGGATTGATTTTCGGCGTAATCTTGGCGGTCAAACCAATTTCCTTCTGCTCGTAGTCCGGAACCGAACTGCCGTTGTAGGTCGATCCTGAATAGGTGTAGCCCTTGAGCAAATAGCGCATTTTCGTCGCTTCTATCTTCGCCTCTTTGTTGTCGAGCGTCATGATGATGGGGGACGCGACAAGCTTCGCGCGATTGTCGCTCTTCGCCGCATTCATGATGGCCCCGATATTCAGCACTTTGGATGCGAGATAATAGCTCGCGCCGGCGGCGCCGGGTGTAATCAGGTCCTCAGCCCCGAACGTCAATCCTCCGACACTGGACATTTTCGCCGTGCCGCCGCCGCCGGAAAGGCCTTGAATCACTTTGTTTTTCTGGCTTTGGGCCATCACCCAGTCGATTCCCGTGCTCATCTCGTCCGTCAGCTGGACCTGCAAGATCATCGTCTCGATCAGCACCTGGCTCAGTTTGACGTCCATGGACTCGATGATGCTCTCCAGCACGGGAATATCCTCCCGACGCGCCATGACGACGAGCCCGTTGATGCGCTTGTCGGCGAGGACGGTGACGTTGTCCTTCGAAAGTTCACCCGCTTTGGATTCGCCGGACTTCCCCGCCGGCGCGGCGGCTGTCCGCCTCTGCGCCATGTTGCGTGTCATGTTGGCGTTCGCCCCCGACTTCGCGTTCTGGTTCAGGTTTTGCTTGCCCGTAGAAGAGGATTTGGAGTTCGACGCGTTGCCAATCAGTTCGTTGATCATGCTCGAGACGTCTTCCGCGTCCGCATACTTGAGGCGGTAGACCTTCACCTGCACGTCCGGGGTCGTCTCGATGTCGAGTTGCTCGATGACCTTGTCGAAGAAGTCCATGTTCGTCTTGGCCGTGACGATAATGAGCTTGTTCGAGCGTTCATCCGCCAAAATGAGCACTTTGCCGCGGATCATGCCCCTGTCCGCGTCGCTGACGCCCGTCACGAGCGACTCGACGTTCTTGGCCGCCTCCTGCGCGGCGTTTTCCCTTTCGTTGCGGCGCAGGAGACTCCGGTATGGACGCGTGGCGCGCACCGGTTCCTGCGCCGTCCGGGCCGCCTGCCCCTCCTTTTCCAGTTCCTTCTGCGACTCCGTCACGATCTGCTCGAGCGCCGTCTTGATGTCCGCCGCGCCGGCATGCCTGATCTGGCGCACGTAGACGTTCTCGTTCACCGGCGTCGCCACGTCGATGGCCCGCGCGATTTCGCGCATGCGGTTGATGTTGAGCTGCGTATCCGTCACCAGGATGGACCCGATGCGCTCGTAGACGAGCAAAAGCCCCTTCTGCGACTTGAGCCCCTCCAGCACCTTCTGCGCCTCTTCCAGCGGAATGTTCTTGAAATTGAACATCATCGAGACGACGCGCCCGGTGTCCGCGAGTTCGGCGTCCGGGTCCAGAATGAGCGGAATACCCTCCTGCCTTACCTTTTCGCGCGGCAAAGCCCGCGTGAACTTCGTCCCGTACGGCTCCATATGGACGCCGTTCATCTCCAAAACGACCTCGATGGCCTCGATCTGCTCCTCTTTCGTAAGCCGCTGGCCGGGACGGGATTGGATGGTGATCGTCGTATTCGCCGGCACGGCCGGATCCTTCAGGACGGTCCGGTCCACGAGCTGGCCGTAGATCTTGAACACCATCTCGAGCGGCGCATCCGCGAAATTGAGGTCGCTTTCCTTCTTGTTCTCCGCCTCCGCGTCCACGGCGGAAGACTGAGCGACCGCACTCGCCGCGGTCACCTGCCGGTTCCGGTTCAGCCGCGACGAGAGAATCTGCGCCTCCGTCCCGGCGGCCGTGAGGATGGCAAGACCCAAAATCAGCTTTATTTCCGTTTTCATATCGTCTTATTCTCCCGACTTGCGGTAGTAGATGCAAACAAGCGTGAAGGTGCCCGTAAGGTAGCCCGGCTTGCGGCTCGGCGCGAAGGACAGATTTTCCACGTCGAAACTCCCCTGCGCCGTGTTTTCCAGCTCGTGCAGGAACTTGACGAGCGGCTCGAGCCCCGCCTCCCATCTGGATTCGATCTTGATCTGCATCATCTCGCCCGTCTCTTCCTCCTTTTGGAGCTTGGACGAGCTGAGATACACGTGGTTGGACGCGGCGATCGCGTCCATGCGCGGCAACCACACCGTATCCGACCCCTGCAGGCCCTCGATCACGGGGATGTTCGCCGCCTCTTCTTCATAGAGCGCGTCCCACTTGCCGCGCTCCCCGATGAGCTTGGCCTCGCGTTCATACGTTGCCCGCGCCGATTTGTAGCGCCGCTCCGCCCCCGTCCACGCCTGCCGGGCGTGCAAAAACCAGAAGCCGGCCGCGAACGCGTAAAGCGCGATTACACCCAAAACCGACACGAGAATGCGCTCTTTCAGCGAAAGATTGGTCATTGGTCCTCCTCCGCGTCCTTGAACGAGCAGTCCACCGAGAAGGTGAACTTCTGGTTGCGCTGGCGCAAATCGCCGCGGTATTCGACATACCTGAAGAACGGCGTCTCGGCGTCATCCTCCTTGCCGCTCGCTTCGCCCAGCCTCAACGCCGCGAGCGCGTCCTTGAACGCATAGACCCCCTCGCGCGTCTCGGACGTCCCGTCCAGCGCGAGAATGTCGCCGCGCTTGAAGTTCCACTTCGTCAGCGTCACCCCGTCCGGCAGGACCCCGCTGACGAGCCGCAACGTCTCCAGCGCGCCCAAATCGTGGTTGGACACGTTCCGCACCGCCTCGACCTGGCCCTTCTTGTCCCGGACCTGCTCATAGGCCCGCGCCTGGCTGCGGCTTGCCGCCCGCTGCCGCGCCGTCATCTGCCCGTACACGACCGGCACGCCCACGAGGACGCCCATGGCCAAAAGCCAGATTCCGCCCGCCACGGCGAGGAATTTCAGGAGTTTGCGCTTCGTGCGCGTCTCCCGGAGGACTTCCGCCCAGGTCGCCGGGAGCGCGTTGAGCGTCTGGGGATCCGCCGCGCGTTCCAAAAGCCCCGCGAGCCCCTCGTCCGCCGGCGGCGGCAAAGACCGCACCGTCCCCAGCGTGGACAGTTCGGCGGTCGCCGCCTCGTCCGTCCAACCCACCGTCACAATCTCGGTCAGCGCCAGGCTCCCCCCGGCGTCTTCCGCCTCCAAAAGCGAGAGAATCGCCTCCCGCTTGATGTCCGTCGCGTCCGCAAGCGAACGGACCACGCGCGGCGTGTCCCCGTCCAGCACGAAAAGCGCGAAGCCTTCCGCCTCCTTTATGAGGACGAGCCGCCGCACCGGCCCGGGGGCGGGACCCTCGATCCCGCTCCAGAGTTCGCGCAACCGCCCCAGAACCCACGCGTCCACCCGCGTCACTTCCAGTTTGGCCGCGTCCAGCGCCTCGGCGATGTCCTCCGCGGCGCTTTCGGGCAACGCCGCGGCGAGAACCGTCTTGCCCGCGTCCGTCTCCGAAACCGTCTCGAAGGAAACTGTCAACTCCTCGTCCGCGAAAGGCGAAATCTTCTTCAATTCCCCCGCGACGTACGCGGCCTGTTCGCCGGTGAAATCGGAGGGAACGGACACAAGATGAACCAACAGGCGTGACAAGGGAAGCGCCAGGATCGCCTCGCGACCGCGCCCTTTTTGGGCTAGAAAGCCCAACTTGCCATCCGCAAAGACGGCTACCCGCGTCATTTCAACCATAGACTTCACTATTTTTCCCCTCTATTATACCATATCTCGCGCACTTTGTGTCATTATAATCTCGCGGAAAAGTTTACCCTGTCGTGAGACACCCCGGACAGGTCGTTCCACGGGGTGGAGCGCGAAGGCGGCAAAGGAGAAGGATCGGTTCTCCCGTGTGATTGCAATGGCCTCGCCGTTCCGGCGCAACGGGG
>DBKW01000031.1:272-27225 GCA_002298665.1 Verrucomicrobia bacterium UBA740 | reverse complement strand
GCGGGGCGGACCGCAGGGGACTGCGGTCCCTACCTTTGGAGGCGGCGCGTGCGAAGCGAGTGGCGGAACGTTAGGGGAGCCTTTGCCGTCCCTCGGAGTTTATTATCGGCGTTTATTAATCGTGTAGGCATCCTTCCGTTTCTCCAGCCGATCCTTCTCCTTTTTCGCCTTCGCTCTCCACCCCCTTGGAACGACCTTTCACAGGTGTCTTTACGACAGGGTACGCCCAAGTTTGTCAAATAGAAAGTGTACTAGTGAGAAACGGGGGTGGTTGCTGGTTTGTCCAATACTGTGTACTTCGTTCCTTCTTGGACGGGACGGATTCCGGCTTCTTCCCGGCTTGGACGGATCCGCCCCGCCAAAGGAATCCTTTTCAAGCCGGCCTTTTGCTTCGCCCCGGGGCTTTGCCCGGTTGTGTTCATCTTGCAGGCGCTTGATGCGACTCGACTTCTTCTTGGCGAGCCGTACAAGCTCGATGCCGCTGAGCCGTGCGTTGCAGTCTTCCAGTTTCCGGGCTTGAGCGTCTGTGCGAACGCCCGATTCCAGGACGCGCCGGGAGGGCGAAGAGTAGCTCTTTTTCGTGCGATTTGATTACGTCCACGGTCGAACTGTATTCGTTGATTCCGCGTGGCACCCGCGCTTTCAGATAGGGTGCGCAAGGGCATCCGGCTTCGCGCCAAAGGGAAAGGGCGTTCGGCGTGTGGCGCCCGTGTAGGTCTTTCCGTTCAGTAGATTTGTGACGTACTTGCGCTAAAATCCTGTCATGTGGCAGGTTTCGTCCAGTATTCTGCCTTTTTGAGCGAATGATCCATCTAAATCAACCTCCCGTTTGAGCGCGATATATTCTCGCGTTGTCCGTCTAGACATTTTATGCTCCTTATTTTACGCCGGTACACAGTATTATGGCAAATCGCGAGGGAGGCGCGGCGCATCGTTTCTTGCATTTTAGGCTTGCATTCTAACCACGGAATTTGGTATAATTATAGTGTTTTGCCGCGGAGGGTAGCGTAAAGTGCGCGAGAGCAGGCGGTCACAACATAGAAAGAATAGAATGGAAAAGATCAAGATCAAGGCGGAAGCGCGTACCGAGAAGGGTACGGGCGCTGTCCGTCGTTTGCGCCGCACGGGCATGATTCCCGGCAGCGTGATGAAGATGAAGAAGGGCGGCACGGAACTCATCAAGCTTCCGGCGCACGACTTCATGATGGCGATGCGTGGCCATGCGAGCAAGCAGCTGTTGGTCACGCTGGACATGAACGGTACCGAGGTTCCGGCGCTCATGCGTGAGATGCAGAACGACGTCCTGGCGGGTACTCCCATCCATGTGGATTTCAGCGAAGTGTCGCTGGCCGAGAAGGTCCGCGTCACGGTGCCGCTGTACCTCGTGGGCGAAGCGGTCGGCGTGAAGCTCGGCGGCGGCGTTCTCGAACAGGTGCTGCGCACGATCGAAGTCGACTGCCTCCCGACGGATATCGCCGAGAAGTTCGAAGTCGACGTTTCCAAGCTCGGGCTCGACCAGACGCTCTTCGTGCGCGATCTGCAGCTGGGCGACAAGCAGACGATCGTGACGCGCGGCGAACTGGCCGTGGCGGTCGTCAAGGCTCCGGACGACGTGGCGGCGACGCCGGGCGCGGCGGGCGCGACGGAAGCGGCCGCGGCGACGCCCGAGGTCATCAAGAAGGGCAAGGAAGACGAGGCGAAGGCTGCTGACGCCGCCAAGAAGGAGGAGAAGAAGTAATGAAGAAGTACGATATCCTTTATATCTTCGTCGGCGTTACGCGCGACGACGTCCTCAACGCCAACCTCGAGAAGGCTTTGGCGGAAGTGACGCGTCTGGGCGGCACGGTCCTCTCGACGGAATCGCTCGGCAAGCGCACATTCGCGCACCCGATGTCGAAGAAGGAGAACGGCGTCTACGTGAAAGTGCGCGTGGAGCTCGATCCGTCCAAGGTCGAAGAGCTGATCAACCGCTACCACCTGGTCGAGGAAGTCTTCCGCGTGCAGGTTCTGGCGGTGGACGAGCGTCGCGAGGAGAAGCTCGCCGCCGAGCGCGAGGCGCGCGCCGCGCGTCTGGCCCGCAAGGAAATGGCTGCGGCGGAAGAGGCGGCGGAAGCCGAAGTCGCGCAGGCTTAATCCTCATATAGTAGCAACGGAAGCATATCATGGCATCGTTCAACAGAGTGATTCTGATGGGCAACCTCACCCGGGATCCCGATGTGCGCGCAACCGGTACGACCGGCATGAAAGTCGCGCGTTTGGGGATAGCGGTGAATGAACGCCGGAAAGACCGCAACGGACAAATCCAGGATTTCCCCGTCTTCATCGACGTGGACGCCTGGGACAAATTGGCCGAATTGTGCGGGCAGTACCTTTCCAAGGGGCGTTCAATCCTCGTTGAAGGGCGTCTGCAGATGGATACTTGGGAAAAGGACGGGGTGCGCCACCAGAAACTGAAGGTGCGCGCCTCGACGATCAAGTTCCTGCCGCAGGGCGACCGTCTGAACGGCGGTGCGCCGCGCCAGACGGCGGCCGAGTCCGAACTGGGCGCGGCCATCGCCGCGCCGGGTGCGCCTGCCGAACCCCTGGAGAACGATCCGGACAATCTGCCGTTCTAATCAATCAAATACTTTCAAAAGGAAACCGAAATGGCTTTCAAGAAATCTAATTCGTCTGCCGGCGAGGAATTCGCCGCCCGCAAGCGTCCGCCGCTGGGTCCGAAGGACTCGATCGACGTGAATGACATCGAGACGCTCAAGTACTACATCACGGACTACGGCAAGATTCTGCCGGCCCGCATCACGGGCGTGACCGCGGCGCAGCAGCGCCAGATCCGCCAGGGCGTCAAGCGTGCGCGCAACATGGGTCTCATGGCCTAAGCGAAAGGAGCATCGGAATGCATATCGAAGTCATGCTCATGGATGACGTGAAGAAGCTCGGCAAGGCCGGCGAGATCGTCAAGGTCGCCCCCGGCTACGCGCGCAACTGCCTCTTCCCGAAAGGACTCGCGGCGGTCGCGACGGAAGCGGCCAAGCGCAAGCTCCGCAAACTCGAGGCCGAGCGCGCGGCGCGTGCGGCGGAGGAGAAGAAGGCGGCGCTCGAAATCGCCAAGAAGCTCGCCAAGCTCGAGCTCACGGTGTCCGCCCCCACGACGGACGGCAAGAAGCTCTATGGCGCCATCAGCGTCAGCGACCTTCTCGCGGCAATCGAGGCGAACCGCGGCATCAAGATTGCCCGCAGCCAGCTTTCGATCGAGGATTCGCTCCGTGAAGTGGGCGAATACGACGCGACAATCGACCTGGGCCACGGCGTTCTCGTCAAGTTCAAGATCACGATTCTCGACGAACAGGCGCCGGTCGAGGCGTAAGTTCATCGCGGAAACGCGAAAAGGACGCGTGCCGCCGGAGGGCGGCGCGCGTTTCTTGTTACCAATCGACGGCCGAATATGATATAATAGAATTGATATGAAGGCGAAAACGTTTATAGATCAAGTTGAGGTGCAGGTCCGGTCCGGGCGCGGAGGCGACGGGGCCATGTCCATGCGCCGCGAAGCGCTTGTGGCGTTTGGCGGTCCGGATGGCGGCGACGGCGGTCGCGGCGGGGATGTCGTGTTCAAGGCATCCGAGCATATCAATTCGCTGTTGGGGCTTTACTACGATCCAAAATGCTATGCGCAAGACGGCGAGGGCGGCAAGGGACAGAAGATGTACGGCAAGCGCGGGAAGGATCTGGTCGTGCCCGTTCCGCTCGGGACGGAGGTCTATGACGCCGAAACCGGGCTTTTGGTTGCTGACATCACCGAACCGGGACAGTCGGTCGTCGTCGCGAAGGGCGGCGCCGGTGGCTACGGGAATGTGCATTTCAAGACGGCGGTCAATCAGGCGCCGACCGAACATACGCCTGGCGGCGAGCCGGAGGAAAAACGTCTGCGACTGGAGCTGAAGACGATTGCGGACGCGGGGTTGCTCGGCTTCCCCAATGCGGGGAAGAGTTCGCTTTTGTCCGTTCTCTCCGCGGCGACACCCAAGATCGCGAGCTATCCGTTCACGACAATCAATCCGATGGTGGGGACAATCGTGTACGACGACTACGCGAAGGTCCGTCTGGCGGACGTGCCGGGAATCATCGAAGGCGCGGCGAAGGGCGTGGGGCTGGGTCTTGCCTTCCTGCGCCATCTGGAGCGCTCGAAAGTGCTCGTCTACGTCATCGACATGGCCGGAACGGACGGACGCGAACCTTGGCGCGACTACGAAGTCCTCAAGAAAGAGATTTCGGACTATTCTGTCGAACTCGCGAACCGTCCGGCGCTCGTCGTCGCCAACAAGATGGATTCCGAAGCCGCGCGAGAGAATCTGCCTCGTTTCATCGAAGAGACGGGTGTGCGGCCCATTGAAGTTTCATGCGAGGCGCGCACGGGGCTGGACGCCTTCAAGGCGGCCTTGCGGGAGATCGTGAAACCCGAAACGCGGTTTCACCATACGCATGCGCAGACGCCCGACCTCAAGGACATGCCGGATACGACGGGCGATGAAATCCCGGCGGAAGCACTCAAGTTCGCGACCTTTTTGAAGCTTGAAAAGCCGAAGGCGAAGAGCCATCCCAGCCGCGGCAACATACACTAAGGAGGCGTTCGCATGTCGAAGAAATGGACTGTCGCGACGGTCTGCGCGGCGAAAGGGAATCTGAAGCTGGGCGGCGTGACGGCGTATGATGCCGCATTCGCCCGTCTTGCGGATGCCGCAGGCGTTCCCCTCTTGCTTGTTGGCGATTCTATGGGGAACAACGTGCTGGGGTACGGAAATACGCTCCCCGTAACCATTGAGGACACTTTGCGCGCAACGGCGGCCGTCGCACGGAGCGTGCAAAATGCGTTGGTGATCGCGGATTTGCCTTTCGGAAGCTATCAGTGCGGCGACGACCGGGCGGTCGAACACGCGGTCGCGTGTTTGAAATGCGGGGCGGACGCCGTCAAGCTCGAGGGCGGTGTGTATCATGCCAATCTCATCAAGCGTCTCGTCGCCGCGGGCATACCGGTCATGGGACACGTCGGGATGTGTCCGCAAAGCGTCAATCTGTATGGCGGTTTCAAGAAGCAAGGGAAGACGCGCAAGGACGCCGCGCGGATATTCGAGGACGCGCGCGCGGTCGTCGCGGCGGGCGCTTTCGCGGTTACGCTGGAATGCGTGCCGGCCGAACTCGCCGCGGAAATCACGGCGGCCATACCGGCGGTGACGGTGGGCATCGGGGCCGGCCCCGTCTGCGACGGGCAATGGCTCGTCATGCACGATCTCCTTGGATTGAACGAGCAGGTCCCGTCCTTCGTGAAGCAATACGCCCATCTGGCGGACACGGTGCGCACGGCATTCGCCGCCTACGTGAAAGACGTGTCGGAAGGGGCGTTTCCGACCGCATGAGGGTTCTTCTCCATACGTGTTGCGGTCCGTGCGCCTGCGCTTGCGTGCCGCGGTTGAAGGCGGAAGGACACAATGTGGCGTTGTTCTTCTCCAATTCCAACCTCGACACCGAGGAAGAATTCGCGCGGCGCGCGGCGGCGGCACGCGTTTTGGCAGAGGCGGACGATGTGCCTATCGTGTTGGACGCCTATGATCATGCCCTATGGCTTGCGGATGTGGCGGCCGGCTTCGAGCACGAGCCGGAAAAAGGGCGTAGATGCGACCGCTGTTTCCGCTTCAGCCTGATGCGCACATTTGAGTATGCCGCGAGCAATGGTTACGAGGCGGTCGCGACGTCGTTGACGGTCAGTCCGCACAAGGTCAGCGCGCGCGTATTCGCCGCGGGGGAGGACGCGGCCTGGTGTTGCGCAACGAAAAGCTGCGGAGGATCCGCCGCAGCAGCCCCTCTTCTCCTGAAAGAAGATTTCAAAAAGAAAGACGGATTCAAGCATTCCCTGGCGCGCGCGGCGGAATTGGGGCTCTACCGACAAAGCTATTGCGGGTGCGAGTTTTCGCATGCGGCGCGTAATGTTTTGCATGAATAGGGCGGATTGTTGCTATTTCGGGCGATGAAGGACCACTCATTCGCCAATCCAAACGGGAGATGTCCAAAGTCGGCTGGATAGATCAAGCCTACTTGCGCGAAAGCACCCAAATATAGTATAATATAGAGATATGCAGGGGCGCGGGCGCGCTTCTTATGGAGAACTAGAGATGAACAATGAACTGTTGAAGAAAGCACACGAAAAGATCGCATCGGTTCCGATTCTTGTGAACTTGGTGTCGAAGCGCGAGCGCGAGTTGATCAACGGTGCGAAACCGCTGGTCCATCCTTTGTCGTTTGACGAGGACAAGTGCGATATCGCCTTGCGCGAGATCGCAGAAGGCAAACTCACGGCGGAGATCGACTTCGACGCGATTGCCCGCGCCGAGGATGCGAAGATTCGCTGGAGCGAGAAGCATATCAACGTGAAGTCGTACTACGCGAACTGAAGCGAAAACGAAGGTGGCCGAGAAGAAATTCAACCCCGTTTTTGCCGAGAATCGCAAAGCACGGCATGATTACACGATTCTGGAAACCCTCGAGTGCGGCATACAATTGACGGGTACGGAAGTCAAATCAGTCCGTCACGGAAGCGTTTCCTTGGCCGGTTCGTATGCGGCCGTTCTGGGCGGAGAACTTTGGCTTGTGGGGGCGGATATCTCGGCGTACACTTTCGGCAATCGTTTCAATCACGATCCCAAGCGCAATCGCAAGCTGCTTGTGCACGCGAAAGAGGTTTTGGACCTCAAGATGAAAACGGAGGCCAAAGGGTTGACATTGATTCCGCTCAAGCTTTACCTGCACCACGGGCGCATAAAGGTCGCACTGGGCGTTTGTCGCGGCAAAGCGTTGCACGACAAGCGCGAGTCGCTCAAGAAGAAGGCGTTGACGCGCGAACTGGAGCGGTTATGATCCTTCCACCCGTCCGGGATTCCGGAACTTTTGTTTGCCACTTATCTTAACCAATCGAGAAAGATTATTCTGATGAAACAATACAATGTGGGCCTAGTCGGCGTGGGCGCCGTCGGAACGGAAATGATAAAAGTTCTGAAAGAACGTCATTTCCCATGCGGGCGCGTGCAGGTGTTCGCCAGCCGCGAACGCGACGAACAGATTCTCGGAGAGACGTACCACGTGCTCAAAGCCGACGAAAACAGCTTCAAGGGCCTTGATATCGTCCTTTTTGCCGGGAAGACGGATGTCGCCATCCAACTCAAGGACGCGGTCGTCAAGGCGGGCGCGAAGATGATCGACAATTCGCGGGCTTTCCGACAGGATCCCGACGTGCCGCTCGTGGTGCCGCAGGTCAACCCGGAGGATCTCGACTGGAACAAAGGCGTTATCGCCAACCCCAACTGCACGACGGCCATCATGCTGGAGGCGGTCGCGCCGCTTCATAAGGCCAAGGGGCTTAGACGTCTAATTGCCTCGACGTACCAGGCGGCATCCGGCGCCGGCGCGCCCGGACTTGAGGAACTCGAGTTGCAGATGCGCGAAATGGTCGAGGGGAAGCCTTTGACGATTAAAGCGTTCCAGCATCAGCTTGTCTGCAATTTGATACCTCACATCGACAAGTTCGACGAGAGCAATTGGTATACACTCGAAGAGCTGAAGATGCGCAACGAGGCTCGGAAGATGCTGCATGCGCCGGATCTCATGGTCTCGTGCACTTCGGTCCGTGTGCCGATTCCGCGTGCGCATTCGGAATCGCTCAACTTGGAATTTGAAGAGCCTATCACGCCGGAAGAGGCGCGCGCCATTCTCAGCTCAAGCGAGGGCGTGAAGGTCGTGGACGATCCGCTCCATGGCGGGTACCCGATGCCGCTCGACGCGACGAACAAATATGATGTCCTGGCTGGACGCATCCGGCAAGATATTTCGCGCACGGACGGGAAGGGGCTCGACATGTTCGTCTCGGGCGACCAGCTCTTGCGCGGCGCAGCCCTCAACGCGGTGGAAATCGCCGAGCATCTCGTCAAGCGTGGTCTTGTCTAAGCATGTATTTGAAGCAGCTTGATATCGTTGGATTCAAGAGTTTTGCCGACAAGACGCGACTGACCTTCGACCCCGGGCTTATCGCCATCGTGGGTCCCAACGGTTGCGGCAAATCCAACGTGTCGGACGCGATACGCTGGGTACTCGGCGAACAACGTCCAACGGCGTTACGCTGCTCCAAACTGGTCGATGTCGTTTTCAACGGTACAGACACCCGCAAACCGCTCGGGCTTGCGGAGGTGTCCATAACATTTGCGGACTGCGAAAAAGAGCTGGGGACCGAGTATCACGAAGTCACGATCACCCGCCGCGTCTACCGGGATGGTTCAGGCGAGTATTTCATCAACAAGCAGCCGAGTCGCCTGAAGGACGTGCAGCACCTGTTCATGGGAACGGGCATCGGCACATCCAGTTATTCGGTCATGGCGCAGGGTCAGATTGACGCGATTCTCTCGTCCAAACCCGAGGACCGTCGCGCGGTTTTCGAGGAGGCCGCGGGCATTACCAAGTTCAAGGCGGACCGCAAGGAAGCGTTGCGCAAGATCGACCAGACCGAGCAGAATCTGTTGCGCGAAGCGGATGTCTTGCGCGAAATGAAGCGCCAGATCGCGTCCCTCCAGCGTCAAGTCGGCAAGGCACAGAAGTACAAAGAGTTGCGCGATGAATTGCGCGGACTCGATATTTACGTCTCCAAGCAGCGCATCCAGGGCTTTGACAATGAGTTGGAGCAGAATGCGGCGAACCGCCAGCAGATAGACGAGGCGATACAGGAGGCGACCGCGGCGGTTGCGCAGGCGGAGGCGCGCCAGCAAGAATTGCACCAGCAAGTACATGCGCTCGAGGAACGGTTGCAGACGCTTGCGAGCGAGCAGGCCGCGGCGGACGGCGCCTACACGCGCGCGAACGAAGTAATCGGCGTAAATGCCTCGCGCATAGAAGAGTATCGCGCATTTGCCGAACGAGATGAGCGTGAAATAGAGCAGACGCGCACGCAGTTGGACGAAATCGCAATGCAGATCGAGTCGCTCGCGCAGAAGGCGACGCTTTTGGGGACCTCGCTCGAGGCGGCGCGAGAGGCGCAAACCGCGGCGGAATCGGCGTTTGCTGAGGTGCAGGTCCGGCGCGACACCCGGCGCGAGGAGGTGGCTGCGGCGCGCCGCGAGATCTTGGAATGCGAGAAACGCGCGGCGGCGGCTCGTGCTGGCGCGGAGGCGGACGCCACCCAAGGGGCACGAGCCATTTTTGTCGGCACGCTGGCTGTCGACGGCGCAGTCGCGGGAAAATTGACGCCGACGGAAGGCATGCATACGCCCTCAGAAGCTCTGTTCGGGAAGCAAGAGGCCGAAAACATTGCGCTGGAAGGCGCGATTTATCGTGAAGGCGCGATAGAGGTCTGGAAGTCCGGTTCAATCGTTTCGACGGTGGACAAACGCGAAGCCCTGATGGAGATTATCGAAAAGGGCGAGACCGAATTGCGCGCTCTTGAAGAACAGATAATGATCTATTCGCAGCAGTTGACCGAGCGTCGCATCGCCGCGAGCCAAATGGCGCAGGAGCAATCCTTCATTGCGCAGCAGTCCGAAAGTGTTTCGCGCCGTCAAGAGGAATTGTCGCGTTCGATAGCCGGACGTGAAAGCGGAATCAAGAACTATCGGGATTCCATCGCGCGCCTTACTGAGGAAAGCGGCGATTTGCTGACGCAACTGGATGAATTGCGCCAACGTGCGGCAGATTGCCGGACGCGGATGGAAGAAGAACGTGAAAAACGCGCTGAGATGATTGCGCGCATTTCGTCTGCCGACCGCGAAGTCGCCGAGAAGCGCACGGGGCTCGATCAGGCGCGCGATTTTCGCAGCCGACTGGAAATCGCAAGCGCCGAGACAACCATGCGTCGGCAGAATATCTACGACCACTTGAAGGACGAGTACGGTCTTTTCGCCGATGCTGTTCTGCGGGAACCCGATCCCGAATGGAAGGGGGGCGAAATCCCGGCGTTGGAAGAACTCGAGAAACGCGTCTCCAAATTGCAAAGCGACATTGCCGCGCTCGGTCCGGTGAACATGGTGGCCGTGGACGAATGCCGAGAACTGGAAGAGCGTTACGCAAAAGAAATGGCCCAGCAAGAGGATTTGATCGCGGCAAAGGCCCAGATTCTGACTTTGATTGAGAATTTGAATACGCAGTCAGGCGATTTGTTCCGCAAGACATTCGAACAGGCGAATCGCAATTTCCAGACGATGTTCACAAAACTCTTCGGAGGTGGCGAGGCGCGGCTCGTTTTGCTGGAGAATGCCGAGGATCCATTGGAATGTGGCATTGATATTATTGCGCGTCCTCCGGGAAAACGTCCGCAGTCCGTGACCCTTCTTTCAGGCGGTGAACGCACGATGACTGCCGTTGCGCTGCTTTTCTCCATATTCATGATCAAACCCGCGCCGTTTTGCATGCTGGACGAACTGGATGCGGCCTTGGACGATGCGAATATCGGACGCTTCGTCGAGCAATTGAAGGAGTTCTTGGCGCAGAGCCAGTTTTTGATTATCACCCACAACCAGCACACCATTGCGGGATCGGATTTGGTCTATGGCGTCAGCCAGCAAGAAAAGGGCGTTTCGCGTATTATTTCCATGCGATTGGCGGACCTGGGCGTCCGCGAGACTAAATAGATCTATCAATCACCAGTTGTGCTTTAGCCACAGAAATTGTATAATATAAGAAATGTTTTTGTTTAGGAGAAAGAAGTTGAAAGTTCCTGTCGTGTATAAACGACCGGAGCATTGCATCTCGCGCAAGAATATAGATTCTGACGCGTTGAGAGTTTTATACCGTCTGTCGGGATTGGGATATACGGCCTATCTTGTTGGAGGCGGGGTTCGCGATTTGCTTATGGGACGGAAGCCCAAGGATTTTGACGTCGGCACATCGGCTAAGCCAAATGAAGTCAAGCGTGCCTTTCACAATTGTTTCTTGATAGGTCGACGCTTTCGCCTTGCGCACGTCAGATACGGTGAAAAGGTTATAGAAACGGCGACATTTAGACGAGAACCGAAGACGGTCGGCGAAATTCTCGAGCACGCCGCCGAAGGTCCGCTGGAGGATAATACCTTTGGAACTCCTGAGACAGATGCCTATCGGCGCGATTTTACGGTGAATGGACTGTTTTACGACATACGTGATTTCAGCGTTATCGACTGGGTCGGCGGCATGGATGACCTCAAAAAGAAAATCATTCGTGCAATCGGCGACCCTGATATCCGCTTTCAAGAGGACCCTGTGCGTATGATGCGTGCGATTAAATTTTCGGCACGGCTTGGGTTCAAGATCGAAAAGAAGACTTGGGCTGCCATAAAGCGGCATCATGCCTGTATTCTGACCGCCTCGGTACCGCGCGTGTGTGAGGAGATTTTCCGTCTATTTACTTACGGACATGCACAAGAAGCCTTCCGGCAAATGTGGGAGAGTGGTCTCATGGGAGATGTCTTGCCCATGGTTTCGGCGTACATTGAACGTACGGGCGGAGAAAAGAGTCTTTTTTGGAAACAACTCGCTTCACTCGACAAGTATGAGCTTATGATGCGCAAACGGGACATGGAAGCGACCAATGCCTTGCGCATTGCGATTCTTTGCACGGGACTCAGCAGAGAGCTCAACAAGGAAGGGTCTGCGCGCATGGTTGTCAAAAGCGTCCTTGATGCCATCAAATTGCCCAAGACAGTTTATTTTTCGGCGGTCGCGATCATGGAGAGCGTGAAACGACTTTCTGTTTCGCCTGCACGCGGGAAGAGCCGTTTCATTTACAATCGCGACTTCCTGGATGCGCTGGATTATAACCGCATTCTGGCTCGTGCAGAAGGGCGCAGTGAAGAAATTTTGAATCAGTGGTCCGATCTATACGATCAAAATGCAGAAAAGGAGACTAACGAATGAAGAAGTCCGTACCTGTCGAACTCATCCCCTTGATTGAGTGGTGGGAAAAAGATGGCAAATCGACTGTATTGTGGGGCGTACTCGCGTTGCTTGTCGTCGGCGGCTATTTTGGTTTCACGCATTTGCGGGCTGCTCGCAAGGCTTCCGCTTCGGAAGCGCTTCTTGCCGCGACGACAGTCGAGGAACTGCAGGAATCCTCAAGCGCCTACGAAGGATCCGCCGCGGGACCTGCGTTGAAGATGCGTTTGGCTTCCGCTCTATATAACAAAGGCGACTACGAAGCCGCGTTGGCCATTTATGAAGAGCTTAAAGACAATCCGCCGGAGGGGTTTGCCGATGTTCCGGCAGTTGGGCGCGCCGCGTGCCTCGAGGCATTGGGGCGTCCGGATGAAGCATTGGAAGCCTATCAAGCGTTTGCCGAGTCAAAGCCGAAAAGTTTTTTGTCCTTGACCGCTCGCTTGGGAGTCGTACGTACGCTCGCGGCAAAAGGAAAGAAGGCTGAGGCGCTAGAGAGACTGGACGCCTTAGACAAAGAGTTCGTGGCGGACCCCGTGGCGCGTATTCGCCTTTTGGAAACCCGCGACCTTGTCAAACGGGGCGTGACATTCGCTACCGCACAGAAAAAGGATGCCGTGACGGATGTGCTGAAGACTCTAGAGTCTGAAAAGAAGTAGGTTATAGGAGCGTATGACGGTTGTCAGAGAGCCGTTATGGGACGAGTTGCCGCGTCGATTTGAACGTGGGTTGGTCCAGCGATTAGTTGAAATCCCAGCACGTCTTGGCTGGGCTTTCCGCATTCTGGGCGGCGCACTAGCGAGTTTGCCGCGCGTAATTTGCAAGTCGCGTGGGCGGGCTGATCTCATGCATCAACTTTATGTCACGGGCATACAGGTTTTGCCCGTGGTAAGCGTTGTTTCGCTTTTTACGGGCATGATTCTAGCTCTTCAAATAGGTCTTGAACTGCGTCGTTTCAATCAAGAAATCTATTTAGGCGCCGCGGTCATGCTTTCACTCATTCGCGAGATCGCACCGTTTAGCTGTGGAATGTGTCTTGCCGCATGCGTGGGGTCGGCCATTGCGGCCGAGCTGGGCACGATGAAGACGAATGATGAAATCGCGGCGTTGGAGATCATGTCCATTTCGCCTGTGAGGTTTTTGGCAGCTCCGCGTTTGGGCGCACTTATTCTGATGGCGCCTTTGCTCGCGTTCTATTGCTGCGCGGTCGGAACCATGGGGGGAGGTCTTGTCGGCGTTACGCAATTGGGAGTCGATTTTCGCCAATATATGTCCAGCGCGATTTCGATAGCGGAGCCAAAGGATCTTTTTGTAGGGTTGCTGAAAGCCCTTGTGTTTGCGCTTGTCATTGGGGGCGTGTCTTGTGCACAGGGGTTTGCGGCGGTCCGGGGTGCGACTGGCGTGGGGCGTTCGACCCAACGCAGCGTGATTTTATCCTTTCTGTTGATTCTCATGTTGGGTTACATGATAACGCGTATCTGCTATCAGTGAGGAAGGCTTGGCATGCCGCTAATCGCATTCGAGAATGTTGTTAAGAAGTTCAATGGCGTAACTGTGTTGGATGGACTTTCCTTCTCGGTTGAACCTGGAGAGATTTTTTGCATTGTGGGACGATCGGGGACAGGAAAGTCCGTCGCGCTCAAGCACATTGTCCGGCTTTTGTCTCCCACTTCGGGACGGGTTTTGTTTGAGGGCAAGGATGTTTCGGCGAGCTGCGGGAAAGAGTTGTCGCATATCCGCAGCCGAATAGGTTATCTCTTCCAAAGCGGGGCCCTGTTGGCATGGATGACAGTCTGGGACAATGTGGCCCTGCCGCTGCGAGAGACCACCGCGCTTTCTGAAGATGAAATAGCTCAACGAACGGCGGAGGCGCTTGCCGCCGTGGGGCTTACGAACGCGGCCGAGAAATATCCTTCCGAGATTTCCGGTGGCATGCAGAAGCGCGCAGGCTTGGCGCGCGCGATTGTCCGCAAATCGGATGTTATTCTTTATGATGAGCCTACGAGTGGACTTGATCCCGTAACAGCGGCTACAATCAACGAACTTATTGTAAAACTGAATAGAACGCGCTCAATTACTTCCGTAGTCGTGACGCATGATATAGGGGCGGCGCTGGCGCTGGCCAACCACATCATGCTCTTGGACAAGGGACGATGTGTCGTTTGTGCAACGCCGGAAGAGTTTAAGCGTTCATCTCAACCCGAGGCGCGGGCGTTTTTAGCCGCGGCTAAAGGAGAATGGTTATGAATTCGCGAAAGAAAGATGTTTTTTCTGAGGCCGTAGTCGGTCTTTTCATGCTCGCCGTGTTGGGCGTGCTCGTCTACTTCACGATTGTGATCTCTGGCGTGGATGTCCTTTGGGGCCGTAAAAAAACAAGGATGCAGGTCGTGTTTGAGGATGTCGGGGGGCTTAAGGCGAGCGATTCGGTCATGTACCGCGGAACAAAAGTCGGTGCGGTGGAAGACATCGCCCTCACGCCCAGCAATCTAGTCGTAACAATCGAGATCGACGAGAACGTCGTTTTGCGAGATGGTTATCAGATTGGCATACGAAATCTATCCATGCTTGGCGGCAATTACCTCCTCCTTGAAGAAGGGAAAGGGAATCCGTTGCCGCTTGTTTCGACGCATTTTGTGGGCGAGAAACCAAGCGACTGGATGCGGGACGTGTCTGAAATCGCGCGGAATTTAAATGCGGCCGTGGCGGGCCCCGAGTTGCGAACAATCATCACGAATCTTGCCGAAGCCTCCGTGTCGGTACGTGCATTGGCCGCGCGGCTTGAACGTGGCGAGGGGACGCTGGGCAAGTTGATGTCATCTGATTCGACAGTCTATGACAGTCTCAAGGACGCCTTGGACAATGCAAAAGTCATGCTGGCAAATGCGCGTGATATTTCTGAACGGCTGAAAGACGGCAAGGGCTTGCTAGGACGTCTCCTGTCCGAGGACGACCCTCTTGCGCGTGACCTCGAGTCGTCCATCGCGGCATTTAGAAAAGCATGCGAGACATTCGATGCGAGGGAAACATTCGCGAAAGCGAACAAATTGCTGGATACACTCAACGCCGTTTCGGATAGATTGAAGAATGGCGAGGGGACGCTAGGGAAATTGATGTCCGATGCGGAGCTTTACGATGAAGTGAACGGACTTGTTAAAGATATTCGGCAAGTCATCGATAATTATCGCGATACAACCCCTATATCGACCTTTAGTTCTTTGGCTACAGGAGCTCTCTGATTGAGAGTTTGATCTTAAAGGAATTTTTTCGGTGACTTATCAGTATTTCTATCAGACAAAAAACAACGAGAATCGGTCAGGGACGATCAAAGCGCCTAGCCGCGCGGAGGTCTACACGCTTCTCCGCCTGCGGGGGATCCGACCATTTCGCGTTATAGGGGAAGATCCGCCGCGTTGGCGACCTTGGGTGGCTGGCGCGGCTGTCGCGCTTCTGGTCATTGCGGCAATCGGATCTCTTATTTACACGGCATTGCGCGATCCCGAGACGCTTACCGTGCGGGGAATGCGAGAACAACTCGTAGGAGACTCTTCATTTATCGCGCACGGCGTTATGAATGGATGGGATGGCGTGTTTTCAAATCGTCTGGACGGGGCATTGGCGCTTTACGCCCAGCCCGGCTGGAATGTTGTAGTCCCTGCGGACATTGAAAAAGAAATAACAACGCTTACTGAAAAAGATCTTCTCGGTCCTGTAACATTAATGGTGGACACGCGCCCTGAACTGGAGCAACTGCGTGAAATCGTAAAGACAATGCGTCGGGAGCTCTTGGAATATATCTACGAAGGAGGGAATCTCGCCGATTACTTTCAGTTGCTGGATGAGCGTCAAGCGCGCGAGCGAGCATTGGGCGAGAAGGCGCGCACCACCTATTTGCACGCGTCTCCCGAACAGCGCGGACGGGTGCGGCGCGATTTGAATGTACGGTTGAAAGGAATGGGCTTGGCACCGCTGCCTTCCGATTTATAATGCGAGAATGTAAAATGCGTGAAAAATCTCATTTGATGTGAAGTAGATAGGATTTTTGCGCAACAGTGTCTGTTTTTTTGCTATAATAGTACGCAGTCTAAGTCATATCAGAATACAGAAAGCAAAGGAATTCTCTATGAAAATAGCAATTGCATCCGACCATGGCGGAGTTGATTTAAAGGCCAAACTTGTTGCCGGGCTTGCGTCCGTTGCAACGGTTGTTGACAGAGGGCCCGCAGACAAGACGAGTTGCGACTATCCGGACTATGCAGATCTCGTCGCATTGGATGTAGCTGGCGGGACTGTTGATTTCGGCATCCTTATTTGCCGTACAGGAATAGGCATGAGCATGGCGGCCAATCGCTTCCAGAACGTGCGCGCATCGCTTTGCACGACGGTTTCCGCGGCAATCCTTACGCGCCAGCACAACGGCGCGAATGTTTTGTGCTTGGGCGCGGATGCGATTTCGGACAGTTACGCGTTGGAGATGGCGAAAGCCTTTATTTCCACGCCCGTGGATATGAGCGAGCGCCATGTGCGCCGGCGCGCCAAGTTGGAGCGCGCCATGCGTTTGTCGGACGCCTCGGGCTTGCTGCATGACGACCCCGAAGTGTTTGCCGCCATTCGCGCACAGACCGAACAGGAAGACACGGAAATCAATCTTATCGCGTCCGAAAACACTTCATCGCGCGCCTGTCGCGAGGCGGCCGGCTCGGTTTTGATGAACAAATATGCCGAGGGGTATCCGGGCAAGCGGTGGTATTCGGGCTGTATTCCTGTGGATTGCGCGGAAGAGTTGGCGCGCAAGCGCGCGTGCGAACTTTTTGGTGCCGAGCATGCCAATGTTCAGCCCCACTGCGGCAGCGCAGCCAACATGGCGGTCTATTTTGCCACAATCAAGCCGGGCGATACGATCATGTCGCTTTCGCTGGACCAGGGCGGGCACCTTTCGCACGGTTCGCCCGTCAATTTCTCCGGCAAGATCTACACGATCGTCCCCTATTCTGTCGACCGTAAGACCGAGCGTCTGGATTATGACGTCTTGGAGAAGCAGGCCTTGGAAGTGCGCCCGAAAATCTTGCTTTCGGGAGCCTCGGCCTATCCGCGCGCAATCGACTTCAAGCGCATTCGCGAGATTTGCGACAAAGCCGGATGCATTATGATGGTTGATATGGCGCATATTGCGGGTCTTGTCGCCGGCGGCGCCCATGAAAGCCCCGTCCCCTATGCGGATTTCGTGACAAGCACAACCCATAAGACGTTGGGCGGTCCCCGCGGCGGACTTGTCCTATGCAAGGAAAAGTGGGCAAAGGCACTCGACTCTGCGGTTTTCCCTGGCATGCAAGGCGGCCCGCTCGAGAATATCATAGCGGCGAAGGCTGTGTGTTTCCGCGAATGGATGATGCCGGAGAAGAAGGGGTACGCGCAACAGGTCGTCAAGAATTGTCAGGTCTTGTGCAAGACGGTCCAAGATCGCGGATATCGTATCGTCTCGGGCGGGACAGACAACCACCTCTTCCTCGTGGACGTCAAGACATCCAAGAGCATTACCGGCAAAGAGGCGGCCGCGGCACTTGATGCGGCAGGTATCGTGGTCAACAAGAATGCGATTCCGTATGATACCGAATCGCCTTTCCGGACTTCAGGTATACGGGTTGGCACGGCTTCCGTGACAACGCGCGGCATGAAGGAGCCGGAAATGATCAAGATCGGCACATGGATTGCGGATGTGTTGGATTGCATTGGCGATACGGAGATTCAAGCACGTGTTAAACGTGAAGCGAAAACCCTCGCGCTCGCATTCCCTGTTCCGTGATTATGGTAGAATCAACTTCAGCAATGCGTGCGGAAAAAGCGCGCGTTGCAGTTGTCGGCATTGTCGGTCGCACCAACGCAGGAAAATCCACGTTGGTCAACCGGCTTGTTGGAGAGAAGATTTCAATCGTCTCTCCTGTAGAGCAGACGACGCGCAATACGGTTCGCGGGATCGTGTCCGATTCCCGCGGACAACTTGTTCTGCTCGATACACCCGGTTTACACAAAGCTGAAGGCCGCCTTGGCACGCTCCTCAACCGGATGGCGCGACGGAGCGCCGCGGGCGTGGACATTCTTTGCGTGGTGTTTGATGCGGCGCAAGAGCCGCAGATGGAAGATGTCGGGTGGATGAAACGAGTCGCGAAAGAGCGTCCCGGGAAAGTGGTCTTCGTATTGAACAAGGCGGATAAAAGGCCTTTCTTCGAGACGATGTATCATGAGGCATGGAGCGCCGCCCTCGACGAGTCTTCCCTTAAAACGGAAGAAGGCGATCCGCCCATGCCCGTCGAACCGCGCTGGACAAAGGCGATTGCGACGACGGAAGGCGGAGAGAAGGCGGTGCTTGATGCGCTTTTTGCGCTGGCTGATGAAGGCGAACCGCTCTTCCCGGATGATGTTGTCACGGATTATCCGCGGCGTTTGGCTATTGCGGATGTCATACGCGAGAAGTTTCTTTTGCGCATGCATCAGGAGATTCCCCATGAACTCGGCATTTGCGTAAAGGCGCTTCATGAAACGGCTGGACGCTGGGATGTGAAAGTTGACATACTGGTCAACAGGCCCTCGCAGAAACCCATCGTCATTGGTCGTGGCGCGGAGATTCTCAAGAATGTGCGCAAGGCGTCCGAGCGAGAACTGAGTGAAATCTTTGAGGTGAGGGTTGCACTTGAGATGTGGGTGCGCGTCGAGCCTCGATGGATGGAGAACGCGCGTCTCCTGGCGGAAATGGGCTATCTTGGCGGAGAGATCTGAAACGTGCGCAACGTGCTTTTGCTAGTTCTGTTGTCCGCCGCGCCGGTTTGGGCGAATACGGATGTTTCGGTAGCGCGCGCGGCGCTCCGGGATGGATTATGGTCCATTGCCCGCCAACATGCGGCCGAACTGCCCCAGGATGAAGGGCGGTTGGTGACGCTGGAGAGCTATGCGAAAGAGTCCAAGTGGTCCGATATCCTGTCCAGCCTCGAAAAGTGGGGGTGCTTGCAAAGTCCGCAGTACGCAATCTATCAAGCCTATGCGCTCGCGCAAATGAAGCGTGTTGACGAGGCGATCCATGTGCTTGGAAACACGACATTTCCTACGGAGAAGGAACAGAAACGCGCGATGGCTCTGCAGGTGGCACTCCTGTTGAAGCAGGGAAGGGCAAAGGAGGCTCTTGCGCGGTCCGACAAGGCCGCTTTGGAGAAAGGCGACTTCGAAGAGCAATTCTTGGCCGCGCAGGCCGCCTATACAAACGGCGAAACGAACCAGGCCGTCGCGATTTGGCGCGCAGAGGCACAGAACCACGCAGCACCGGAATCCCTGCGCGTAAATGCCGCGCTTCTGACTGACGATCGTGCGGTTATGACAAATGTGCTTGCGCATGTCAATCAAGACGCCGCCCGAAATCAGCTGCAGATTCGTCTTGCTCTGCACGATTTGTCTGATTCAAACAAATGGACATTGGCGGCGGGGGTCATCCGCGAGGCTGCGCGTCAACAACCAGACCGAGCGGATGTGCAACCTGCTTTCCTTTCCTATGCGCGTGCCGCGTTGTTGGCTGGACGCGCGGAGGAATCGGTTGAAGCCTATCGAAACGCGCTTGAGATTTGGCCCTCGCTTGCGCAAAATGCTTCCGTCCAGGAAGCCCGGGGCTGGGCTAGCCGTCGGCTCGGCCGTGTCGACGAGGCGTTGGACGCTTATCTTTCTGCCGAAAAAAGCGCGACGAATGTTTTGCAGCGTGCCAACATAGCCTTGGCGCGTGGCGACACATTGGCCGAAGCGGGTCGGGCCGATGAAGCCATGGCATGCTACCGGCTTGTCCTATCCCAATATCCCGAAACGCCCGCGGGGAAAAAGCTTGCCGTTCTCCTGAAGCACAAGGAAATGGAAGTGCGCGGACGTGAACTCTATCGAGCTTTCCAATTTGATGCGGCGCGCCGCATATTTGGCGAACTTGCGAAAGAAGATCCCTCTTGTGCGGACAAAATGGCCTATTTGGATGTTTTGTGTCTCTATGGACTTAACCGCGATGCGGAAGCTGTCGCCAAAGCGCAGACACTTAGTCTGCATGCAAAAGACGCTTTGGCACGTTTGAAAGCCTTGCATTGGCTGGCCAAGTATGCCTATAGCCAGGCGCGATGGAAAGATGCTTCCGCTCTCTTTGAAGATTATGCGAAGGAATCTCCCGCGAGTGCAGACGCACCCGCAGCACTAATTTGGGCCGCGCGCGCCGCATATGCGGAAGGTGACTTTGAGCGCGCGATAAAACTGAGCACTTGGCGTCTGAAAGAATGGCCCAATGCGCCGGGGCGTGCGAGCGCGTATGTGGTGCAAGGCGAAGCTTTGATTGCCTTGGCGCGCTTTGAAGAAGCTATTCTTGTCTTGGATAGAGCTTCTGGCTCGCCGTCCGAGGCGCTCGGAGAACGCCGAGCGGCCCGCATGTTGAAAGCGGATGCGTTGTTCGCCATGGGAGCCGACAATCCCGCGCGTTACGAGGAAGCACTGTTGGCGTACCACATGGTCGTGCAGGGCGAGGTGCTTACGCCCTCGCGTCGTCTGGTTGTTTCATACAAGATAGCGCGTACGCTCGAGAAAATGGGACGTCTGGATGCCGCAAGGGACGAATATTACACCAGCGTGATTTTGGCCTATCGTAGCGGCCGCCTCAACGGCGAAACGTTTGATGACGCAGCACGTGCGGTTTTTGTTAAAGCCGCCTTTCATCTGGCCCAGGACTTCGAACAGCGCGGATTGAAGATGCAGGCCGAACGCATACTCGAACTTGTCGCGGCGAGTGATGTGCCCGCCGCGGCGGAAGCGGAGCGCAGGATCGATCGCTTGCAAACGGGAGGTTTCCAACCATGATAACTTTTGACAATCCGATTTACTGGATACTCTTGGCTCTTGCCGTAGTTGCGTTTGTTGTTTTCTTTGAGCGGTTCTTCGAACTGCGCCGTGCGCAAATAGATTGGCAGGATTTCATAAAAGGCGTCTTTAACATTATGGATGCTGGCAATGAAAACGAAGCGCTCGCAATCTGCGAGGATACCCCCGTCCCTGTTGCGATGATCATGGCGTGTGCCATCCGCCGACGTACGGCTCCTCTGCATATCCTGCGCGAAGCGGTCGATGCTCAGGGTCGTGCATTGGTCAACCGCCTTTATCGCCGCTTGACGACTCTTGCGATTATCGGACGTCTCGCACCGCTCCTCGGTTTGCTCGGGACGATTATTGGTTTTGTGCATGCGCTCAAGCTGCTGAATAGCGAAGTGCTTGTCGCCCGGGTGGATCTCATGAATGCCGCAGTCCCGGCCTTCCTTTCAACGGCCTTGGGCCTGGCGGTGATGATTCCCGTGATCATCATGCACACGTGCCTTAAATTGCGGGTTGATCGTCTCGTCGTCAACCTCGAGGCGGCGGCAACGTCTATTGTGGGATATTTCGCGGAAAAGAATGCGAAAACGCAAAGGACGTCAAAATGAAATGGGGCTGGCAGACGGCGAGCCGCGACCTCCGTGCGCGCACTGAATTTGTCGCTTGGGAGCCTTTGTCGGAAGTCGCTCCTTATCTCGCTACAGGTCTTCTCTTTCTTCTCCTGTATATTCTTTCTGCGCCCTTGACATCGGCGAAGGGCGTTCTTTTCGATCTGCCTGCGATGGAGGTCGTGGAAGATATGCATATCTCGCTCGCCGCGCTTGTCCTCCCGACGGCGCATGAGACGCTTGTCTTCTTTGACGATGCGCGCTACATCATGGAAGACGAATCTTCCATGGATGCTTTTGCGGGTCAGTTGGCGGACCGTTTGTCCGCGGCGGAGGCGCCCGCGCTCCTCGTGTTGGCGGATAAGCGCGTTAAAAGCGGCGACTTGATGCGTCTTGCCGAGCTCGCCAAACGCAGCGGTGTGCAAAAGATTCTTTTTGCCGCGAAGAACGATACCTCTGTTGGAGACTTGAAATGAGTCGCCTGGCCGTTCTTCCCCAGCGCAGCATGCGTAGCGAAATCCTGACGCTCCTTCTGACGCTCTCGCTTTCCGTTGTTGTTTTCGCGCTTCTGTACGGGTCTTTCCGCGATTTGTTTAGTCCGCTCAAACTGGTCTCGCCGCCTGAAACGGACTCTTATGGCGCGCTTATCTTCCTGGATGCCGAACAGGAGCAGGCGGTTATGCAGGCGGTACGTTCGGCGTGGCGTCCGAATCTCGCCGATGTGCAGGATCATCGGGTAGATCTTTCAGCGCTGGATCTGCCTGAGAGCCTTCCGCAGAGTGTCATGACATTGACGGACTGCATATCCGGAGGGCTTCCCGCGCCTGCGGTCTCCCTGGACTATCCTGCCCCGTTGTCGTTGGCGGCACCGGCGCCGCGTCCGCTCCGGCATCAATCCGCGGCGGAATCTGCGCCCTTTAATCCCTTTTCGCGAGCGGAACTGCTTAAAATCGAAGATTGAAAGGAATCCTGAAATGATGACAGAAGCCGAAGTGTTAGACGCGTTCAAGTCGACGGGCGCCTTGCTGGAGGGGCATTTTGAACTGCGCTCCAAGCTCCATTCCAATCGCTACTTCCAGTGTGCCAACGTGTTGCGCTATCCCCGCATCGCGGAAAAACTATGTGCGGCGCTCGTGGAGAAGATGAAGGCCGGCTGCGATTTGGGTCCTGTCGACGGCGTGATTTCCCCCGCCGTCGGCGGCATTCTCGTCGGACACGAGGTCGCCCGTGCGCTCGACACGAAGTGCGTCTTCGCCGAGAAAGTCCCGGGCGAGGGCGTGGACGCGACGGGCAAGCCGAATACGGTCCTTGCGATGCGCCGCTTTGCCCTCAAGCCGGGCGAGCGCTATGTCGTCGCCGAAGATGTCGTGACCAAGGGCGGACGCGTGCAGGAAACGATCGACCTTGTCGAGAAGGCGGGTTGCGAGGTCGCCGCGGTCGTCCTGCTCGTCGATCGGTCGGGCGGAACGGTTTCCTTCGGGTCCATCCCCATGTTCTCGTTGATGCGGCTGACCCCGGAGACCTGGACGCCACAGGAATGCCCCCTTTGCAAGACGGGCGGCCACCCGGTCCACCCTGGTTCGTGAGGATGCGAAATATGTTCAATACTGTCGAAGAATGCCTGGAAGCCTTGCGGCGCGGCGAAATCATACTGGTGACCGACGCCGAGAATCGCGAAAACGAGGGCGACTGCGTTTGCGCCGCGGAATTCGCCACGACGGCGAACGTGAACTTCATGGCGACCTGCGCCAAGGGGCTCATCTGCATGCCCATGTCGGGCGCGCTCTGCGATGCGCTCGACTTGCCCCAGATGGTGAGCGAGAATACGGATAACCACCATACCGCTTTTACGGTCTCGATCGACGCCGTGTCGACGACGACGGGCATCTCCGCGGCGGAACGCTCGATGACGGCGCTTGCCGTCGTGGCGCCGGGCGCGAAGCCGGACGATTTCCGCCGTCCGGGCCACATGTTCCCGCTGCGCGCGCGCGAGGGCGGCGTTCTGAAACGTGCGGGCCATACCGAAGCGACGGTCGATCTCATGCGTCTGGCGGGCATGAAGGAAGCGGGGCTTTGCTGCGAGATCATGCGCGACGACGGGACGATGGCGCGCCTGCCGGACAACGTCGAATTTGCGCGCAAGCACGGGCTCAAGATATTGCGCATCGCCGACTTGATCGCCTATCGCCGGCGCTACGACAAGCTGGTCGAGGCGGTCGAAGAAGTGGACCTGCCCACCTGTTACGGGCATTTCCGTCTCAAGATGTACCGCAGCCGCCTGACGGGGCTCGAGCATCTCGCGATCATCAAAGGCGACCTCTCGGGCGACGCGCCTGTTCTGACGCGCGTGCATTCCGAATGCTTTACGGGCGACGTGCTCGGCTCGGAACGGTGCGATTGCGGGCCCCAGCTCCATACGGCGCTGCGGATGATCGAGAAGGAAGGGCGCGGCGTCGTCGTCTACATGCGCCAGGAGGGCCGCGGCATCGGGCTCGCCAACAAGCTGCACGCCTACCGCAAGCAGGAGGAAGGCCTGGACACCGTCGAGGCGAACGTCGCCCTTGGCTTCGCCCCCGACTTGCGCGACTACGGCGAGGGGGCGCAGATCCTGGCGGATCTCGGCGCCCGGAAACTGCGTCTCATGACGAACAATCCCTGCAAGGTCGTCGGCCTTGACGGTTATGGACTCGAAATCGTCGAACGCGTGCCGATTGTGATCGCGCCGACGGACTACGACAAGCGCTATCTCGACACGAAGCGCGAAAAAATGGGGCATATTCTATGAAGATCGCAATTATCGGAGACGGCGGCTGGGGAACCGCCAACGCGCTTTTGCTCGCCGGCTACGGGCACGCGGTCACGCTTTGGGGCGCATTCCCCGAATACATCGATGAGATGCGCCGCACGCGGCGGAACGACAAGTTCCTGAAGGGCGTCGCGCTGCCGGAGTCGCTTGTCCTGACGAGCGATCGCGCCGCGGCCGTTTCGGGCGCCGACGTCGTCGTGCTCGCCCCGCCCTCCAAGTATTTCGCTTCGGTGGCGGAAGGTTTCAAGGGCCTCATAACAAACGATCAGCTCGTGGTCTCGTTGACGAAAGGGCTTTGCGAAAAGACCAACAAGCGCATGACCCAGCTCGCCCAGGAGATTCTGGGCCTCGCGAATGTCGTCGCGCTCGCCGGGCCCACCCATGCCGAGGAAGTCGCGCGCGGCATACCTACCGCGATCGTCGCGGCGTGCGCGGACGAGGCGGCCGCCAAATGCGTGCAGAAAATCTGGTCCGGCCCCACGTTCCGCGTCTACACCTCCCGCGACCCCGTCGGCGTGGAAATCGGCGGCGCGGTGAAAAACGTGCTCGCCATCGCCGTCGGCTGTTCGGACGGCATGGGTTTCGGCGACAACACGCGCGCGGCGCTGATTACGCGGGGACTTGCCGAGATGAGACGCTTTGTCGTGGCCTACGGCGGAACACCCGAAACCGTGAGCGGACTGGCCGGCGTGGGCGACCTGATCGTGACGTGCACCTCCGAGCATTCCCGCAACCACTCCGTCGGCGAGCGACTGGGCCGCGGCGAGAAGATCGACGCCATTCTCGGTTCCATGCAGATGGTGGCCGAAGGCGTGTGGAACGCCAAGGTCGTCCACGATCTCGCGGCGCAACTCGGGGTGGACATGCCGATCTGCAATCTCGTCTATGCGCTCTGCTACGAGAACTACAACGCGGCGGACGCCGTCGCGGCCATGATGAACCGCGACCTCAAGAGCGAGTAAGCCCATGACGATGCTGCCGTTCGGCTGGACGCTCGCCTTCGTGTTCGCCTTCGGGGCGGTCGTCGCGAGTTTTCTCAATGTCGTGATTGCCCGCGTGCCGCGGGGCGAGTCGATCGTCTCCCCGCCGTCGCACTGCCCCAAATGCGGCGCCGCCATCCCGTGGTACCTCAACATCCCCGTCCTCTCGTGGCTCGCGCTGCGCGGCAAATGCGCCGCGTGCCGCCGGCCCATCTCCTGGCGCTATCCCCTCGTCGAACTCCTGGGCGGACTCCTCTTCGCCGCGGCCTGGCTGCGTTTCGGGCTTTTCGCGCCGCTCGCGTGGATTTGGATCGCCCTGATGATCGCCGGAAGCTTCATCGATTTCGACCACAAGCTCTTGCCCGACTTCGTCACGGTCGGCGGCATGGTCTACGGCGTGGGGCTCGGTCTCGCGGGGACGCTGCTTCGCTTCTGGGGCGTGGATTTGCCCGCGACGCCCCTCATCCCCTCGCTGCCGGCGTCCTTGGGCGGGCTCGCCTTCGGCTTCGGCCTCCTCGCGCTCATCCGTTGGCTCGGCGGCAAAGCCTTCAAGCGCGAGGCCATGGGCATGGGCGACGTCTTCCTCATGGGCGCGGTGGGCGCGCTTTTCGGTCCGCTCGCCGTCCTGATCGTCCTCATGCTCTCCGCCTTGCTGGGCTCCCTCGTCGGCGTCGGACTCATCCTCGCGGCGAAGGCCCGTCTCGGGAAGTTCGTGGAGATTCCCTACGGACCCTACATCTGCCTCGCGTGCCTCGTCTGGATGTTCTGGGGCCCGGCGCTGTGGCGGGCCTACCTGCGCCTATTGGGCCTTTGAGACTTTCGCGGGCAGGAGCCGGTTGAGCGCCTCGTTCAGCCGGAACGGCAGGATCGACAGAAACCACGTCGCCAGCCGCATCGGCCACGGGAACGCGATAAGCCCCACGTCCCTGTCCGCCCGGCGCAGGATGATGTCCGCGGCTTTGTCCGCCTCCATGAAAAACGGCATGGGACACGTGTTCCGGTCCGTGATGCGCGAACGCACAAACCCCGGACAGATCGCGGAAACGCGGATGCCTTCCCGCCGGCAGTGTCCGCGCAGGGCGAGCGCCCACGTCTTGACCGCGCTTTTCGACGCCGAATAGCTCGGGCACGCCGCGAGCGGACCGTATCCGGCGATGGAGGCCGTCAGCAGGATTTGCCGCCAGCCGTTGCCGCGCCGCCGGAAGATTTCCAGCGCGGGGAGGACCACGTTGACCATGCCGCCCACGTTCGTCGCGAAGGTCGCGCGCACGTTTCGCGCGGTCTCTTCGCCCGTCGACACGCCGGCGTTGGAAAAGACGCGTTCGAGCGGCGCCTTCTTTTCGCAGGCCTGAAGCCAGGCCGCGACGCCGGCCTCGTCCGTGACGTCGAGAACCGTCCCTTCCGCCTCAGCCCCTAACGCGCGGCACTTTTGCGACACCGCCTCCAGACGGACACGGTCGCGTCCGCAAAGGAAGAGCCTGTCGCCGCGTCTGGCGCAGGCCTGCGCGAGCGCCTCGCCGATGCCCGAACTCGCCCCAGTAATTGCTGTTGTCATAGTTTCTAGAGTATAGCATATCCCGGACGGCGACGCAATCGCCCCGCCCCGCATTTTCTGCACGGTTGATTGCTCCGGGGAGCGACAAAGGCTCCCCGGACGTTCCGCCAGGGGCTTCGCGCACCCCGTCCCCAACCCGATGGTAGGGGCCGCAGTCCTCTGCGGCCCGTCGCGCCTAGTCCACCCAATGGTAGGGGCCGCA
>DBKW01000031.1:0-164 GCA_002298665.1 Verrucomicrobia bacterium UBA740 | reverse complement strand
GTTGGACGCCTCACGGCCCCCCGCTCTACATTCTCTACATTCTCTACACGGTTAAAATCTTCTCCACGATCTCCTGATCTCTACGGCCAATCCCGTGCGGGCGGCAGGGGACTGCCGCCCCTACCATTGGACGGCCCACGGGCCCCAATTCTACATTCTCTACA
>DBKW01000017.1:11064-31699 GCA_002298665.1 Verrucomicrobia bacterium UBA740 | reverse complement strand
GATGGCGTTGCGCCGGAACGGTGATGGCGTTGCGCCGGAACGGCCACCCCGTTGCGCCGGAACGGTCACCCCGTTCTACTGGAACGGCCGCGCGCGGCAGAAAGAAGGCGACTGTCTCGCCACTGCCGGATAGGGCGCAGTCCTTCTTCGCTCTCGCTCTCCACCCCTCGGAACGACCTGTCCCGGGTGTCTCACGACAGGGTACACTTTCCCCCGCTTTTCGCGCTTATATTTGGAATGGACAGGTCAAGGTCCGTGTGGTATAATAATGCGTCGAATGAAAGCAAGACAGCGTACAGCAGACAATATGCAAGAATCCGCGGAAACGAGGCTTTGCATCCTGTCGCGGAATCGCGCCGAAAATGTGCGCGGCGCATCCCAGAGGACCGAAACGGTTATTTGTCCCGAGCCTGTCGCAAACATGGAAAGTGTGTAGAATGCAGCCAACGGAGACCACAAAAGAGCAGGACGCGCGCCCGGATGGACGGACGAAGAGCAGAAAGAACGTCTATTTCGTGTCCGGCATCGACACGGGCATCGGCAAGACCGCCGTCACGGGGCTGATGGCGCGGTCGCTCGCGTCCGCCGGGCGCGACGTCATCACCGTCAAACTCGTGCAGACGGGGAACGACGGCTTTTCGGAGGATATCGATGCGCACCGGCTGATCTGCGGCGGCGCGCGCTTCCCGGAGGACGAGGCCGGGCTCACCGCGCCGCAGATCTTCAGGTTCCCCTCCTCGCCCCTCCTCGCCGCCGGGCTCGAGAACCGCACGGTCGATCTGGCGGCGATCACGCGCGCGGTGGACGCCTGCGCCGCCCGGCACGAGATCGTGCTTGTCGAGTCCGCCGGCGGTCTCGACGTGCCTCTCACCGAAGACCGCCTCACCGTCGACTATGCGGCGGAGCAGGGTTGGCCGCTCATTCTCGTCACGTGCGGGCGCCTCGGCTCGATCAACCACACGCTCCTCTCCCTGGAGGCGGCGAAGGCGCGCGGCATGTCCGTCGCGGGCGTCGTCCACAACTGGTTCGCGGGGGCGGATCCGCTCATCGACCGCGACACGCCCGAGACGACGCGCCGCTATCTCGCGCGCTGGGGCTTCCCGCCCGTCGTCGTGCGCGTGCCGCGCTTCGACTTCGCGGGACCTTCCTATCCCGACGTGGACTTTTCGGAGATCTTCGCATGACGCCGCTCGACTACGACCGCACGCACATCTGGCATCCCTACGCCCCGCTCGGCAATCCGCCGCCCGTCCTCTTCGCGAAACGGGCCGCGGGCGTCGAGATCGAGCTGGACGACGGACAGAAGCTCGTCGACGCGGTGTCGAGCTGGTGGTGCGTCGCGCACGGGCACAACCATCCGCATATCGTCGAGGCCATCCGCCGGCAGTCCGGGCGGCTCTCGCACGTCATGTTCGGCGGCTTCACGCACGAACCGGCGATCGCGCTCGCGGAGAAGCTGGCGGCGGTCGCGCCGCCCGGGCTGGACCGCGTCTTCTTCGCCGATTCGGGGTCGATTTCGGTCGAGGTCGCCGCGAAGATGGCCGTCCAGTACCAGAATGCGCGCGGGCGTCCCGGACGGAACAAGCTCGTCGCCCTGAAAGGCGGCTACCACGGCGACACGTCGCTCTGCATGGCGCTTTCCGATCCGGACGGCATGCACACGCTCTTCCGCGGCATCATGACGCGGCACTTCTTCGCCGAGAAGCCGGGCATCCCGCCGGACGCGCCGTGGGATCCCGCCGACGCCGCCTCGCTGCGCCGGGTCGTGGAGGAGCATGCGGACGAAATCGCCGCGCTTGTCTGCGAGCCCGTCTTCCAGGCCGCGAACGCGATGAACTTCTACCATCCCGCCTACCTGCGGGAGATGCGCCGCCTCTGCGACGAACACGACATCCTGCTCATCTTCGACGAGATCGCCGCCGGTTTTTACCGGACGGGTCCCCGCTGGGCGCACACGCGATCGGGCGTCGCGCCCGACATCATGACCGTCGGGAAGGCGCTCACGGGCGGCCACCTCACGCTCGCCGCCACGCTCGCCTCGCGGAAGGTGGCGGATGCGATTTCCGCCGGCTCGCCCAGCGCGTTCATGCACGGCCCCACCTACATGGCGAATCCGCTCGCCTGCGCGGCGGCGTGCGCGTCTTTGGATCTTTTCGCCGCGGGCGACTATGCCGCACAGGCCGCGCGCATCGAACGGCAGTTTGCGACGGGGCTGGCTTCCGCGCGCGCCTTGCCGAATGTGCGCGACGTGCGCGTGCTCGGCGCCGTGGGCGTAGTCGAAGTGGAGCGCCTGCCGGCGCCGGAGGAGATCCGGCGCGTCATTCGCGCCCACGGCGTCTGGCTGCGTCCGTTCTGCAATTTCATCTACGCGATGCCGCCGCTCGTCACGGAGGCGACGACGGTGGACCGCATTGTCGCCGCGCTTCTGGATCTCGCTTCCGCGCCGCCCGGGCCGCCGCCCGCAGAGGGGGATTTCCATGAGTGACGAAGCGTTCTATTCCGTCAAAATGCGCGCGGCGTGCGGCGGGGCGCACATTTCCGGCGCGGAAAAGATCGTGCCCGCGGCGTCCGTCCCGAAGGTCGCGTCCGTCCTCGTCGAACGCGCGCTCACACACGCGAAGGGCGTGCCCGACTTCGTGAACCTGAAGGTCGAGGCGCAGCCGGGGCCCATCCGGCGCCTGACGGCGCTCCCGGTGACGACGCACGTCACCCAAACCGCGGCGGAAGGGCGCGCCGTCGCGGCGCGTCTCCTCGCGGAGGCGGGGATTGCGCACGTGGACGCCATCCTCGCGCGCTTCGCCGAGAGCCACGCTCTGCGCGGCGCGATGCTCCTCGACGCGGATACGCTCGAGCGCCTGGAACCCGATCCGGCGCGCGGCGTGCGCGCCACCTACATGGACGACACGGCGTCGCTCGAAAAGGGGACCGCCGGCGGCAAGAACCACTACGCCGAGGCGATTGTCCTCGCGACGAAGGTCCAGAACGCCCCCGGCATCGTGGGGGAGATTTGCGTCTCGGACGACCCGGACTACGTGACGGGCTATGTGGCGACGCGCACGCTCGGCTACCGCCGCATCACGACGATCAAGGAGAAGGGCGACCCGAACGGCGGACGCATCTTCCTTTATCGCGGCCCGCGCGATGGCGTCGCGGAGACGATCCGCTTTCTGGAGCAGACGCCCGTTCTCGTGGCGGACGTGCCCGTCCTCGCCGCCCCCCGGACGGAACGCCGCTTCGAGGGGCTCTCCGCCGCGCTCGCGGCGCGGCAGTCGGCGGGTCTCGCGCGCACGTGCCGCACCCTCGCCGCGCCGACGGGGCCGACGGCGACGGTGGACGGGCGGGAGCTCGTCGTCCTCGCCTCGAACGACTATCTCGACCTCGCGCGCGATCCGCGCGTCACGGAAGCCGCCGCGGCGGCGGCGCGCGCCTGGGGGGCGGGTTCGGGCGGCGCGCGCCTCACGACCGGCACGCAGCCGCCGCACGTCGCGCTGGAGGCGGCGCTCGCCCGTTTCAAGGGGACGGAAGCCGCGCTCGTCTACGGCACGGGCTACATGGCGAACGTGGGGGCGATCACCGCGCTCGTCGGGAAAGGGGACGCCGTCCTCTCCGACGAGCTGAATCACGCCTCCATCATCGACGGCTGCCGCCTCTCGGGGGCGGACGTCTTCGTCTACCGGCACGGAGACCTGGCGGATCTCGACCGCAAGCTCGGGTTTTGCCGCGAACACCGCCGCCGGCTCGCCGTCTCGGACGGGGTGTTTTCGATGGACGGCGACGTGCTCGATCTGCCGCGTTTTCTGGAAGTGACGCGCCGCCACGACGCCTTCTCGATGGTGGACGAGGCGCATGCGACGGGCGTGATCGGTCCGACCGGGCGGGGGCTCGCGGAGGCGTTCGGGTGCGGCCACCCGGATATTTCGATGGGGACCCTCTCGAAGGCGCTCGGTTCGGAAGGCGGTTTCGTGTGCGGCTCGCGACTCCTGATCGACTATTTGCGGAACGTGTCGCGTCCGTTCATCTTCTCGACGGCGCCGGGCGCGCCGGCGATGGCGGCGGCGCAGGCGGCGCTGGAGGTTCTGGAGGCGGAACCGGAGCGGGTGGTACGCCTGCGGGAGAACGCGGCGTTCTTTCTGGCGGAGTTGGGGCGGCGCGGCATAGCGGCGCAGAGCGATTCCGCCATCGTGCCGATTCTCGTCGGGGACGAACGGGCGGCGCTCGCGGCCAGCGCGGCGCTAGAGCGGGCGGGTTTTCTCGTGCCCGCCATCCGCTATCCCACCGTGGCGCGCGGGACGGCGCGGTTGCGCGTGGCGATCATGAGCGCCCATACGCCCGACCAGCTGCGCCGCGCGGCGCAGGAGATTGTCCGGGTCTTGAAGGGCGCGCACGAAGACGATTAAGGTTTTGCCGGGTGCGCGGACGCGCACCCATACGAAAGGAACAGGAAAACAATGGCAAATGAAGGAAAACCTGCCCAGGCTCTCGCCGAACGGATCGTGGCGGGGGGCGAAGCGACGCCGGAGGAGGTCCGGCGGCTTCTGGAGACGGCGGCGAAGGACGATCTCTTCGAGGCGGCGCACCGGGTCACCGAGGCGTTCAAGGCGGAAGTCTTCGACTTCTGCGCGATTCTGAACGCGCGCTGCGGGAAGTGCTCCGAGAACTGCAAGTGGTGCGCGCAGTCCGCGCACTGGAAGACGGCGTGCGACGCGTGGGGGCTGAAGTCCGTCGAGGCGTGCGTGGCGGCGGCGAAGGAGGCGGAGGCGAACGGGGTTGTGCGCTTCGGGCTTGTCACGTCCGGCCGGGCGCTTTCGGCGGCGGACGTCGAGGCGATCTGCGAGGCGATCCGGCGGATTCGGGCGGAGACGTCCCTCATCTGCTGCGGGTCGTTCGGGCTTGTCGGGGAGGCGGATCTCGCGAAGCTGAAGGCGGCGGGGCTGGCGCGGTTCCACTGCAACCTCGAAACGGCGCCGTCGCGGTTCGCGCGGCTCTGCACGACGCATACGGTCGCGGATAAGGTGGCGACGCTGAAGGCGGCCAAGCGCCTCGGGCTCGAGGTGTGCTGCGGGGGTATTCTCGGCATGGGCGAGACCCCCGACGAGCTGGTCGAGTTCGCGTTCGCGTTGAAGGAGATTGCGCCGGACTCGATCCCGGTCAACTTTCTGCATCCGATACCGGGGACGCCACTCGGGGAGCGTCCGATTGTCTCCGAGGAGGAGATTCTGACGGGTATCGCCGTGCTGCGGCTGGTCAATCCGCGCACGCCGCTTCGTTTCGCCGGCGGACGGCGCGACATGAGCGACGAGACGGCGAAGCGCGCCGTCTACGTGGGCATTTCGGCCGGCATTGCGGGACCGCTCCTCACGACACCGGGGGCGGATTTCGCCGACGACCGCCAGCTCGCGCTGGAGGCGGGCTACAGGGTCGGGCGCGCCGGGTGCTGAAAGGCGCTCTTGGGGCGGAATTTGCTTCTTTTTGAAGAAATACCGCCTTTCCGCGGGAAAAAGCAAAACGCCGTGGGGATACCGTCCGGCGGATCCGTATGCATGTACTCCCTCGTCCCGACGCCGGGAGGGCGCCTGCCGGGGGCGCCACCCCGAGACCAAGGTGTCCGGGGCAAGAGACCACGGTCTCTGGGGCAAGAGACCACGGTCTCTTGGGCAAAAGACCGCGGTCTCCGGGGCAAAAGACCGCGGTCTCAGTACCGAGAGACCACGGTCTCTTGGGTGAAAGACCGTGGTCTCTTGAAGCGGAGAGGATGGAGAGCCCCCACCTCGCCGTCGTTCCGGGGGGGAGACGCGTCCGAAAAGGACGATTTACCGCCCTGCGCGGCGGTTAATCGGGCCGGCGCGTTTCGGTTTTTCCTGCTGCGCGGCAAAAATATTTTACCCTCAGGCGTCCGTTTTTTGGTATAATAGTACGTAAATGCCGCGGAAGCGGTGTCCGGAGAAGCCCAATACGGTATTGGGTGCCGAAGGTGTAAGTTTGCGAAAAGGGTCGCAGACAATCTCTCAGGCGAAAGGACGGAAAGGTAAAAAAGGTAAAATGCTGGCAACAACGTGGTTGGATCGGTTCACCGATTATGTGAATCTGGTGGACGACAAGGTTTGGGGTACGTCATTCGAGATTGGCGGCTTCCCCGTTCCACTCCTTATTATACTGATTTTGTTCGGGGGCATCTTCCTGACGATCCGTCTCGGAGGGATGCAGTTCGTCCAGCTGCCGCGGGCGCTCCGGTACATGTTCAAGAACGAGAAGGTCGAGCACGGGGCGAAGGGCGAGGTTTCGAGTTTCGGGGCGCTGTGCACGGCGCTTTCGGCGACGATCGGCACGGGCAACATCGTGGGCGTGGCGACGGCGTACGTGGCGGGCGGACCGGGCGCGCTCTTCTGGATGTGGCTGGCGGCGCTGTTCGGCATGGCCACGAAGTACTCCGAGGGCCTGCTGGCGGTCAAGTACCGCGACCACGATCCGGTCACGGGGCACGTTCTGGGCGGACCGTTCTACTACATCGAGCGCGGCATGGGGCCGAAGTGGAAGTGGCTGGCGTGCATTTTCGCGTTCTTCGGCGTGCTCGTCGGCCTTTTCGGCATCGGCACGTTCACGCAGGTGAACTCCATCTGCGGTTCGTTCAACACGTTCTTCAAGAACTACATCGACACGGCCGACGTGCACAACTTCACGATTCTGGGCAATTCCTACTCCTGCGCGACGATATTCGGGTCCATCCTGCTCACGTTCATGGTGGGCATGGTGGTCATCGGGGGACTCAAGCGCATCGCGAAGGTGAGCGAGAAGGTGATTCCGCTGATGGTCGTGCTGTACGTGGCCTTCGCGCTCATTCTCGTCGGTTGCAACATCGCGAAGGTTCCCGCGGCGCTCGCGCTGATCGTGAAGTCGGCCTTCGGCTGGCAGGCGGCGGCGGGCGGCGCGGTCGGCGCGATCGTGGCGGCCATGCAGAAGGGCATCGCGCGCGGCATTTTCTCGAATGAGGCCGGTCTCGGGTCCGCGCCGATCGCCGCGGCCGCGGCGCAGACGAAGGAGCCGGTCCGGCAGGGACTCGTTTCCATGACGGGCACGTTCCTCGACACGATCATCGTGTGCACCATGACGGGCCTCGCGCTCACCATGACGAACCAGCCCGTCTCGGCGGAGTCGTTCAAGGGCGTCTCCGAGCTCTACAGCGCGAGCGCGGCGACGGGCGCGGCGGCGACGATGAAGGCGTTCGCGGTGGGGATTCCGTTCCTGCCGGCGATCGTGACGGACGCGGTGGTGATGATTTCGCTCGTCCTGTTCGGTTTCACGACGATTCTGGGGTGGGACTACTACTCGGAGCGGTGTTTGGAGTATCTGACGAAGGGAAACATGAAGCCCGTTCTCGTCTACCGCTGGCTCTACATCCTGGCCGTCTTCATCGGTCCCTACATGACGATTTCGGCCGTCTGGGGCATCGCGGACATCGTCAACGGCCTGATGGCCGTGCCGAACATGATCGCCTTGCTGGCGCTTTCGGGCGTCATCGTGGCCGAGACGCGCAGCTACTTCAAGCGTCTGAAAGCCGGCGAAATCCAGGAATAAAAGGAATAATATAAGGAAACATCCACATATCATGGCGGGCGAATACCAGTTCAGTCTCATAGACGTCACAAAGCAAGTCGGCACGAAAACCATATTGAAGGACGTCAATCTGTCCTTCTTCTACGGGGCGCACATCGGCGTGATCGGCGGGAACGGCGCCGGCAAATCTTCGCTTCTGAAGATCTTGGCCGGGCTGGACACGGACATCATGGGCACCGTGCAGGTCGCCAAGGGCACGCGCATCGGGTATCTGCCGCAGGAGCCCGTGCTCGACGACGCCAAGACGGTCGGGGAGGCCGTCGCCGAGGCGGTGGCGCCCATCAAGGCCAAACTGGACCGCTATGAGGAACTCTGCTGCAATCTCGACGACCCGAAGGCGGAAGCCGAGATGGCGCGGCTGCAGGACGAGATCGACGCGCACGACTACTGGAACATCGACTCGCTCGTGGAGCGGTCGATGGCGGCCATGCACTGTCCGCCCGCCGACCGGAAGATCGCGGTTCTTTCGGGCGGCGAGCGGCGGCGCGTGGCGATCTGCCGCCTGCTTTTGACGGAACCGGACGTGCTTCTTCTGGACGAGCCGACGAACCACCTGGACGCCGAGACCGTTCAGTGGCTCGAAGAGTACCTGAAGGACTTCAAGGGCACGCTCATCGTCGTGACGCACGACCGCTACTTCCTGTCGGACGTGACGGACTGGATCCTGGAGCTCGACCGCGGCGTCTGCTATCCGTACAAGGGCAACTACGAGGAGTGGCTGAAGCAGAAGGAGGCGATGCTGGCGCGCGAGGCGAAGGCGGAGAAGTCGCGCCAGAAACTCATCGAGAACGAGCTCAAGTGGATCCAGACCAACCCGTCGGGGCGCCACTCGAAGAGCCAGGCGCGCGTCAAGCGCTACGAGGAACTGCAGAAGCAGGAGGTCTCCACGCGCGAGGACGATCTCGTCATCCGCATCCCGTCCGGGCCGCGGCTGGGGAACCTGGTCGTGCGCGCCGAGCACGTCAAGATGGGGTTCGGCGACCGGACGCTCTACACGGATCTCAACTTCGATCTGCCGCGCGGCGGCATCGTGGGCGTGATCGGACCGAACGGCGCGGGCAAGACGACGCTGTTCAAGCTGATCACGGGGCAGCTCAAGCCGGTCGAGGGGACGTTTTCGGTCGGCGAGACGGTCAAACTGAGCTATGTGGACCAGACGCGCAGCGAGCTCAAGGCGGACGAGACGGTCTACGAGGCGATCACGGGGGGCGGGGAGTTCGTCAATCTGGCGGGCTCGACGATGATGAACGGGCGCGCCTATTGCAGCCGGTTCAACTTCCGCGGGCCCGACCAGCAGAAGAAGGTGGGCGTCCTTTCGGGCGGCGAACGCAACCGGGTGCATCTGGCGAAACTTCTCACGGCGGGCGGGAACCTGCTTCTTCTGGACGAGCCGACGAACGACCTGGATGTGGCGACGTTGCGCTCCCTCGAGGAAGGGCTGCAGGATTTCGGCGGGTGCGTCATGGTCGTGTCGCACGACCGCTGGTTCCTGGACCGCATCGCGACCCATATCCTGGCATTTGAGGGCGACGGGCGCACGACCTGGTTCGAGGGCGGATACTCGGACTACCATGAAGCGATGGTCCGCCGCCGCGCCAAGTAATTTGAAAGGAAAAAACAGCTTATGTGTGGAATTGTCGGATTTACGAGTCGTACACGCAGCGCGGTCGCGCCGCTCATAAACGGTCTGCGCCGGCTGGAGTACCGCGGATACGATTCGGCGGGCATGGCCCTCGAGTCGCCCGACGGCCTTCAGGTCTACAAGTGCAAAGGAAAGGTCGCCGAACTCGCGAAACTGCTCGAGAAGAATCTCGACGAGACGCAGAAGAAAGCCTGCACGATCGGCATCGCCCATACGCGCTGGGCCACGCACGGTTTGCCGACGGAGGTCAATGCGCATCCGCAATTGGCGGACGGCGGACGCCTCGCGCTCGTGCACAACGGCATCATAGAGAATTACGCTCCGCTTCGCGCCCAGCTCGAACGCCGCGGCTGCGTCTTCGTTTCGCAGACGGACACGGAAGTCCTGGCGCATCTTATCGCGACATTCGACAAGGGCGACTTCCTTTCCGCGGTCATGCAGGCGCTGCGGCAGATACGCGGTACTTACGGCATCGCGGTCCTTTCCTGCCGGCACCCGGGCGAAATGATCGTGGCGCGTTGCGGCAGTCCGCTGGTGATCGGCATCGGCGAAGACGCCATAATCGCGGCGAGCGACGTTTCGGCCATCGTCGAGCATACGCGGCAGGTCATCTATCTGGACGACGGCGACGTCGCGCGGATCACGCCCGAGGGCGTGAACGTCTATACGCTCGACAATGCGCCGGTCACGCGCGAAGTGAAGGAAATCGAATGGGACCTGGGGGCGGTCGAAAAGGGTGGCTTCGAGCACTTCATGCTCAAGGAGATTTTCGAGCAGCCCGACATCCTGCGCAATACCATCCGGGGGCGTCTGGACATGGCGAACGGCACGGCGATTCTTTCGGGCCTCAACCTGTCGCCGCGCGAATTGGCCAGCATCAACCGTGCGGTCATCGTGGCGTGCGGCACGTCGCTTCATGCCGGCATGGCGGCCAAGTATCTGATCGAGTCTCTGGCGGACATCCCGACATCGCCCGAGCAGGCCGCTGAATTCCGGTATTGCAATCCGATTGTGGGTCCGGAGGACCTTGTCCTCGCGATCTCCCAGTCGGGCGAGACGGCGGACACTCTGGCGGCTGTCCGCGAATCTATCCGGAAAGGCGCGCTTGTCGCGGGGCTTTGCAATGTCGTCGGCTCCACGATCGCGCGCGAAATCGGCCGCGGCGTCTACCTGCACGCGGGCCCCGAAATCTCGGTCGCCTCGACGAAAGCCTTCACCGCGCAGGTGACGACTCTGTTGATGATCGCCCTCAAGCTGGGGCGTACGCGGCGTTTTTCGCGCGAGGAAGGCGTCCGTCTGTGCGAGGAGATCACCGCGCTCCCCGACCGCGTGGCGGAAGTGCTGAAGCTGAACGACGCGATCGCCAAGATCGCCGAGAAGTATGCGCAGGTCACGGACATGTTCTTCATCGGACGCGGAATACTGTATCCGACGGCCTTGGAGGGCGCGCTGAAGATGAAGGAAGTCAGCTATCTGCACGCCGAGGGCTATCAGGCGGCGGAGCTGAAGCACGGTCCGATCGCGCTCCTGGACGCGAAGACGCCCGTGGTGGCTTTGCTGAACGACATTCCCGGCAAGGACAAGACGATCGGCAACGTGCAAGAGTGCCGTGCGCGCCAGGCTCCGGTTGTCGGTTTTGTGACGCGGGGGGACAAGGAAGCGGCGGAACACTGCAACGACGTCGTCGAACTGCCGCCGACGACGGAACATACCGCGCCGATCGTCACGGCGGTCGCCCTGCAGCTTTTCGCCTATCATGTGGCACGTCTGCGCGGATGCGAAATCGATCAGCCGCGCAATCTCGCGAAGTCGGTCACGGTCGAGTGACACGGAACGCGAAATGTGCTATAATCTAACTGTAAACAGGACAGTGGAGAAAGGAGCACGAAAATGAAAAAAGAAATTTTGCTGAGCGCCGTATGCCTGAGCGTGATATCCGGAGCCTTCGCTTTTCCGCCTGGCGGGAGGCACGGTCCGGGGCCTCGTCCGGGCGGTCCGGGATTCGGTCCGGGGCCCGCGCCGATGCACATGCGCCCGGAGCCGCGGCGGCACGGTTTCTGGCCGGGCTTTGTCGGCGGACTGGCCGCCGGCGTGCTCATGGACGCGACGCGTCCGCTCCGCCCGGCGCCTCCGCCGCCTCCTCCATCGCGTGTCGTTTACACGACGCAGGTCGTAGAGCCGGCTCCGGTGGTTGTACAGCCTGTCGTCGTGCAGCAGCCGGTCGTGACCCGGACGGTTGTTACGGACACGGTCGTCTCGGGCGAGCCGGATGCCGTCGAGCGCGTATGGGTCGAAGGCGCCTATTTCAACCGCATCAACGCCGATGGTTCGGTGACGCGCGTCTGGAACCCCGGGCATTACGAACTGCGCAAGGTGCGCTGACCGTCTTTCCATGAAGAAGCCTATCCCAGACGAGGTGAAGTTCCCGGAACCCGGGCGCACGCCGCAGGAAGACACCGCGGCGGTCGTGAAGTTCTACAAGCTGCGCGAGAAGTTCCCCGCCGCCGTTTTGGAAGAGGCGCGGAACCTGGCCGAACTTCCTCCCACGCACGAAAAGCGGCTGGACTTGCGCCGCCGATTCATATTTACGTGCGATCCGGAGTCCGCCCGGGACTACGACGACGCTCTTTCGCTCGGAAAGGACCGCAAGGGCAATCGGGTCCTGGGGGTGCATATCGCGGACGTTTCGCATTTCGTGCGGCCGGGGAGCGCGCTCGACCGCGAGGCGCAATTGCGTTCCACGAGCATCTATTTCCCCGATCGCGTTTTGCCCATGTTGCCCGAGGAACTTTCCAACGGCGTCTGTTCGCTCGTTCCGGACGAAGATCGGCTGACCTTCAGCGTTTTCATGACGTTCGACGGAGAAGGGAACATGATCGCCCGCTCCTTCGCGAAGTCCATCATCCGTTCCAAAGCACGCTACACCTACGAACAGGTCATGGATGTCATCGCCGGACGCAAGACGCGCCTGGGCAAGCGCGAAACGCAGACTATAGGCGCGATCCACGCGCTGGCGCAGCAACTCCGCGGCGCGCGTTTCATGCGCGGGGCTCTTGACCTCGCTATCCCCGAAGTCGATGTGCAACTCGACGAAAACGGCGAAATGCAGGGTTTGACGGCGCGTCCCTACGATGAGTCCCATCAGATGATCGAGGAGTGCATGGTCGCGGCGAACGAAGCCGTGGCGCAGGAACTCTGGGGAAAGGGGATCAAGATTCTCGCGCGCTTTCACGATCGCCCCGACCCCGAGAAACTGCAGCTCCTGCGGGAAGAGATGCGCGGACTGGGTGTGCGGATGGGAGCGATAGAGAATCCGACGGTGCTTGCGCGCTTTCTGCAGGAAATCAAGAAAAATCCGCTTTATCCGACGCTCGCGATGATGGTTCTGCGGGCCATGAAGCGTGCGGTCTACGAGCCGACCGTCATGGGGCATTTCGGGCTGGCCAAGCGGTTCTACGCGCACTTTACTTCGCCTATCCGCCGGTACCCCGATCTGACGCTGCACCGTCAGTTGGCGGACTATCTGGAAAAGCCCGCCAAGGCGCGGCGTCCGCCGCAGGTGCTGGCGCGCTGGGCCGAGCATGCCAACGAGATGGAAGAGAAGGCGACCGAGGCGGAACGCGCACTGTTGGAAATCAAGAAGTACCGGCTATTCGAGGAGCAGCTTGCCTCGCGGCATGTCGTCGTCTATGACGCCGTCGTCTCGCAATGCCTGCCTTTCGGGTGCTTTGTCGAGATTCCGGAACTTGCCGCGTCGGGTCTTGTGCATGTTTCGCATCTCGCGCGGCAGTATGTGCGCTACAATCCGACCGACCACAGTCTCAGCGCCCCTGGGAGGAAGATCTGGAAGATCGGCGACAAGATGAAAGTGCGCGTGCTGCGTGTCGATTTCAAGGGCCGCAAGCTGGATTTTGTCCCCGTGAACGGCAAATGACGGTTCGCGGGCGAAGAGGAGAATATGGATCATACCGCACTCATAGACAGATTCGACATCAAGGGTCGGCTGGTGGCCTTGAAACCTTTCGGAAACGGCAACATCAACGATACGTTCCTGGCCATCTACCGCGATTCGTCCAACGAGACGCAGGTCATTCTCCAGCGCGTCAACCGTGCCGTTTTCCCGGAGCCCGGGAAAATCATGGCGAATATGCGCGAAGTGACGCGCCACTGCCACGCAAAACTCTCGGCGGACGCCGGGGCCGGCCGCGACGATCGCGTCTGGCAGATGCCGCGTGTCGTGCAAACGAAAGACGGCCGCGATTACACGACGGACGAGAAGGGCGACGTTTGGCGCGTAATTACGCGAATCATGTCCGCGCGCGCCTTTGACGTGGCGCAAGGTCCGGCGCATGCGGAAGAGTGCGGCGCGGTCCTCGGGCATTTCCATTATCTGGTCAGCGACCTCGACCCCGCCGTTCTCCACGATCCGCTTCCCGGCTTCCATGTCACGAGCGGGTACCTGGCGGCTTACGACGCGACGCTGGAGAGACCCCTTGCGAAAGAATTGCTTGCGGGCTCGGATGAAGCGAAGCGTTTGGCTCGGTTCGTCGACGAACGCCGCGGTTGGGCGCTTTGCCTCGAGAAGGCCGCGGCGGTGGGCGAATTGCGCAAGCGCATGTTCCACGGCGACCCGAAGGTGAACAACATCATGATTGACGAGGTGACCGGCAAGGGCACGGCGATGATCGACCTGGATACCGTCTCGCCGGGTCTCGTGCATGTCGATTTCGGCGACGCCCTGCGCTCGATCTGCAATCCGGCGGGCGAGGAGGAGACCGATCTCGCCAAGGTCGTGTTCGACGAAGATCTCTGTACCGCGTTCTGCAAGGGCTATATGCGCGAAGCCGGGGCATTCATGACGGAGGCGGATCGCGCCTACCTCTACGATGCCATCCGTCTTCTGCCCTTTGAACTCGGTCTGCGTTTCTTTCAGGATTATTTGGCGGGCAATGTCTACTTCAAGACGAAGCGGGCGGACCAGAATCTCGACCGCGCGCGTGTCCAGTTCAGGCTGTGTGAATCAATCGAGGCGCGCGAACGCGCAATCCGCAAGGTGCTTGCGGCCTTGTAAAGGCGATGTACGATCTTGTCGAGATATTCGAATCCATGCAAGGCGAGGGGCGCAATTCGGGCCGTCCCTGCGTTTTCGTGCGCTTTGCCGGATGCAATCTCGCCTGTCCCTGGTGCGACACCGATCGTGCACGGCACCTGTCGCTTTCACGTGAAGATTTGGTCGATGAAATCGCGTCCTTCACGCCCCAAAGCGTGATTCTGACCGGAGGCGAGCCGACGCTTGTCGCGGACATGCCCGAACTGATCGCCGCGCTCAAGACGCGCGGATACTGGATCGCCGTCGAGACGAACGGGACGAACGCGCCCGACTGGCTCGCGTTTGTGGACTACGTCGCCTGTTCGCCCAAGCTGGAATATCCGGACCGCTTGCGTTTGCGCCAGGCGGACGAAGTGCGCGTCGTCGCCTCTTCGCCGGCGGTGGTGGACTTCTGCCGCGGACTGCCTTCCCGCATCGCCGCGACGGACTACTATCTGTCGCCCTGCGAGCGAAACGGCGAAATGGACTTTGCGACGGTCAAGGCCGCGCTGGCACAGCTTCCCGGGTGGTCGCTTTCGGTGCAGCTTCACAAAATACTGGGTTTTCGCTAAGCAGGAAAGGAGAGAGACGATGCCGCATTTACTCGACGATATCTGGCTCAAGCCCTATGCGCAGGCCATTCGTGGCCGTGCCGCGCGTGCGCTTGCCAAGGCCCACGATCTCACTGAGGGCAAGATGTCCCTTGCGAACTGGGCGAGCGCGCACATGTATTACGGTCTTCACCGTACGACGCGCGGCTGGGTCTTTCGCGAATGGGCGCCGCATGCGACGTCCATGTGGCTTGTGGGCGACTTCTCCGGGTGGCGCAACATGCCGCAGTATGAAGTCTTCCGCATCCCGGGGACGGACGTGTGGGAGCGGAAGTTCCCGGCGCGCGCCTTCAAGCACGGCGAAAACTATCGGCTGGAGATGCACTGGGACGGGGGGCACGGCGAGCGCATTCCCGCCTATGCGCGCTATGTCGTGCAAGATCCCGAGACGAAACTCTTTTCCGCGCAGGTCTGGGCGCCCAAGAAACCCTACGTGTGGAAGAACCCCGTCCCCCCGCGCAAGACACAGCCGTTTATCTACGAGGCGCACGTCGGCATGGCGAGCGAAGAGTGCCGCGTGGCGACGTATGCGGAATTCAGGGACAACGTCCTGCCGCGCATCAAGGCGGCGGGCTACGATACGGTCCAGTTGATGGCGATCATGGAACATCCCTACTACGGCAGTTTCGGCTACCACGTGAGTTCGTTTTTCGCCTCTTCCTCGCGCTTCGGCACGCCGGACGAACTGAAAAGCCTGGTGGATGCGGCCCACGGCATGGGCTTGCGCGTCATCATGGACCTTGTGCACAGTCATGCGGTCCGGAACGAGCGCGACGGACTCTCGTGTTTCGACGGCACGGACTGGCAATACTTCCATTCCGGCGAGAAAGGGTGGCACAAGGCGTGGGACAGCCGCTGTTTCGATTACGGCAAGACGGGCGTACTGCACTTTCTGCTCTCCAACTGCCGCTATTGGCTGGACGAATTCCATTTCGACGGCTACCGGTTCGACGGCGTGACGTCCATGCTGTTCTGGGACCATGGTCTCGGGAAGGCGTTTACGGACTATTCGCGCTATTTCGACGGTTCCATGGACGACGACGCCTGGGTCTACCTGCAGCTGGCCAACCGCGTCATCCATGAAGTCCGTCCCGACGCCGTGACGATCGCCGAGGACGTGAGCGGCATGCCGGGATGCGCCGCGCCGATAACGGACTGCGGCATCGGCTTCGACTACCGCATGGCGATGGGCGAGCCCGACTTCTGGTTCCATCTCGCCGAGAAGGTGCACGACGAAGATTGGCCCATGGGCGGGATTTTTCACGCGCTCACCGACAAGCGCCCGGAGGAGAAGGTCGTCAGCTATGTCGAATCCCACGACCAGGCGCTCGTCGGCGGGAAAACGTTCTTCTTCCAGCTGGCGGACGCGGCCGTCTACGACGGGATGCGCACGGACCAGGAGAACCCCGTCATCGACCGCGCGATGGCGCTCCACAAAATGGCGCGTCTGGCGACCTGCGCGCTCAACGGCGGCGCGTATCTCGATTTCATGGGCAACGAATTCGGACATCCCGAATGGATCGACTTCCCGCGCGAAGGCAACGGCTGGGACTACTCCCACGCCCGCCGGCAGTGGTCCCTGCGCGACAATCCGGACTTGCGCTTCAAGGCGCTGGGGGACTTCGATGAGGCGATGTTGAATGTTGTGCACAGACTCGTCAAGAAAGGGACGCCCATTCGCCTCGCGGCGAACGACGCGGACAAGATCCTCGCGTTCGTGCGGGACGATTTGCTCGCCGTCTTCAATTTCAACCCGACCCGGTCGTTTACGGACTATGGCATTCTCGTGCCGCCTGCGACGACCTGGACGCCCGTGCTCGATACGGACGAGGTGCGTTTCGGCGGCCAGGGGCGTCTGGCGACGGATATCGTCTACGCGCCGGTTCTTGTCCCCGAAAAGGGCGAACTCGTCCAGCAGATCAAGCTCTATCTGCCGGCCCGCACGGCGCTTGTCCTGAAACGCAAGCGCACGTCCGCCCGGCGTTGACCATGGATGCGGACCCCTCCCGGCCTTTTCGTATCGCGCTGACGGGCGACGTGGCGCTTGATCTGCTTGCGCCCTATTTTCGCAAGGCGGGCTACGAAACGTATGTGCCGGCGGGGTTCGGCACGTGGCGCCAGGAGGTGCTCGACCCCGCTTCGCCCCTGCACCGGTTCAAGCCGGACGCGCTCGTGGACGTGACCGCCTACGACAAGGTGCTGGAGAAGGAAGTGCCCGGCTTCTACGACCCGCGTCTCAAGGCGCTGGCCGCCTGCCCCTATTCCCTCGCCGGCATACAGGCGATTGTGGACGAGTTCACCTTCTCGCGCCTGGCCGCCCCCAAGAAGATTCTCGCGGTCGACGCCGACAATACGCTTTGGAAGGGCATCCTGTCCGAAGACGGCGAAGAGAACCTCGCGCCCTACACGGCATTCCAGCGCGGACTTCTGGATTTGCGCGCCCGCGGCGTTGTGCTCGTCTTGCTTTCCAAGAACGATCCGTTCGAGTTTCGCGCCGACATGCCCCTCAAAACGTCCGATTTCGCCGTCTGCGCGATGAATTGGAGCCCCAAGGCGGGCAATCTGGCAAACGCCTGCCGTGAACTGAATCTCTCCACCGATTCGGTCGTGTTTGTCGACGACAACCCCTTCGAATGCGCCCAAATGCGGGCGCATCTCCCGGAAGTCGCGGTGCCTCCCTTTGCGCCCCCGCCGACGCCCCAACTCCTGCGGCGGCTGAACGATTATTTCTTCTCCGCCGCGGGGCGGACGGAAGAAGACCGCCTGCGCGCGGCGGACTATGACGCGCGGAAATCCATCCCCGGACTTTCCTCGTTCGCGTCCGCGGCGGACTATCTCAAGGCGCTGGAACTGCGCGTCGTTCCGGGGCGGGCCGAACCGGCGGACCTCGACCGTCTCGCCCAGATGGCGGGCAAGACCAACCAGTTCAACGCCACCACCCGCCGTCGCACGCGCGACGAATTCGCCGCGCTTCTGGCCGACCCCTCCAAAGCCGTTTTCGTATTTCGCGCGTCCGACAAGTTCAGCGTCCAGGGGCTCGTGTGCTATGTCGTTGTCGACCTGCCCACCCGCCATGCGACGGACTTCGTCATGAGCTGCCGCGCCATGGGGCGCACGCTCGAATATTTCGTCTATCGCTATCTGACGGACACGCTCGGCTTCGCCCCCGTGCTGGACTACGTGCCTTCCGCCAAAAACAAGCCCTTCAAGGACTTTTTGGACGGACCGAAGACGCTCCCGACTTACTATACCGTCCTCTAAACCGCGCCTTTTTGGCGGGAAAGACCTCTTTTAACCAATTATAACCTATGAGATCACTTTCAGTCCTGTGGATTCACGCGCCCCAGCCGGGCGACGCCCAACGCATGCCCATCGTCGAGTACGGGCTTTCGGACGCTTTCCGCGACTTTTGCGGCGAGGCCTACAATGTCCGCATGCCCCTCGAGTATCCGCCCCTCAAGTTGACGACCGTCGCCTCCCCCGAAGACCTGCCGCGGACCGTCTTCAAGGACGGGCACTGTCCCAACGGTCTGACGGACTGCGGCCAGGATCTGTGCCTTCTTCTGATAGACGACGAATTCTTCAACGCCGGCGTGGGTTCGCTGACCTTGCGCGCCTGGCTGCGCATCTTCCTGCCGACCCTGCCGCGCGTGGTCATAACCTACCCGGATCATGCGCCGGTGACCGTCCCCCAGCGGCGATGGACGAAGAAACCCGCCTGCATCTTCGTGGACCCGCTCGCCAACCACGACCGCCTGGTGCACCTTTTCAAGTCGTTCTGGATGCCGCGTTTCTGGTACGCCCTCAAACAGTACGTGCAGGTCAAGGCCGGCACGAACTGGCATACGCCCGGCCACTCGGGCGGGAACGCCTTCGCCGCCTCGCCGTTTTTGCGCGGCTATTACGAGGCCTTCGGCTCCATGATCTTCCGCTCCGACCTCTCGGTTTCCGTGGAGTCTTTGGGCGATCTCTCGAGCCCGGAGGCCCGCACGCCGCTCTCCGAAGCGCAGCGTCTTTCCTCGGAGATTTTCGGCACCGCCCTCAGCTGCTACGTGACGAACGGCACCTCGACCTCCAACAAGGCGATGTTGATGACCTTGCTCAAACCGGGCGAAGTCGTGTTCGTGGACCGCAATTGCCACAAATCGGTCCACCACGCGATCGTCATGTCCGGCGCGGTGCCCCATTATCTGCCCTCGCACTGGAACGCGCGCCTGGGGGTGTGGGGACCGGTGAAACTGGCGGATATCGCCCGGGAACTGGACGCGCTGCCGGTTTTGCCGAAGCTGCTCGTGCTGACGACCTGCACCTACGAAGGCGTGCTCTATCCGGTCTGGGAAGTGGCGCGGCTGTGCGAACAGCGCGGCATTCTCTTTTACGCCGACGAAGCCTGGGCGGCGTACCTCAACTTCCACCCCTACTATACCCACGGCGACGCCGCGGCCGGCACAATCCGCCGCTACAACGCCGTAAACGGCTACAGCGGCGCCCATTTCGCCGTGCAATCCACCCACAAAACCATGGCGGCGTTCTCGCAGGCCTCCATGATCCACGTCTCCACCGGCTTCAAGAAGCTTCTGGAGGAAGACACCTCGCCCCAGTTCCGCTGGCTCCGGCGCCGTTTCGCCTTGCACGGACACGGCTCCTACGAGAAGTTCGTGCACGATTTGCGCGAAATGCTCCGTTATTGGCATTCTACTTCGCCGCACTATCCGTTCCTGGCGACGCTCGATATCGCCGGCATCCAGATGCGCCTGGAAGGCATGAAACTGCTGGAAGAGCGCCTGCGGTGGGTGGCGATGTTCCGTGCACGCGTGGCGGCGGACTGCGGCCGGCCGGAATCGGACATCTTCGCGACGCTCGACGAAATCGCCGGCGGTCCCGAGTGGGAAGAGGCGGGCTATTCGAAGGATCCGCTCAAGATGATGCTGATGCTGAAAAGCGCCGCGGCGTGCCAAACCTTCCGCAAGGCCCTGCGCAAAGCCCGCATCCAGTGGGAGAAAGCCTCCTCCACGACAATCCTTTTCCTCGTCACCATCGGCACGCAAGAGGAGAATTTCGAGGACCTCCTGCGTGTCTGCCGCCTGCATCGCGACTTGATCGGCCGGCCGGAGGCCGTCGACGAGCCCAAACCCACCGTCAACGACGCCGTCGCCGCCCAGCCGGTCGTCCTGCCCCATATCGCCGCGCTTTGCGATGGCGAACTCGTCACGCTGGCGGAAAGCGTGGGCCGCATCGCCTCGCAATTCCTCGTGCCCTATCCGCCCGGCATCCCCGTTTTCCTGCCCGGACTGCGCATTACGGACGAAATGGTGCGTCTCGTCGAGGAGGTCATCGCCTCCGAAGGCTCCAACGCGGTGCACGGACTCTTCTGCCGCGGCGAACACGCGCCGTACTATGTCGAGGTCCTCAACCGCGACGAAGAGCGCCGCTACGTGCATCGGCCGTGACAAGGAAGACGGAATCGGCTAGATAACCCCGGCGTCCAGTCGCCCAGACGCGCCCCGATCGGAAGACGATTCCGAGACGCGGCGCGAGGTTTCCCTTTCCTGGCTTCGGCAAGGGCGTGCGTGGTTTCTTTCATTTCCCAGCTTTTTCATTCCGCCCGGGCGAGCTCGGCGTCGTCTTGCGCCGCCGTCTTGCCGCCGCGTGCGGGACGTTGGATGCCGTCTCGCCGGAACG
>DBKW01000017.1:7084-10998 GCA_002298665.1 Verrucomicrobia bacterium UBA740 | reverse complement strand
GTTGCGCCGGAACGGCCACCCCGTTCTACTGGAACGGACGCGCGATGCAGAAAGAAGGCGACCGTCTCACCACTGCCGGATAGGGCGCATTCCCTTGTCTTTTCATAAAGAGAGGGGAGGGGGGGTGGGCAGTTGGAAGGATGATGGAAGGATGGGCGCGGCGCGTCATCGTCTTGGGGGTGGCCCTTACGCGTCCTTTCCCTCCGCTTTCTCAACCGAATCTTCTCCTTTTTCGCTTTCGCTCTCCACCCCTCGGAACGACCTGTCCGGGGTGTCTCACGACAGGGTGCGCTTTCCCGTATTTCGCCGCCTGCGGAAAGGGGGGTGGTAGCGTCGTCTTGGATATGGTATAATAAAGATGTGGCGAAACTCATCGGCACACGAAGAACTGGAGATAGGAAAGATGACATACAAAGAAGCTGAACACCGACTGAAAGCGTGCGGACAGGAACAGGTTTTGCGCTACTGGAAGGACCTTTCAGATAAGCAGCGCAAGGCCCTGCTGGCGCAGATCGCGACGATCGAGCCGGCGAATGTCGCGCGGTGTCAGGCCGCGCTGAAGGCCGGCGTCGAGGCGGTGGACAATTCGAAGGGCAAGGCTCCGAAAGTGGACGTCCTCAAGGGCGCCGCGCTCAAGCGCGCCGTCGAGGCGGGCGAGAAGGAGCTCGAGAACGGACGCGTCGCCGCGCTCCTCGTGGCGGGTGGGCAGGGTTCCCGTCTCGGCTTCGACGGACCGAAGGGTTGCTATCCGATCGGGCCGATCACGGATGCGCCGCTTTTCTATTTCCATGCGCGCAAGATCCTGGCGCGTGAACTCCGCTACGACACGACGATTCCGTTCTACATCATGACGAGCGAGGCGAACAACGCCGCCACGGTCCAGTGCTTCGAGGAGAACGACTACTTCGGGCTCAATCCGGACGACGTCTTCTTCTTCACGCAGGGCATGTGGCCGGGCATGACGAAAGACGGCGAGATCATTTTGGACGAACCCGGCCATATCTTCATGAGCCCCGACGGGCACGGCGGACTTCTCGCCGCGCTGGACCGCTCGGGCGCCCTGGACGACATGAAGGAGCGCGGCATCACGTCCGTCTTCTTCTTCCAGGTCGACAATCCGCTCGTGGAGATCGCCGACCCCGCCTTCATCGGCTACCACGTGCTGAAGGATTCGGACTACTCGCTCAAGCTGTGCGCGAAGAGCGATCCGTTCGAGAAGGTGGGCATCCCGATGAAGTTCGGTTCGGCCTATCGCATGGTGGAGTACTCCGAGATGACGGAGGAGCAGTGCCTGCGCAAGACGCCCAAGGGCGAGCTTTACTTCAAGTACGGGTCGCCGGCGATCCACGTCTTCGACCGCGATTTCCTGGCGCGCGAGGCGAAAGAGGCCATGCCGCTCCACCTTGCGTTCAAGAAGATTCCCTACGTGAACGAGCAGGGCAAGGTGGTCAAGCCGTCCGAGCCCAACGGCTACAAGTTCGAGAAGTTCATCTTCGACATTCTGCCCAAGGCGAAGACGGCGGCTTTCCTGGCGTTCGACCCGAAGGACGAGTTCTCGCCCGTCAAGAACGCGGAAGGGAAGGATTCGCCCGATACGTGCCGCGCGGATATGCAGGACAAGTGGCGTCGCATGATGTCCGACGCGGGCATGCCCTGCGCGGCGGACGTGCCGGTCGAAATCGACCCGGTCTACGCGCTGGACGCCGCGGACCTGGAAGCGTTGGGCCTGTTGCTCGTCGCGGACTGAGCGTCGAGGAGCCGTGGCAGACAGGCTGTTCAAGCTTGTGGCCCCGTTCAAGCTTACGGGGGACCAACCGGAGGCCGTCGACAAACTGTTCGACGGCCTCTCGCGCGGCGACGACCGCCTCATCCTTCAGGGCGTGACGGGCAGCGGCAAGACGTTCACGCTCGCGAACCTGATCGCCCGGTGGAACCGGCCCACGCTCGTCCTGTCCCACAACAAGACGCTCGCCGCCCAGCTCTTCACGGAGTTGAAGGAGTTCTTCCCCGAGAACTCGGTCAACTACTTCATTTCGTACTACGACTACTACCAGCCCGAGGCGTACATTCCCCAGACGGACACCTACATCGAGAAGGATGCGGCGATCAACGAGGAGATCGAGCGCTACCGCCTGGCGGCCACGAACGCGCTCATCGCGCGCAAGGATGTCATCGTCGTGGCGTCCGTCAGCTGCATCTACGGCTTGGGCGAATCGACGGACTACCGGGACCTGGCGGTCAAGATAAAGGTCGGGGAGCCGCTTTCGCGCGAAAAGCTGCTGCGGCGGCTTGTCGAGGGGCAGTACGCGCGCAACGACTATGCGTTCGAGCCGGGGATATTCCGCGTCCGCGGCGACGTGGTGGACATCTTCCCCGCCTACGAGACGGAAGCCCTGCGCGTGGAGTTCTTCGGCGACGAGGTGGACTCCATCCGCACGCTGGACCCGGTCACGGGGAAAACGGGCGTGACGATGCCGGCCGTGGTCGTGACGCCCGCCAAGCAGTTCGTGCTGGGCAAGGACAAGATGGAGGCGGCCTTCGGGCGCATCGAGGCCGAACTCAAGGACCGTCTCGCGTATTTCGCCGCGCACAACAAGCTCCTGGAGGCGCAGCGGCTGCGGGAGCGCACGGAATACGACATCGAAATGATGCGCGAACTCGGGTACTGCAACGGCATCGAGAACTATTCGCGTCCGCTTTCCGGCCGTGCGCCGGGGAGCGCGCCCGAGTGTCTGCTGGACTACTTTCCGGACGATTTCCTGACGGTCATCGACGAAAGCCACGTGGCGATTCCCCAGATACGGGCGATGTACAACGGCGACCAGGCGCGCAAGCAGAAGCTCATAGACTACGGCTTCCGCCTGCCGAGCGCGAAGGACAACCGTCCGCTGACCTCCGAGGAGTTCAACGCCAAGACGCGGCAGATCATCTACTGCTCGGCCACGCCGGGAGACTACGAATATTCGCAGGCCCAAGACGTCGCCGAGCAGGTCATCCGTCCGACGGGACTGCTGGATCCGGAAATAGAGATCCGTCCCTTGGCGACGCAGATCGACGACCTGATGGGCGAAATCCACAAGGTCGCCGCGGCGGGAGACCGGATTTTCGTGACGACGCTCACGAAACGCAGCGCGGAGGATCTGACGCACTACCTGCACGAGGCGGGCATTCGCGTGGAGTATCTGCACAGCGGGATCGACGCGATCGAGCGCGTGGAGATCCTGCACCGGCTTCGGGCGGGCGAGTTCGACGTGCTCGTGGGCATCAACCTCCTGCGCGAAGGTCTGGACCTTCCCGAGGTGGCGCTCGTGGCGATTCTGGACGCGGACAAGGAAGGGTTCCTGCGTTCGACGACGTCGCTCGTGCAGACGGCGGGGCGTGCCGCGCGGCATGTCGGCGGCCGCGTCATCCTCTACGCCGACCACGAGACGGAAGCCATGCGCGAGCTGATCCGCCTCACGGCGAGCCACCGCGCGAAACAGATCGCCTACAACGAGGCGCACCATATCGTGCCGCGCAGCGTCAAGCGCGCGCAATCCGAGACGAGCTACCTCTTCCGCGCCGGCGCGCGCAAGGGTGCTTCCGTTCCGGCCCTGGCGCCCGAGGCGGAATCTTCGCCCGAGGAACTGATCGCCGAAATGACGCGCGAGATGCTGGAGGCGGCGGACAATCTCGAGTTCGAACGCGCCGCCTACTTGCGCGACCAAATCAAAACCTTAAAGAAGAGTACGGCCAATGAAGGAAGTCATTCTGCAAAAGGGACGCGAAAAAAGCGTCCTTCGGCGTCATCCGTGGATATTCTCGGGGGCGATAGCGCACGCGGACGAAAGCGCCGCGGCCGGTGAGATTGTTTGCGTCAAGAGCGCGAAAGGGGAGATTCTCGGGCAGGGTGCCTATTCGCCGGCGTCCCAGAT
>DBKW01000017.1:0-6948 GCA_002298665.1 Verrucomicrobia bacterium UBA740 | reverse complement strand
TTGCCCGGAATCGTGGTGGACGACTACGCCGGCCATCTCGTGTGCCAATTGACGTCTGCGGGGGCGGAAGCGGTCCGGGATTCGCTTTTCGCGGCGCTTCAAGCCTGCCTCCCGACGCTTTCCGGGATTTCGGTGCGGAACGATCTGGACGTGCGGCGCAAGGAGGGGCTGCCGACGGAGCCCCGGTTCGAGACGTGCGTGGGAGCGGAACCCCCGGAACGGATAGAAATAGAAGAAAACGGTCTTGTCTATCTTGTGGACGTCCGGAAGGGCCACAAAACGGGTTTCTACCTCGACCAGCGCGAAGCGCGGCGGACGGTGGGGGCGCTCGCGAAGGGGCGCACGGTCCTGAACTGCTTTTGCTACACGGGCGGTTTCGGCCATGCCGCGGCGCAGGGCGGCGCCGCACATGTCGTGCAGGTGGACGTTTCGCGGGACGCGCTCGCGCTGGGGGCGGAAATCGCCGGGCGCAACGGCCTTTCGGCGGTCGAGGAGTTCGTCGAGGCGGACGTCTTCGCCTATCTGCGCACCTGCCGGGACGCCGGCAAGAAATTCGACCTGATCGTGCTCGATCCGCCCAAATTCGCCGAAACGAAGAGCCAGGCCCTGAAAGCGGCGCGGGGCTATAAGGATATCAACCTCCTTGCCATGAAACTTCTCGCCCCGGGCGGCATGCTGGCGACATTCTCCTGCTCGGGGGCCATGACACCCGAGTTTTTCGATACGATCCTGCGGGAGGCCGCGACGGACGCCCGGCGCGATTTCCAGATTGTGGCGCGCACCCGCCAGGCGGACGACCATCCCGTCGCGCTGGCTTTCCCCGAAGGTCTCTATCTCAAGGGCGTCATTCTGAGGGCGTTCGCATGAACCGTCTGCTCGTCGAAACCGCGGCACTCGGGCAGGAAGCCCCCCAATTGGCACCGGAAGCCGTCCGCCACATGAAAGTCTGGCGCTTGAAAGACGGCGAGGAGGTGGAACTTTTCGACGGCTGCGGCCGGACGCGCCTCTATCGCTACCGGGCGGACGCCCGGCGGCTGGTCGCAGCAGGCGAAATACGCTTTTTCGCGCCGACCGCCCTGAATCTGGTGCTTTTCGCCTGCGTGACGAAGGGTTCGCGCTGGGATTGGACGCTCGAGAAGGCGACGGAACTCGGGGTTTCGCACATCGTGCCCGTCCTTTCGGCGCGCACAATCGTGCGGATTCCTTCCGCGGAACGCGGCGCGAAGCAGGCGCGCTGGCAGCGCATCGTGGAGGATGCCGCCCGGCAGAGCGACGCGGTGTGGCTGCCGAAAATAGAAGAACCGGTCGATTTTCCGTCCGTCTTGCCGCTCGTAGCCGGCACACGCTGTTTTGTCGGGGCGCTTGCCACGCCGCCGCCGCGTCCGCTTTTGGCGGCGTTGGACGCATCCGGACGGGACGCGCCCGGGGAGGGGCGGGATCTGGCCTTGTTCGTGGGGCCGGAAGGGGACTTTACGCCGGAGGAACTGGCGGAACTGCTGCGCCTCGCCACGCCGGTGAGCCTGGGACCGACCATCTTGCGTGCCGAAACCGCCGCGCTCTACGGACTTTCGGTCTTGGCCGCCTATCTGGCCGCCTCCCGTCCGGACTGCAAGGGCGAAAAGACGCTCGTTTGAGGGGGAAATTGGCGGAAAAGCGCGGGAAGGCGCGTTTTGTGCGCGTAATCGACGCATCCGCGGAGAAAACCCATGCTTTTCCTCCGGACTAGGGCCTCCGGACGGGCGGTTGGATTTGCGAAGTCTTTTGAAAATTCTCTCTTTTATCTTCGGGCGATAAATGGTATAATAAGTTCCGGTTTTGAGTTTTCCGACTCTAAGAAAGATAAATATGGCGATAGTACTAGGACTTCCGAAAGGCAGCTTGCAGGAATCGACCTTCGCGCTCTTCAAGCGCGCGGGGTTCAACGTTTCCTGTTCGAGCCGCAGTTACATTCCCTCGATTGACGACCCGGAGATCAAGTGTCGTCTGTTGCGTCCGCAGGAAATGAGCCGCTATGTGGAGCTTGGTTTGCTGGATGCGGGCATCTGCGGCTACGACTGGGTGTACGAAAACGGGAGCCATGTCGAGGAAATCTGCGAGCTGAGCTACTCGAAGGCGACGTCCAATCCCGTGCGCTGGGTCTTGGCGGTCCCCAACGATTCGCCGGTCAAGACGGTCAAGGACCTGGAGGGCAAGCGCATCGCGACGGAGGCGATCGGGCTCACGAAGCGCTATCTGGAAAAGCACGGCGTCAAGGCGGACGTGGAGTTCAGCTGGGGCGCGACGGAAGTGAAAGCGCCCGAGCTCGTGGACGCGATTGTGGATTTGACGGAGACGGGCAGTTCGCTGCGCGCGAACAACCTGCGCATCGTGGATACGATTCTGACGTCCACGACGCGGTTCATCGCCAACAAGGAGAGCTGGAAGAATCCGGAAAAGCGCGCGAAACTGGAGCAGCTCAAGATGCTGCTCATCGGCGCTTTGGAAGCGCAGCGCCGCGTGCTCCTCAAGTGCAATGCGCCCAAGGCGACGCTGGACGACGTGGTCAAGCTCATGCCGGCTCTGCACGCGCCGACGGTGAACATGCTCAGCGGGGGCGACTGGTTCGCGGTGGAAAGCGTCGTCGAAGAGAAGTTCGTGCGCGATCTCATCCCCAAGCTCCGCGGCGCCGGCGCGACGGGCATCATCGAGCTGCCGCTCAATAAAATCATTTTCTGATCAGAAACATCGGCTTAGCGGCCGAATCAGTAATCAAGGAGAAAACCATGGGTTCTATCAAAAAGAAACGTCGTAAAAAAATGTCTAAGCATAAATACGACAAGCGCATGAAAGCGCAGCGTCATAAAAACAAGTAAGGCGCGCAGGAGGAGGTCCGGCAGGAACCGGGCCTCCTTTTGCATTTTCTCATGAAGAGATTGGTCGAGTTGTTTCTGGCGGGCGGACCCGTCATGTGGCCCATCCTGGCGCTCTCCATCCTGGGAATGGCCATTCTCATCTGGAAGGCGGCCGCTTTCCGCGCGGGCAAGCGCGACGCGCGCGGACTCGTCATCGTCTCCACGATCATAACCGCCGAGCCGATGCTGGGCATCCTGGGCACGGTGACGGGCATCATGCAGACGTTCGGCGCGTTGAACGCCGCGGGGGGCGCGGCCAATCCGCTCGCGGCCACGGCGGGGATAGGCGAGGCGCTCATTACGACGGCGGCCGGGCTTGTCGCCTCGCTGATTCTGCTTTTCCCCTACAATTGGCTCGATAGCCAGGTCGACGAATGAGCCGGCGCCGGCGAGGGGCACGTCTGGAAATGACATCGTTGATGGATGTCATGTTCCTCGTGCTGGTTTTCTTCATCTACTGCATCTTCGACATGGCCGTCCACCGCGGCGTCAAGGTGGATTTGCCGCGCGCGGCCGGCGCCGAAGAGCGGGGCGAGCGCCTTGTCGTGACGATTCGGGCGGACGACTCCCTCCAGCTCAACGGAATGGACGTGGAAAAGCCCGCGCTTCTGGCGAAGGTCGCCGCGTTGCAGGCGGCGGGCATGCATTTGCCGGTCCTCATCGCGGCGGACCGGAAAGCCTCCCTGGGGAACGGACTCGAGTTGCTCGCCGACCTTAAGGCGCGCGGCATTGAAAAGGTCTCTTTTCAGGTCGCGGGACGTGAGCCGTGAGATTTTCTTCCGCTCTGGCGCTTTCCGTTTGCGTTCACGCCCTGCTGGGCGGGGCAATCGCCGCATTCCTCATGTCCGACCCCGCCCCGGACCGGTTGCCCCAGTTGGATTTGTCGGCTCTGGAGCTTTCCTTCGCCGAGGAGGTGCAGGAGGCGCCGCCGCTTGCGTCCCCGCCCCCCGATGTGAAGCCTGCCGAGCCGGTGCCCCAGACGCCGCCCCAGCCCCCGCCGCCGGATGTTCCGGCGTCCACACCCCCCGACCCGCTTGCGGCGGCGGAAACGGAATCTCCCGCGCCCCCGCCGCCCCCGCCAGAAAAGCGCCGCGCCCCAACGCCGCCTCCCCCCTCCCCATCGCCTGCCGCGGCGCCTCGGCAGGCAACCGTCGAAGCGCCGCCGCGTCCGCGGCGCATGATCAAGCCGGACTATCCCCGGGGTGCGCGTGCACGGGGCGAACAGGGGGAAGTGGAACTTGAAATCGAGGTGGGGGCGAACGGACGCGTCGCGGTTGCGCGGATTGTCCGTTCCAGCGGCTACGCCGAGTTGGACGACGCGGCGCTTGCCGCCGTGCGCGATGCAAGATTCATTCCGGCGAAGTCGGGGAACACGTCCGTGCCGTCCGTCGCCCGGCTGAAACTCCGTTTCCAATTGAAGTAGGGCCTCTCGCGGTTCTTCTCTGCAGGGGAAAGACGCGCGGAACCCCGGTCGATAGGGGCACTTCCTGTCGTTTATCCCGTCCCGCGGATGTCGCGTCCCCAAGACATTGACAAGAGACCGCGGTCTCAGCACCAAGAGACCGCGGTCTTTTACCCAAGAGACCGCGGTCTTTTACCCAAGAGACCACGGTCTTTTACTCAAGAGACCGCGGTCTCTTGACGTCGTGATACGGGTGAGAGATGGTGGTCGTGGCGGATGCGGGGGCGTGTTCCGGAACTTTGCCCTTAAGGGGAAAAGGGGAGGGACGGGCCGACGCCGGACTGTTTTCGTCCGCGATAACCGGGTTTAGAAGCCCGGGAGGTTGAGTTGGCCGAGGACGCAGACCTTGCGTCCCTTGTCCAGCGTCTGGTCGGACGTGTCGTAGACGACGAACTTGAAGCCGTCGAAGCGCTTCGAGAGTTCCGAACGGATGAAGTTGGAGACGCGCGCGACATTTGCCTTGTCGTCGTCCGAAAACCCGATGGCGATGGACCGGCAGAGGCAGTCCGTGCGCTGGAGGGTGTGGAAGATGTGCTCGACAAAGTCGCGGATGGCGAATTCCTTGGCCAGTTCCGTGCGTGCGGCGCGGGAGGCGTTCGCGAGCTTTTCCTTGTAGATGGGATCGTGCGCCATGCGCGCCCAGAAGTCCGGGTTGGCGACCGCGGCATACCGGCAGAGCCGCAGGTAGTAGTCCAGTTCTTGCGCATCCGTGCCGAAATACTCGACTTTGTCGAAAAACCGGCGGTAGCCGCGCAGATTGGACATCATTTCCGCGCGTTCGGCTTCCGAAAGCGCGTATTTTATGAAGACGCGGACGGCTTTTTCGATGGTTTCGGGGGCATGGCCGCGCGCCGTCACGATAGCGAAGAGGCGGCCCTCGCGCAGCGTTTCCTTGAGCGCATTGTAGCTGGGCCCCGGCTTCTCGCCATGTTCGATGCGCTCGAGCGCCGCGACGGTGTCTTCTATGAAGTGGCTGTGGCGGGGTTCGTCCTTGAAATTGCGGAACGCCGCGTCCCAGCCGCCTTCCTGCGGCGGACGGTAATGGGCGGTATCCGTGCGGACTTGCGCGAAGGTGGCCGTCGAGATCTCGATGGGTTCCCACACGCCGTTTTCGCCCAGCCGCTCCATGAAGACGGTCGTGGGCATGTGGAGGATGTTGTCGTCCCAATCGAAGATGTAGTACCGGAAGTCGCGGTTGGCGATGGCCTCGTTGATGTAGGGAATGGACGGCGGAGGCGTCATATTACACGCATTCGGCCTCGAAGTCGAATCCGTCCACGGCGGTCAGGCGCACCTTCACGAAGCTACCCGTCTCGGGCGAGACCGCCTCGCCGTCCGCCGGCGCGACGAGATAGGTGACGCCGTCCACGTCGGGGGCCTGGCTGGCGAGGCGGGCGACGCCGGGGGCGACGACGAGCGCTTCCTGCACGGTGCCGATCTGGCGTTTCGCGCGCTCCCGCCAGAGTTCCTCGGCGTCGGACATGATGATCTTCTCGCGCATTTCCGCCACGGCGCGGGACGGACGCCCCGGCATCGTGACGGCCTTGGTGCCTTCCTCCGGGCTGTACGCGAACGCGCCCAAATGGTCGAATTGCATGCGCTTGAGGTCCGCCCGCATCCGCTCGAAGCGCGCGGCGGTTTCGCCCGGGAAGCCCGTCATGACGGTCGTGCGCAAGGTGATCCCCGGCACGGCCAGGCGCAGGGCGTCCGCGGCGACGCGCGTCGCCTCGATGGCCGGTCCGCGGTTCATGCGCTCCAGGATCGCCGGTTCCGTGTGCTGCAGGGGGACGTCGGCGTACTTCACCGCGTGCGGCGAGGTGTTGAGCCAGTCGAGGTACTCCTCCGTGATTTCGTTGGGGTAGGTGTAGAGGACGCGCACCCAGAATTGGCCCGGCAGGCGGTCTATCTTCTTGAGAAGCCGCACGAGCGTCGGGCGCGGCGTTTCCTTCGAGTCGATGCCGTAGAGCATGGGGTCTTGGGCGACGATGTTGAGTTCGCGGCAGCCGCTTTCCAGCAGCGCCTTGGCCTCCCGCAAAATGGACTTCTCCGGACGCGAACGGTATTTGCCGCGGATGGCCGGGATGGCGCAATAGGAACAGCGGTGCGCACAGCCCTCGGCGATCTTGAGATAGGCGAAGGCCTTGCCGGTGAAGCGCAAGCCCGGCATCTTCGGCTCTATCCAGTCCTGGGGAACGCCCTGCCAGACGTCCACGCCGGGAAACTTGGCCTTCGCGTGCGGATAGCGCTGGGGATAGCACCCCGTCACCACCACCGTTTTGTAGTTGCCGTTCGCCTTGAGCTGGACCGCGCGCGTGATTTCCGCCTCCGCTTCGTCGCGGGCGGACTTGATGAAGGCGCAGGTGTTGACGACGACGACGTCCGCCCGGTCGGGATCGGGCGAAAGCGTGAAGCCTTCCTTGAGGAGGTTGCCGGCGCGGACCTCCAGGTCGGCCGCGTTCTTGGCGCAGCCGAGCGAGACGAGCGCCAACGTTTTATTGATTTTCTTCTTGGTTGCCATTGGTTGCTGAGTAGTATACCATTTCTGCGGACTGAAGTAAACAAGATGACGCGCCGGACGTTAGGCGGGGGGTATTA
>DBKW01000098.1:35886-36052 GCA_002298665.1 Verrucomicrobia bacterium UBA740 | reverse complement strand
CCGTCACATGCGGGGGGTATGGGCAGGGGGTTCCGCGGGGGTAAATAGCCCTCTTGCTCCAGGTAAGAGCGGTCAAAGTAGCGAGGGAAGGAAGACGCGCGGGCAGACGGGACACCCGTCCCGTCCGTCTCCGTTGTCGCGGATGTCCCGCCCCACCCCCCTTCGG
>DBKW01000098.1:20722-35812 GCA_002298665.1 Verrucomicrobia bacterium UBA740 | reverse complement strand
GGGGATCGTGGTCTCTTGTCTGTGCCCCCGAGGGGGGGCGTCCGAAGGAAGGGAAAAGTGCCGCGGACGGATCGAATCCGCCTCAGCAGTTGGTGGAGGTGAGGGGAGTCGAACCCCTGTCCGAAACAGCTCCAATCTGACGTCTACGCGTGTATCCGACCATTAATCTCGACTGCCGTACGCGGACCGGCGCGCTTATCGGCAATCATCCATTCGGTTCGGCTCCCCGCAGCGCGCGAATGGAGCGTCCTGCGGCGAGACCTGCTAAATTATGCCTTACCGCTCAGCAGATATCGGCGGCTCGACATCGCGGCCATTACTTAGGCGGCGAGAGCGTAATCGTTGTTCGCAATTACAGTTTGTTCTCGTTTTTTACGTGGCCAACGAGAATCCACGACGCGCAATCAAACCTCGGCATATTCCGTCGAAACCGGATCACCCCCATAGGTCGATCACGTCCCCTATTATACCAAAGTTCGCGCATCCATATCAAGTGCAACTTTCAACTCTTTTGGCGCGGGGCGGACCTCCCGCAGCCAGCGCCAGGCCTTGCAGATGATTCCGGGATGGACCGCGCGCAGGATGATCTGCCAGCGATACCACTCGTCCGCCTTCTCGAGGGCGGACGGCACCGCCTCGCCCGCCGTCAAGCCGGGCACTTTCGCGAGACTCTGCGCATACATCGTCGCCCAGGCGGAAACGAGCGCCGCGTCTTTGCAGCGCAGGTTCAGTGCAGCCAGATGGCAGTACGGCGGGAAAAACCCCTCTTTCCGCGCCGCCAATTCCTGTTCGGCGAAGGCGGCATAATCGCCGCGCGCGGCGAAAACAAGGGCGGGCTCCTCCGGCGAATAGGTCTGTATCAACGCGTCGCCCGGCAACGCGGCGCGGCCGGCGCGGCCCGAGACCTGGGCGAGCAGCTGATAGGTGCGTTCCGCGGCGCGGAAGTCCGGCATGTTGAGGGAGCTGTCCGCGTTCAACACGCCCACGAGCGTCACGTTCGGGAAGTCCAGCCCTTTCGCGATCATCTGCGTGCCGACGAGGATATCCGCCTCGTGCCGGCGAAACGCCCCCAGAATGTCGTCGTGGGAATGCTTGCGCGAGGTGGAGTCCGCGTCCATGCGCAATATGCGCGCCCGCTTGAAGCACGCCTGGAGCGCGGCTTCCGCGCGCTGCGTGCCGATGCCCTTGTAGGTCAGCGCTTTCGCGTGGCACTGGGGGCAGACGGCCGGGACCGGTATCCAGCGTCCGCAAATGTGGCAGCGCAGGCAATTGTCCGCCCGATGGTAGGTATAGGGGAGGTCGCACGCCTCGCAACTGAGCGTATAGCCGCAGTTCTCGCACGTCACGCTGCGCGAATAGCCGCGGCGATTGAGGAAAAGAATCGTTTGCTCGCCATTGTCGAGACGGCGCTGTATGGCTTGAAGAAGGTCCTGGGAGAATATCTTGCCGCGGTCCTGGGGCGTGTTCATATCCACGATTTGCACGCGCGGGAGCGTGGCGTTCCCGGCGCGGCGGGACATCGTGGCGAGAACGTACTTGCCCTTCTTGGCGTTCACCCAGCTTTCCAGCGAAGGCGTCGCCGAACCGAGCACGACGCGCGCACCTTCCAGGCGACCGCGCAGAACGGCAACGTCCCGGGCGTGATAGCGCGGCGATTCTTCCTGCTTGTAGCTCGTCTCGTGCTCCTCGTCCACGACGATAAGCCCGAGATTGCGCACGGGCGCGAAGACGGCGCTACGCGGACCCACCGCCACGCGCGCCTCGCCGCTGCGGATGCGATGCCACTCGTCGTACCGTTCGCCGTCCGAAAGCGCCGAATGCAGAACGGCTATCCGGTCGCCGAAACGGGACACGAAGCGCTGGACGGTTTGGGGCGTAAGGGAGATTTCGGGCACCATGACTATCGCGCCGCGTCCACGGTCCAATTCCGCCGCGATGGCCTGCAGGTACACTTCCGTCTTGCCCGAGCCCGTGATACCGTGCAACAGGACGGGGCGGGGATCGTCCGAAAGGATCGTACGGAGTGCCGCGGCCTGTTCGGCGTTCAGGGCGAGGGCGTGCGAGGGAAGGATGCGTCCGCAACGGAGCGGGTCGCGGCGTTGTTGCCGCGGGGCTATCGTCGCGAAGCCGGCCGCGGCCAGGTTCCGCAGACTCGCGGCCGTCGTCTTGAGTTCCGTGCAGAGCGGTCCTAGCCAGCCGCCGTCCAGACGCAGGAGCTGGGCGTAAAGCCACTGTTGGCGCGCCGTGAGCGCGGCGGGGTCCTTGTCCGGCACGGGGTCGACGTAGATGCGCTCGCGCGGTCGCGCATTCGGCTTCACGACGGCGGCCGGAATCGCCGCCTTCAAGACGCTTTCGAGCGGCGAGACCGTGTAGGCGGCGATTTCCTGGACGAGTTGCAGGAGCGCCGTGCTGAAGAACGGGGATTTGTCCACGATCGCCAAAATCGGCTTCAGCTTGAGGTTCTGCTCCTCTTGCCGCGCCTCCTCGCCCGTCAGGATCGAAAACGCATAGCCGCGCGCCGTGCGCCACCCGAAAGGCACAGAAAGGAGCTGGCCAACCGCCAACTCCTTTTCCAGCTCGACCGGCACCGCATAGATGAACAACCGGTCGAGCGCGAGATCTATCGCGACTTTTACGAGCACTTATTCCTTCCCGTCGGGGGTGAGATACTCAATCTGCACGCCCTCGGGAACCGAGACCCTCTGCTTGTTGTAGATCAAATATAGCTTCGCGTAGCGCGCCTTCACGACATTCGACGCGCCGCCTTTGTGGATAACGATGCACGCCTTGTTGCCGAACGGCGCGGCATATTTCTTGCCAAGCTCGACGGAGTCCCTCTGTGTCGACATGTCACGCGACGCCCTCGGGAACTGTGAGGTGTCAGCATTGCGCGAAACGAGAACTGGGATGACATCCTCCATTTCGTCCGTGATGCCGCTCACAATCTTCCAGCCCACGTTATTCGCAGTCAACTTGGTGCCGGTGAGCGCCGGAACGCCCGAACCCGACAACACGCTGATGTCGACGCCACTCACATACGGCGACCATTGGTCGCTTCCACGATTTTCGGCGTCGAAGAGCTTATTGAAGTAATCCGTCGCGGAGCTGTAGGCCGTTCCCGCAATATCTTCCGTATCATCGCTCAGACCATCCGTCGTGTTCTTGTGGGGCCACACACTCGACAGACCCTGCGCCTCGCGTTCCGTATTCGCCTGGGTGATGCCCACGAAGAGGTTGCGTCCGCGCATGGCCATCGCCGTCGTGTTGGCCGACAGCATCGCCGACGAAATCGCCGGGAAGAGTGCGCCCATCAAGATGCCGAGAATGCCGATTACCACGAGCAGTTCGACAAGTGTAAATCCATTAGTCAGCTTTTTCATTTCAGATGTTCCTTTGATTTCCATTTTATATATATATATTATCTCACAAATCTCAGTTTCTTTCAAGGGCCTTTTTCACATAGGGCCAATAAGCGCGCGTATAGGTCGCGAAACTCACGAGATTCAGCACGATCATGAACGCCTCTATCGCATAGCAAACCGTCAATCCGGTTTCCTTCAAGGTCGCGGAGAGGCAAGTCTGCCCGGCAAGATAAAGATAAATAAACCCTGCCGCCGGAAACGAGAGCGCCGTGCGCACCTTCCCCAGCATCATCGCCGCCACGTTCGCGCCGAACATCGTCCCGACCGACCGCAGGAACGTCACCCACAAGTCGCGCAGGATGTAGAGGATCGTGAACACCAGCATCACGAGCGCGTGCGTGGTGTCGCCCTGGTGCATGATGAGCCAGGTCAAGGCCGGGAACGTGACCACGTAAAAGACCTTGTCCATCAGCGGATCCGCCATCTTGCCGAGCGTGCTGACGACATTCCAGCGGCGCGCCAGGGCACCGTCGAAGAAGTCCGTCAAGCCCGCCAGCGCCAGCGCGCAAAGCGCCCACGCGCCGAAAGCGACCGAGCCCGAGAATTCGTGCAAAACCGCCAGGACCAACCAGGCGAAGATGAACGGCACGCGCGAGAACGTCAGCACGTTCACAAAAACAGATGGAGATCTCACGCCTTTGCCAAGCCTTCCGAAACAACGTCCTGCATCGCCGCAAGCGCATCCTGAATCTGCGCGAGGCGCGCCCTCAAAGACTGGATTTCAAGTTCGGCCTTCTGGAAGTTCCGCCGCGTCGCGAAAAGCTGCTTGAGAATCTCGCCCGGGTCGAGATCCAGATCCTCAAGCTGCATCCCGTCCGGAATCGGCACCAGAACCGTCTTGCCGCAATTGGAACAGGTTATCTGCAAACCCGCGCCGCGGTAGTCTATTACGAGACTCTTCCCGCAATACGGACAATCAAACACAATATCCGTATCGCGAATTTCGGCGCTGTCCGCCGCGGCGGCCTCCGGCTTCTCCTTTTCTGTCGTAACTTCTTCTTGCATTTGATCGATTCTCCTTTTCTCTAGGACGTATTATACCATATCAATGGGCTTTTAGGGAAGAGGGGAAAATACTTGATCTTGCTCGAGAACGGCAAGCTTGACGGAAAGCAGATTTCGGGCCGTCAGCGCCTGCGAAATGGCGGCATAGGCCAAATGCGCCGCATTGCATTCCTGTGAGAGGTGCGCCAGATGCAGATACTTGAGCCGCGGCGTGGCGAAGTGCGCAACGAGTTCCGCAGCCTCTTCGTTCGAGAGATGGCCGCGGGGTCCGCGGATGCGGTTCTTCAGGCAGGGCGGCCGCGCACTCTTCGCCAACAATTGCGGATCGTGATTCGCCTCCAATGTCGCCATGTCGGCTTCGGCCAGATACGCGCCAATCGAGTCCAGCGGCGCACCGGCGTCCGTCGCATGGAAATATGTCAGTTCCCCGCAGCGAACCGAAAAGCCGACGGGGTCGGGCACATCGTGCGGAACGGAAAATGCCTGGACGACAAAAGGTCCGGCTTCAAAGGATTGGCCATTTTCAAACAGGCAGAATAGCTCGGGCGAATCCAGCCCCTCCTGCCGGCAAATCGCCTCGGCCGTAAGGGAGTTGGCGAAAAGAGGCAACTGGGGAAATTTCTTGTGGAGGGCCGCAAGCCCCTTCACATGGTCCGTATGGTTGTGCGTGAAAAGAACGCCGCACAGGCGTTCGGGGTCAAAGGACGCCGCACGGCAACGCGACAGGAAAGTCCGTCCAGAAAGCCCGCAATCAATCAACAACGCGCCCTGCGGCGCATCCAGGACGTACGCATTGCCCCGGCTGCCGCTCGCTAGAGAAATAAATCTCACAAGCTCACGCTTTCAGCAAATCAAACCACTTCGGCGTGCGTGATTTCGATCGTCTCTTCAGGCACGTTCTGGTGCGGTCCGTGGTAGCCCGTCTTGACTTTCGCTATCGCATCCACGACGTCCATCCCGTCCGTGACCTTGCCGAACACGGCGTAGCCATAGCCCTGGGTCGTAGGCGCGGTAAAGTCCAGAAAGTCATTGTCCACGAGATTGATGAAGAACTGGCTCGTCGCCGAATCGACGACCATCGTCCGCGCCATGGCGATCGTTCCGCGCTTGTTCCGGAGACCGTTCGCGGCCTCGTTGCGAATGGGCGCGCGCGTTTCCTTCTGGTTCATGTCCTTCGTGAAGCCGCCGCCCTGGACCATGAATCCGTCGATGACGCGATGGAAGATGGTTCCGTCATAATGGCCGCTTTTCACGTAATCGATGAAATTCTGCACGGTTTCAGGCGCTTTTTCATCATCCAACTCAAGGACAATCGTACCTTTCGTCGTTTGCAATTTGACTTTTTTCATGGTTGTTGGCCTCTTTATTTCATAAGGATTTCGAACGCGTGCGCCACGCGCAGAAGGCGCGCCTCTTCGAACGCCCCGCAAATGAACTGCACGCCGACCGGCAAGCCGGACGCCGTGAAGCCGGCCGGCACGCTCGCCGCGCACACGCCCGCCAAGGCGCTCGGAATCGTGTACAGGTCGTTGAGGTACATCGTCAGCGGATCCTGCACCTCCCCGATCTTGAACGCCGGCGTCGGCGCGCACGGCGTCAACAGGACGTCCACCTTCTCGAAAGCCTGCGTAAAGTCGCGCGCGATGAGCGTCCGCACCTTCTGCGCCCGCCCGTAGTAGGCGTCGTAATAGCCGCTCGAGAGCACATAGGTCCCCATGATGATGCGGCGCTTGACTTCCGGACCGAACCCCTCGGCGCGCGACTTCGTGTAGAGCGTAAACACGTCCTTCGCCGCGGCGCTCCGGTGGCCGTAGCGGACGCCGTCGAAGCGCGCCAAGTTGGCGCTCGCCTCCGCCGGGGCGATGATGTAGTAGACCGCCATGGCGTACTCGGTGTGCGGGAGGGAAACCTCCACGATCTCGGCCCCCGCCGCGGCGCATTTCGCAACCGCCGCGTCCGTCAGGCGCTTCACTTCGGGATCGAGCCCCTTCACGTCCAGATACTCCTTGGCAAGTCCGATGCGCACGCCCTTCAGGTCCGCCCCTTCGAGCGCGGCCGGATAGTCCGGAACCGGGATTGGCGGCGTCGTGCCGTCCTTGGGATCGTGCCCGGCCAATGCGCCCAGCAGAATCGCCGCGTCTTCGACACTTTTCGCCATGGGTCCCACCTGGTCGAGCGAGCTCGCGAACGCCGTCACGCCCGAACGACTGACGCGCCCGTAGCTCGGCTTGACCCCGACGCAATTGCAGAAACTCGCCGGCTGGCGGATCGAGCCGCCCGTATCCGTGCCGAGCGCGGCGATGCAGAGATTGCCCCCGACGGCCGCGGCGCTTCCGCCCGAACTGCCGCCCGGGACGCGCGTCGTGTCGTAGGGGTTGCGCGTGACGCCCAGAGCCGAATTCTCCGTCGAACTCCCCATCGCGAACTCGTCCATGTTGACGCGTCCGGCGGGAATGAAATCGTGCGCGAGCAGGTTGTCCACGACCGTCGCATTGTAGGGCGAGACGTAGCCCTTCAAAATCTTCGACGCGCAGGTACAGGGCTGCCCGGCGACGTTGATGAGATCCTTGATCGCGATGGGCACCGCCTTCGGATTCGCCGCGGCGCGCCTGAGCGCATCTTCCTCGTCGAACGTCAGATAGGCCCCGATCCGTTCGTTTTCGTCGTGGTACCGGTCTATGATTGCCTGCGTAAGCTCGACGCTCGAGAAATCGCCCTTGGCGAGCCCTTCGCGCGCCGCCTTGATTCCAAGTTCATAAAGTTCCATAATCAGCTCTCCGCCCCTTCCACGATCTTCGGCAACAGGAATTCGTTGTGGATTTGCGCCGGCGCGTTGGCGAGCGCGACGTCCCGCGCCAGCGAAGGCGCCACGACATCCTCGCGGAAGGCGTTCACCAGATGGAAGCCGTGCATCATGGGCGGAACGTCCGTGATGTCCACGGACGCGATCTTTTCCACATACTTGACAATGTCCTCAAGTTGCGGCTGGAAGACCGCCCTCTCCGCGTCCGTAAGTTCCAGGCGCGCCAATTCCGCCACGTAGGCGACATCTATTTTGTTCTCCGCCATTTTACTTGCTCCAGCTCGGGGTGATGACGCGACCGGGGAGTTTGAACAACTGCCGCGGCGCATCGCCGCCCTCCTCGGTGTCTATCAAATAAAGAACGCCGTCGCTTTCCGCCGCGAGATGCCGTCCGTCCGGCGCCCAGGTCGGATGCTCCCAGTTGCCGGGCTTCGTCACCAGACGCGCGGTCCGATCCCCTTCAAACGGATCTATGACCGCGATTTGGCGTCCGCCGGCGCGCTTGCTCACGTAGGCGATCCGCCCGTCCGGACCCCAGTCGGGATCCACGTTCTGCGTGCCCTGCGTAGTGATGCGGCGCGTGGCTTTCGTCGCCGCGTCCACGATGTAAAGGTGCTGGCGGCGCGTCTCGTCCGAAACGTAGACGATCTTCTTGCCGTCCGGGCTCCACGCCGGCTGGCCCTCGTTCGCCTTGGGCGTCTTGGTCAGCCGCCGCCAGGTGCTCGAAACCGGATCGATGACATAGAGTTCCGGATTCCCGTGCACCGAAAGCACGAGGGCGACCGCCGTGGCGTCCGGCGAGATGACCGCGCCCGTGGTCAGTCCGCGGAAGTGCCAGCGCAACTTGCGCGCACCCGTCCGCGTGTCAATCTCGAAAATCTGCGGCGCCTCGTTCAGGTAGCCCGTGTAAAAGAGCGTGTGCGCGTCCTTCCAGCGCGGGCCGACGGACGCCTTGCCGTCGCGCGTCAGCCGGCGCACGTCCGCCCCGTCCGCATACCCCGTGCACAGTTCGCCCGCCTTGCCGTTTTTGTTGACGAACGCGAGGGGGGCCGCCGCGAATCCCTTCTGCCGCGCGTAGACTTCGCACAGCCGGTCCGAAAACTCGCGCGCCAGCATGCGCCGCGCCTTCTCGTCTCCCGTCGGCGCGGGGAACGTCAGCTTTTTGCCGCGCCCTTTCGCCACGATGGGCGAATCCGCCGCGCCCGAGACCTCGATGGGCGCTTGCGCCGTCAGCTTGAACGCGCCCGAAAGCGTCAGATTGCGCGTCAACGTCTTCTTGAAGACCGGGTCGGCGACATTCACCGCAATCGCGAGCTTTTCCGCGCTGGCCTTGTCGACTTCAATGACGGGAGCCGCGCGGAGTCCCGTCGCCCACAGCGCCGCCAGCGCGGCAATCAGAACAATCTTTTTCATGGTTTGGACCTGTCTTGTTTTCACGTTGTGTAATCCGCGTTGATATGCACGTAGTCGAGCGAGAAATCGCAGGTGTAGATGGTCGCCTCGTGCTTCCCGAGATGCAGATCCACCGTCACCGTGAACGCGTCCGCCTTCAGGACTTCGCCCAGGCGCGCGAGCTGCTCCGCGTCGGCGACTTTCCCGAACCGGAAGGCCCACGCGTCGCCATACAGGACTTCCGTCTTCGTGTCCGTCACCGCGGCGCCCGAATAGCCGACCGCCGCGAGGACGCGCCCCCAGTTCGGGTCGCGCCCGAACCAGCTCGTTTTCGCGAGCGGACTCTTCGCGATGGCGCGTGCGGCGCGTTCCGCGTCCCGGGCCGTCTTCGCGCCCTTGACCGTGACCGTGACGAATTTCGTCGCCCCTTCGCCGTCCTGCGCCATCTGCCGTGTCAGCGAAACGCACACGGCCTCGAGCGCCTCCAGGAACGCGTCGAAGTCCTTCCCGGCGCGCGTGATGGGCGCGTTCCCGGCCTTCCCGCTCGCGAGCAGGAAGAGCGAATCGTTCGTGGATTCGTCCCCGTCCACCACAAGGCGGTTGAAGCTTTTCGCGAGCGCCAGCTTGAGCGCCCGGCGCAGCATGGGGACCGAAAGCGCCGCGTCCGTCGTGATGAACCCGAGCATCGTGGCCATGTTGGGCTCGATCATGCCCGAGCCCTTGCTCATCCCGCCGACCGTCACGGTCTTCCCGCCGACGACCGTCCGCACGCACGCCTGCTTGGGGCGGGTGTCCGTCGTCATGACCGCCTTCTCCGCGGCGAGTCCGTGCGCGTCGTCCGCCCCGAGTTCCGCCACCGCCGCCTTCATGCCGGCGAGCAGCCGGTCCATGGGCAGACGCCGCCCGATGACGCCCGTCGAGGCGACAAGCACGTGCCGCGGCGAAATCCCGAGCTCCCCCGCCGTCGCCAGCGCCGAAAGCTCCGCGTCCCGAAAGCCCTCTTCGCCCGTGCAGGCGTTCGCGCAGCCCGAATTGGCCAGGATCGCCTGGATCCGCCCGCCCTTGACGATCTTACGGTCGTAAAGAACGGGCGCGGCGGCCACTTTGTTCGTCGTGAAAACCGCCGCGGCCGCGCAAGGCTCGTCTGCGACAATGAGCGCGACATCCTCGCGCCCTTCGTATTTGATTGCCGCGGGCACGCCCGCCGCGCGGAATCCCGCGGCCGAGCACACGCCCCCGTTCTCAACGATCTGCAAGCTTGACATACTTCCTCTCATGATAGATCGGTTTGTAGGCCGGACGGATGATCGGCCCTTGGTTGACCAACTCTTCCATGCGGTGCGCACACCAGCTCACGCAGCGCGCCACCGCGAAAAGCGGCGTATAGAGATCCTTTGGAATGCCCAGCATCTCGTAGACGAAGCCCGAATAGAGATCGACGTTCGCGCAGACCGCCTCCGCGCGCGGATGCGCCTCGCGGATGATGGTCGGCCCCAGTTCCTCGACGAGCTCGAAAAGCCGCATCTCGTCCATGCGCCCTTTCTCGCGGGCGAGCTTTTCCGCCTTGACCTTCAACAGCTGGGCGCGCGGATCGGAAATCGTGTAGACCGCGTGCCCGAGCCCGTAGATGAGACCGGTGCCGTCGCCCGCCTTCTTGTTCGCGATTTTGCGCAGATAGTCCTCGACCTCCGACGGATCCCGCCAATCGCCCGTGTTCTCGCGGATCTCGTCCATCTGCCGCATCACGCGCAGATTCGCGCCGCCGTGCCGCCGCCCTTTGAGCGACAGGATGGACGCGGCGACGGACGAATAGATGTCCGTGTAGGCGCTCGTGACGACATGCGTCGTGAAGGACGAATTGTTGCCGCCGCCGTGCTCGGCGTGCAGAATCAGCGCCAAATCCAGCGTCTCGGCCTCGAGTTTCGTGTAGCGTCCGTCTTCGCGGATGAGGGAAAGGATGTTTTCCGCCGTCGATTTCGCCGGGTCGGGGTTGCGCAGCATCAGCGACTGGCCGAGGTGGTAGTGCGCCTTGGCCTGGTAGGAGTAGGCCGCGATCGTTGGCAGGCAGCCGATGATTTCGACCGACTGCGCCAGACACTTCTCCACGGAAAGATCGTCCGGGTCGCCGCTCTCGTCGAACGCGTAGGAAAAGAGTATCGCGCGCGCCATCGCGTTCATCACGTCACGCGAGGGGTTGGACATGATGGCGTTCTCCTTGAAGCCGTCCGAAAGCCGGCGATAGCGCCCGAGCTTGCCGTTCCAGTCCTCCAGCTGTTCGCGCGTGGGCAAATCGCCGAAAAGAAGCAGGTAGGCGGCTTCTTCGTAGCCGAAACGGTGTTCGCGGCGGGCTCCCGCGGCAATGTCGCTCACGTTTATGCCACGATAGAAAAGCTCGCCCGGAACAGCCTGCTTTTCGCCCTCGCTCACGACATAGCCGTGAACATTGCCTATCGTGGTCAAGCCGACCAGCACGCCCGTCCCGTCATCATTGCGCAAGCCCCGCTTGACATTGTATTTGCGCCACAATGCGGGGTCTATCGTGTCGGCTTTGCGTATCGTCGCCGCCTGTTTCTTCAACCAATTCTCGTCAAGCATCTGGATTCCTTAATTTTATGGGGTAAATTATACCCTAATACGCCCGATTACGCAAGAGGAAATTCGCCCGTCCGCCCTCTCCGTGCGCCGACAACGACAAAAAAGCACCTTGAAAGATGCTTTTTGGCGCGTTTTCACCCTGAAACACGCCCCCCTTCTGTCCCGAATCGCGTCCGCGGCGGAAGTGGATCACGTGCCGCGCGGCGCGAAACCGCGCTCCAGATAGGCGAACGTCTCGCGCGCGGTCTCGTCCACTGTCTCGAACGAATCGCACGCCCGCGGCGGAATGTGCCCAAGAGACGCCTCGATCGCGCGCGCAATGTCTAGATACCCGATCCGTCCGGCCAAAAACCGCGCCACGGCCCACTCGTCCGCCGCCGCCAAAACCGCCGTTGCGCAGCCGCCTTGACGACAAGCCTCCTTGACGAGCCGCAGGCACGGGAACCGCGCGGGATCGGGCGCTCGGAACGTCAACGCCCCTTGTCGCGCCAGGTCCAGTTTCTCGCGCACCGAAGCCAGCCGCGCCGGCCACGAAAGCGCATATTGTATCGCCACGCGCATGTCGGGCGGCGAAAGCTGCGCGAGCGTCGCGCCGTCCACGAACGTCACCAGCGAATGGACGATGCTTTCTGGATGCACCACGATGTCTATCCGGTCCACCGGGACGTCGAAAAGCCAGCGCGCCTCCAGCACTTCGAACCCCTTGTTCATCATCGTGGCGGAATCGACGGTGACCTTCGGCCCCATCTTCCAGCGCGGATGGTTCAACGCCTGCGCCGGCGTGACGGAAGCCAGATCGGCGGGCGCGTCGAGAAAAGGCCCGCCCGAGGCCGTCAGAATCAGGCGGTCGACCGCCCCGCCGCCCTGCAGGCACTGGAAGATCGCCGAATGCTCGCTGTCCACCGGCAGAAAGCGCACGCCCTTCCGGCGGGCCGCGGTCGTGACGAGTTCCCCCGCCATGACCATGACCTCCTTCGTCGCAAGAGCAATGGACATCCCCTTCTCGATCGCCAGCAGGGTCGGCCGAAGGCCGCTCAGCCCCACCGTCGCGACAAGGCAGATGTCCGCCTCGTTCTCCTCCACGGCGCGGACGGCGGCGTCAGCTCCCGTATAGGCGCGCGCCCCGAATTCGTCCGCGAGCGCCTCGCACGCCGCTTTGGAATGGAGCGCCGCGACGGCGACGATCCGGAACGCGTCCGGGTGTTCCCGCACGACCGCCGCCGCGCTGCGTCCGATCGAGCCCGTCGCGCCGAGCAGAATGAGTCTTTTTCGCGTATCCATGATTGGTGCGACGGGCCGCGGCCTTAGAAGTCGACTTCCGTGTCGTTGTAGCAACACGTCAGAAGCTTTTCCATGTCCTCGACCGTCGGCTTGCGCGGATTCGTGAGCGTACACGCATCCGCCAGCGCATTGACCGCGATCGTGTGCAGACGCGCCTTGAAGACGTCCTCCGGCACGAACCCCTGCTCGCACGGATAGCTGTCCGCGCCGTAGTGGCGGATGCAGTGCGGGATCTTGAGCGCGTCGTTCATGTCGCGCAGGCACGCGATGAGCCGCGCCGTCTTCTCCTTGTCGCTGTTGCCGCCCAGCCCCATGAAGTCCGCAATCACGCCGTAGCACTTGAGCGCCTCCGGATCCTTGGCGTTGTACGCGATGACCTTGGGCAGATACATCGCGTTCGCCGCGCCGTGGATGAGGTGAGCCCCGTAGTCCGCGAACGCCGCGCCCGTCTTGTGCGCCAGCGAGTGGACGATGCCCAGCGACGCGTTCGAGAAGGCCATGCCCGCCAGACACTGCGCATCGTGCATCGCATGCCGCGCCGGCATGTTCCCTCCGTAGCTCGCAACCAGGTCTTTGTGGACCGTCCGGATGGCGAAGATCGCGAGCGGATCGGTGTACGCGCAGTGCGCCGTCGAAACGTAGGCCTCGATGGCGTGCGTCAACGCGTCCATGCCCGTGTGGGCGACGAGCTTCGGCGGCATCGTCTCGGCGAGAGCCGGATCCACAATCGCCACGTCCGGCGTGATTTCATAGTCCGCGATCGGATACTTGATGCCCTTGGCGTAGTCCGTGATGACCGCGAACGCCGTCACTTCCGTCGCCGTGCCCGAAGTGGACGAAATCGCGCAGAAACGCGCTTTCCGCCGCAGTTTCGGGAGCCCGAAGACCTTGCACATGTCTTCGAACGAAATTTCCGGGTGCTCATACTTGATCCACATCGCCTTGGCCGCGTCGATCGGCGACCCCCCGCCGATGCCGACAATCCAGTCCGGCTGGAAATCGAGCATCGCCTGCGCGCCCTTCATCACCGTCTCCACCGAAGGATCGGGCTCGATGCCCTCGAACGTCTTCACCTCCATGCCCGCTTCCCGAAGATAGGAAACGACCTTGTCCAGGAAGCCGAACCGCTTCATGGAACCGCCGCCGACGCACACCATCGCGCGCTTGCCCTCGAACGTCTTGAGCGTCTCGAGCGCGTTCGCACCGTGGTAGATGTCTCTGGGTAACGTGAATCGTGCCATTTTAGTTCTCCTTTACTTTAGTGTTTGGACAGCAAATAGTCGCCTTACAGGGCTTTGAAACGGAACTCCGTCTTCGAACGGAACGTCTCGCCCGGATGCAGCCACACGGACGGGAAGTCCGCCCGGTTGGGCGAGTTCGGATAGTGCTGCGTCTCGAGCGCGACGTGTCCGCGGCGCTTCATCGGCAGCCCGTCCTTCATCGTCCAGTCGTCGCGGATGAAGTTGCCGGCGTAGACCTGGATGCCCGGCTGGTCCGTCCAGACCTCCAGCGCCCGCGCCGGCGTCTTCAGGACGAGCGCCTGGCGGAAGCCCGCGCCGTCCAGACACCAGTTGTGGTCGTAGCCCGCGCCGTTCTGCAGCACGGGATCCGCCGCGTCGATGCGTGCGCCAATCGTGTGGAACGAGCGGAAGTCGAACGGCGTGCCTTCCACGGGACGCGGTTCGCCGACCGGCGCGAGGTTCGCATCGATCGCAAGGAACTTCTCCGCGGCGATCCGCATCTCGTGGTCGAGCATATCGCCCGCGCCCTTCAGGTTGAAGTAGGTGTGCTGCGTCAGATTCAACGGCGTGGTCTTGTCCGTCGTCGCCTCGTATTCCACGCGCCACGTGTTGTCCGGCGTGATTGTGTAGACGACCTTGACGGCGACCGTGCCCGGGAAATTCTCCTCGCCGTCGGGGGACGTGCGCGTGAAGACAATTCCGACGTCGTCGCCGCGCGTAAAGGGTTCCGCCGCCCACACGTACGCGTCCCAGCCGCGCGCGCCGCCGTGCAGACAGGCGTGGTGCCCCGCGTCGTTCGCCGCCAGCTTGTAGACCTTGCCCTCCAGCTCGAACGACGCGCCTGCGATGCGGTTGGCGCAGCGCCCGATGATCGCCCCGAAATACGCGTCCGTCTTCTCCCAGCCCGACACGTCGTCGAAACCGACCGTCACGTCCACAAGCGCGCCGGACCTGTCCGGAACCAGCAGGCGCACGATCTTGCCGCCGCAGTCCGTGACCTGCATCTCGAGCCCGCCCTTGCCCTTGAGCGTGAAGAGCCGCGCCTTCTCGCCGTACTTCGTGACGCCGAAAGGACGCGCCTCCCGGGCAATGTCCGCGGCGAAAACGCCCGTCGCCGCGCCGATTAAAGGTATGTCTGTACGATTCATGATGCTTCAATTATAGCAAGTCATTTCCGCCTCGTCAACCACCCTCCGAACCTTTTTCCGGCCGTGAACGCCCTCGCGCCCCCCCCTCTCCACATTCTCCCGATCTCCACGGCCAAACCCGTGTAGAAAATGTGGAAGAAACTCCGAGGAGCAACAAAAGGCTCCACTAACGTTTCGCCTGAACGCTCCGCAGGTTTCGCTCA
>DBKW01000098.1:19658-20701 GCA_002298665.1 Verrucomicrobia bacterium UBA740 | reverse complement strand
AGACCGCTTCGCGGTCTGGTTGTCGCGGCGGGCCGCAGGGGACTGCGGCCCCTACCGTTGGACAGTCTAAGGGCCCTCCCAGTCTACATTTTCTACATTCTCTACACGGTTAAATTACTCCCTACCATTGGGTTGGGGGCGGGGCGTGCGAAGCCTGTGGCGGAATGTTAGTGGAGCCTTTGTCGCCCCTCGGAGTTTATTAACCATGCAGAGAATGTAGAGGGCGTCCGAGGACGGCGGGAGAATGTGGAGCGGGGCGGGTTAGCGGCAGGTTGCGCGCGGGCGGAAGGCCCAGGCGGCGAGGAAGGCGGCGGGGAGTCCGACGCCGAGGACGAAGCCGAACGACTGCACAACGGGGAACGAGACGAAGACGAGCGCACCGAACCCCGCGAGGGACGTGAGCATCGAACAGAGCACGGGACGAAAGGCCGCCCGTCCACCCGTCCACAGAAAGATGGTGTAGTCCATGCTCATGCCGAGCAGCAGGAAGCCGGCCAGAAGATGGAAAAGATTGACGGGGTCGCCGCGCAGGGTCAGCAGTCCGCCGGCGAACGCCAACGCGCAGAGGGACGGGACGAGAAGACCCCATGCGCGGCGGCGATAGACGAGAAGCAGCGCGAGGAGGATGAGTCCGAGCGAGACCAGCAAGGCGCGCGCGGCATAGCGGGTCCATTGCGTCAACACGCGAGCGAGGAGTTCCTGCGGACGCCAGAAGCCGACGCCGCGGGGGAGGCGCGTGCCCGGGGGAAACGCCGCGGCGGTGCTCACGAGCGTGCCTTCGCGGAGAAAGGTCCGTCGAAGGGTGGCGGGGATTTGTGCGGTCTGCCAGGGGCGGGGCGGGGGCGGGGGCNNGGGGGGGGGGGGGGGGGGGGCGCGAGCGCAGCCAAGCCGAGTGCCGCGGCTTGCGCGGGGCCCTGCTCGGCGTAGAGCGCGGCGATTTGGTCCGTCCGCTTTTCCCGCAGGGGCAGGGACGGCAGAAGACGCGAGAGATGCGGAAGGCCGTCCGCCAAGCCGAGGGATTCTTCGGTCTGGAGGAGCGTGTC
>DBKW01000098.1:19431-19632 GCA_002298665.1 Verrucomicrobia bacterium UBA740 | reverse complement strand
AGGGAAGCGTTGCCTTCGATCACGAGGAAGCCGCGCGCGCCTTCCGGCTGGGAGCCCATCCGCTGGGCCAGGAAGTTTTCGGCCGCGGCCAATGCGGCGGGGGGACGGTAGAGGGCCTGGGGCGTCGTGGCGAAAGTGGCGCGCAGAAGCAGGACCCCGGCGGCACCAAAGAGGACGGGCAAGACGGCCCGCAGCGCGGTC
>DBKW01000098.1:274-19413 GCA_002298665.1 Verrucomicrobia bacterium UBA740 | reverse complement strand
ACGGGCCTACGCCGCGGCGGGGCGCGGCGATTTGGGGCGTTTCGGTCCGCGGATGCGCCGCGCCGGACGGGGGGTAAAGGAAAAGGACGCTCGCCAGGCTCGCGGCCAGACCCGCGCCCAGAAAGACGGCGGTCTGGCACAGGACGGGGATGGCGCTGAAGAGAAGCGGCAAGAGGCTGATTTCGGTCGTCAGGCACGAGAGGCAGAGCCCCTTGGCGACGGCGGCGGCGTTTTGCGCGGGCTGGAGGAGACGGTGAAAGGCGTAGTCCACGACCAGGCCGAGCAAGGTCGTCCCCAGGACAAACGTCAGAGCGTGGACGGAGGCGAAGCACAGAAGAAGCGCCGCGAGGCCCGTCAACAGCGCGCAGAGGAGCGTGAGGAACACGCAGGGCAGCCAGCGGAAGGACTTGAACACGACAAAGCCGAGCCCGGCGATGAAGAGGACGGAAAAGACCGTCAAGGCGCCCATTTCGCGCTGGCAGCGCGCGGCGGTCGTCGCCGTGTGGAGCGGCACGCCGCAAGCCACGACGGAAACCGGGGGATGGACGATCTGCGCGCACAGCGCGTCGAACGCCTGCTTGAATTCCACGAGCTTGCGGGTGTCGGCGAGCACGGCGGGGGCGAGTTCGAGGACGACGAGAACGACCGTATCCGTCGCGTCGGGCGCGACGAGGAACCCTTCCCGCGGCGACCAGCCGGCATAGAGGGACGGGAGCGAGGCGACATAGCCGTTGAGGAGGCCGAACGGATCTTCCGCGGGGGAAAAGAGGGGCGGGACGGGGGTAGCGAGATACATGCGCAAGGCACGGCGCGCGAGTCTGGCGCGGCCCTGGGGCGTTTCCAGAAGCTCGGCGGCCGACGGCGCGACAAGGCCCGCGGGATGTGCGCGGCAGAAACTCAGAAAGTCCGCAAAGTCCGCGCCATCGGTCCGGGCGTGCACCCGCAGGACCGCGGGGGAAACCGCGGGGAGGCGCACGGCGAGATTCGCGGCGGCCGTCCGTGCCGATTCGAAGTCGGGCGCGCGCATAAGGACGGGCACGAGGTCCGCCGCGGGATTGCGCAGGGCGGCGGGCAGGGTCTTCCCGGCCGGCCCGAGGAGGTCGTAGAGCGAAGTCTCGACGGTCCAGGCGCGCAGGCAATAGAGCAGCGCACAGAGTGCCGCGAGAACGAGCGGAACGAGGCAGCAGACCCCCAGGCGTCGCGCGTTCATTTTGCCGGCTTCTCCCAAAGGCGGTGGGTTCCGCGACCGAGTTCGGTGAAATCAAGGCGGATGTCGCCCTGCTGCGGGGTCCGCCAGGTCACGTTCGTGATTTCCGCCGCGCCCGACAGGTCGATGCGCGTAAAGAGCCGGCGCAGGGGCGCGAGCGCGGGTTTGAGCGCAAGCGCCCACCCCTTCCCGTCCGGGGCCATCCACGCCCGCCAGTCGAAAAGGCCGTCGAACGCCGTCGCGTCGCCGTCCGCAAAGGCGTCCGTACGGGCGCGTATTTCGGCATAGTAGGGCAGGCTGTCCAGATCCTTGACGCGCATGCCCTCCTCGTCGGCGAAGACCATGGCATTCGTGGTCAGGGTGATGGCAAGCGGGAGCGGCGCGCGCATATCCCAGACAATGCCGCGAAAGCGTGCACAGGAAACGAGGCCGGTTGAAACGAGTGGGCGAAGTGCGCCGGGGAGCGTACGCGTCATGCGCCAGGCCGCGTCCGCATCCAAGGCGCGCCGGAGAGCCGTCTGGCACGCGGGCGGCAGGGAAGCGGCGAACAGGCTACCCGCGCCGCAGGCCACCAGAAGCCCGAAGAGAAGAGTCCGCATCCTTCTCATGGGGTCCCTCCCGCGACCAGACAGGAGGAACAAAGACCGTTCGGTCCCGCAAGCGAACAATCGAAGGCGTTGTCCGTACGCACGACACGCAAGGCCACGGGCGTTCCGGGACGGATGATTTTCTGGAATTTGAGCCGGCGATACGTGGCCGCGTCCGGGAAGTCGAGGAAGGCCTGGCGCGCAAAGTGGCGCAGATAGTAGAGCTGGGCAACGCCGGGCAAAACGGGCATTCCCGGGAAGTGACCTTGGAAGCACGGCAGATCGGCGGGAAAAACCAGCGTCGCCGCGAGCGTCCCCGCGACGCAGGACCAGTCCGTCACGAAGGGTTCACGCGCCCAGAGGTCGAGCGCCTTTCGTGCCGCGGCGGCCGTCACCTTGCCTTGTTCGTTTGCGGGCAACTGGCGCACGAGACGTATGCGGCGGGGGAATGCCGCGGGCGGGATTTTCGCGCGGAGATCTGCGCGCAGACGGGAGTTGAACGCGGCAAGCGTGGGCGGCGGCGAATCAAACGCAGCGGGCGCCGGCACGATCAGGAGGCCGATGCGGGGGATGTCCGCGCCATAGACGACGGCATGCGCACGCGCCACAAACGGATGCGACTCGAAGGCGACCTCGACATCCGGCAGAGAGACGTAAGACTCGAGAATCTTCACCCGGCGATCGGTCCGCCCCAGCAGACGGAAGTGCCGCGCGTCCTCCGGCTCGATCGCATCGGACATCACATAGGGACGCGACAGCGCGAAAGGCGAATCAACGGAAAGTCCCCCGGGGCACGGTTCGACGTTTACGGGGGAATAGACTTTCCAGAGCGGACCTTCGCTCTGGCGGCGCGAGGCGACGGTGCCGGCTTCCGTGCAACCGAAAATCTCGAGCGGCGAAATGCCGACCAACGCCTGGACCGCCGCGGCCGTCTCGGTCCGCAAAAGGCTCCCGGACGTCACGACGGAGGCCAGATGGCCCTTTAGGCGCGGGAAATCGGGATGCGCGACCGCCTTCTCGAGGAAGGAGGGCGTCGTCACGAAAAGGAGGCGTCCATAGCGCCGCGCGAGGTCCAGCAGCTGTTCAACGGAGAGGACGAGCGCGGGGTCTACGGGCAGGTTCGCCTTTCGGGGTGCGCGCACGCGCCACAGCGCCCCGTACATGTGCTCGGGACGCACGGACGAGACCACCGTCACCGACGGATCGCCCCAGACCGAAGGAAATTCGCGCACAAGCGCCGCGGCGTCCTCCTGCAGGGAGGATTCGGTCCGCACGATGGGCTTCGCCGCGCCCGACGAGCCGGACGTTTCAAATGCGACAAGATCCGAGGAGGCTTTCGACATGGCGAACTATCCCCGCGGGGCGGCCTTGCGCGACCAGACGAAACGGCGGTATAGCCACTCGCCGCCCAGAAGCGCGCCGATGAGCACATAGGCGAGGCAGCCATTGTAGAGCGCCCACGCAGCAAGGGGCATCCAAAGCGTCGCGAGCGTCAGCGCGAGATGGAGCGCCAGAAAGCAGACCCACAGGCGCGTCACGCGGAGACAGTAGCGCTTTGTGGGCGCATCCAGCGTCGCGCCCAGACGCGCGGCGAAGACCTCCACGAGCGGCGTGCGGAAAAGCGAGAGCGCGAAAGCCGCCAAAACGCCCGCCACGACAAATACCGGGTAGAGGCGAAACCAGACATTGGCGCGGACGGCATAGAGCGTCCACACCAACGCGAGGGACAGCAGCATCCACGCCAGGCGTTTCATTGGGCTTGTTCAGCCATCAATTTGGCGATGACATCGGCGACATCGCCGAGCGTGCGGATGGACTTGAAGTCGTCCGCCTTCACTTTCAGTTTCGTCTGGTTTTGGAGGCGGACAATAAGATCCACCGCGTCGATGCTGTCGAGGTCCAAATCCTCGAAAAGACGCGCTTCGGGTTTGAGGTCCGCCGGGGAACATTCAAATTCCTTAATCAACACGGCGTTGATCGCCGCGAGAATTTCATCTCGGGTCTGCATGATTTCGCTTCCTTAATCTTCTAATGTGAGCCCTGCATTCGCGGCGATAAAGTCCGCCAACGAAGAAACGCTGTAAAAGTGCGCGCGGTTCTCGTCCGAATTGGCCTTGAATTTAATGTTGTATTTCTTACGCAAAGCCGCGCCGATTTCAAGCGCGTCAATGCTGTCCAACCCGACGCCTTCGCCAAAAAGCGGCCTCTCCGCGGCTAAATCCGCCGCGGAAAGCCCGTCCATTTCAACCGAATCCAGAATAACGTTCCTGATCTCGTCTTCTAATTCTTTTCTCTTCATAAATGCTTATTTGCGGATACCGCGGACCGGTTTCTGGGGATTCGCCGACTCTTCGCGCGCCGCCTTCGCAGCCTGCTCGATCTCGCGGATGGTATCCTTGACCTCGATGGAGTCCGGAATGATTTCGAGCGCCTTCTGGGCGTCTTTAAGCGCCTCGTCGAAGCGTCCCGTCCTCATTTTGACGACAGCCAGGTTGTTCCAGACGGCCGGCTCGTTGGGATTGCGCCGCAAGCAGCGCGCCAGGAACTCTTCGGCGCGGCTGTACTGGCCTTCTTCGAAGTAGCTCATGCCCATGGCGAAGTTGGCGCTGGAGTTGTCCGGATCGGCCTTCAAAATCGGCTCGGCATAGCGGCGCGCCAACCGGAAATCGGCCCGGACGAGCGCGAACTGCAAACCTTCTCGCGGCGTCATCTGGCGCATCATGAGGCGGTTGGCGTTTGCGACGTTCTCGATCAGGCGCTGGAGCGACTCGTTGTTGTCGTCCAACTTGCCGGCGAGTTCGCTTTCCGTCAGCGCCAGGTTCTCCTTGCCCGCGTGGTCGTCGATTTCCGCGCGGATGCGCGCCAGACGCGACAGACGCCACTGCATCACCAAAAAGAGGTCGTTCACGAAACGTCCCGCGTACTTGCTGGGGCCGCCCGCGGCGTAGAGGTCCAGAATGTTGTTGATCAGCGCATGGGAGACGGTGACGCCCGTGGCGCACAATTCGCCGTCCATCCCCGGACGCGCCAGCACGCCGGATGTCGTCGGATACATGCTCCCGCTCCGGCGCCAGAGTTCGAAGCCGATCTGGACGGCCGATTTCGCCATGCGTTCGGGCTTGTCGCGCTGCCAGGCGCTCAAGATGTTCGCGCCGCCGACCTGGGCCGAAAGGCGATCCTCGTCGTCCTGCATGGCCAGCACGATGGTCGACAGCGGGCGGGAGGTCAAGCCGTGGAAGACGGGCACGCAGACAAGCGACTTGCCCTGCGCGGCGCCGACCAGCTCGATGCCCGCGTCGTAGGAACCGTCCGTGAAGAGCCACTGCGCATCGCCCGCCTCGCGGACGGTTTCCCGCACAAAGGCGTTCATGATGGCGAGCATGCGGTTCGTGCGGAATTGCACGCGCCCCGGGAGCGCACCCAGCGCGAAAACGATGCAGACGGAAAGGAACACAACCTTGCGGACGCTCAAAATGCGCTTCTTGCCGGGCTCTTCAGCCTGATAGGAATCCTCGTCGATGCGGTGCGCAATCCGGCGCGTATCGCGGCAAAACAGATTCACGGAAAGCACCGTCAGCGCGAGCAGGAACGAAACGGCGAAGAAGGAAACGAAGAGCGACAGGAAAAGCGGACTTCTCACCATCTCCGGCTCGTCGATCCAGTTCCACACCCACAGCGGGCGAATCGAAAACAGCTGCAGGTACGTAAAGCAGCCGACGAGGAAGAACGTAAGACCCTCGCCGTAACCGAGGAAATATTCCGAGTCGGTCGTGCGAATCACGGACATCAGAACAATCGCGAGCAGCATGATGGAAAGGCCGCCGCAGATGATCCACCCGCCGAGAGAGGCCGCGCCCGTGAACAGGCCAAAGTATTCGACGCCGTAGCGCAGCGGGATGTCGCCGCCGGTCAAACCGGTGGCTGCGAGACCGTCAAACGAGATGAAGCTCATGACATTGAGCGCGATTCCGACCACCACGCCCAGCGCCCAGAAGAACGTCAAATACCACTTGGCGGCTTGGCGTTTGTAGGCATCCAAGAGGTCCACGTGCCCCAGCAGCCGTTGGGAGACGAGGATCATGTAGCCGACCCAGCAGCACACGGTGAGCACGATACCCAAAGGCGTGTCGGCCGCCAGAAGTCCGAAGCAGAACATCGAAATGTAGGCCGGGCGCACGCTTCCGTCCGTGAAGAACTTGATCCACTGGTAGGCGGCGAAAAGCATCAGGACAAGCAAAAACGTCTGGGGCGTGAACGAAAGGCACAATTGCCAGACGGGATCGGACGCCGCGAACAGAAACGCCACAAGCAAGCAAATGAGTCGCGAGACATAACGTCGCCAGAATTTGTATTCCGGCGTCTGCGAACGGACGGAGAACGCCAAAACGCCGCGGCAGAACAGATAGGAAAGCGCCAGGATGACGCCGAAGGAAATCTTGCCAAGAAAAGCCAAAATCCCGGTTCCGGCCTGAATCCCGGCTATGTTGTAGAGGATGTGCGCAAACAGACGCCAAAGCCCGGGAATGATCGCCACGGGTTCGCGAAGCCCCGCCGCTTCCGCACAGGCCGCCCAGGCCGTCGGATGCAACGCGGGGAACGTCGTCAGACAGATGAACACGACCCCCACGACGCCCAGAAGAAGTGCCGTTATGTAGTCGTTGAGCGCGTAGTGGACGGGATCCGCCAGCGATGTGCCCTGATTTTCCTCTTCCGAGTCAAAGTCGTAAGACTCTTCTCTATACTTTGTTTTTTTCCGAATACCGAACATTTTACGTTTCCTTCACTTTACATTCGTATATTTTACCAAAATTGGGGGGCGAATTCAATAGGGCTTATTCGCTTTGCGCGCCGGATTCGACAGAATACGGACATGTTCCAGCACTTTTTCCGCCAACGGACGTTGTCCGAGGGCCAAAAGGCATTCCGCATAGGCCTTGAGGACGGGAATATCGGTCGGACGGATGGCAATCATCGTCTCATAGCACTTGGCCGCGCCGCGGATGTTGCCTATCTTCATAAACGCCCGCGCATTCACCGCGAGCCGGTAGAGCCGCTCCAGGAGCATGGAATCATTCGGATTGCGCTTCCAGGCCGCAGACCAGGCGTCAAGCGCACTGTTTTCGTCCCCTTGACGCGCCGCAATCGCACCTTTCAACACGAGTCGCCGGACAACCTGCCGGCTACGCGCCTCATGTTGGAATTCCCTGAGGATATCCGCCTCTACCCCGCCTTGAAACAGCCAGGGGAGTTGAGGTATCGTGTATGTCACGAAGTTTTCAGGGAGCACCCCCGCCGAATTGTCACCCGCGAAGGCATCTTTAAGATCCGCCCATGTCCCCACGTAGTTCGAGAAGATGTCCGCCGGATCTGACAGACCCGCTTCAGCCAAGATGTCGAACAGCTTTTCGTTCGCAAAAAGGTCGAAAAGTGCGTCCAACTTCAATTTGGAGGGCTTTGCCCGTCCGATTACAAGCCAATCAAATTCCCCGGGCATCCAGAGATGAAAGTATTTGAACGGGAAATCCATCAAAATCGACTTGAAATCAGCCTTTTTCAGATTGTTGGCGTCGATGAAACGCACGAGAATCCCCGCATCCGCCACATGCGCCGTAAGCCGTGACCAGTCTTTGGGCGTCCGGGAAAAAAGGACGATGGAATTGCGTCCTTTGCAGGTCGTATTGGTCACCGATAGCCCTGTCGCGCAAAAATCCTCGCGAAAAGGCGCGACACCCTCGTCGGCCAGACAGACCGATACAGCATCCGGCTTTTCCGCCAGCATGAGCGCGACGGAGAGCGTGCGCAGGGCCTTGTAATGGTGAAGGTCGGGGGCAGGTAGACTGGAACCTCCCCGTCCAAAGAAGAAGAATCCTCCGACGGTGAGCAGCGCAACAAGAAGAATCCCGAGGGCAACAAGCGCGGCTAGGCGTTTCTTCTTCGTCATGCGAGGAACCCCCGGATTTCCTGCACGCACCGCGGCACGACCCCGCGGCGGCGGGCGACACATTCTTGCGCCCGCAAGCCAAGCCCCCCGTCTCCCCGGGACAGGAGCTCCTCGACGCGTTTGGCGAGCGCCGCGGCCGTGGGCACGACTTCAATTGCCCGGGCTTCCAGCAAATCACTCATTACGGGACGGAAGTTTTCCGTATGGGGTCCGACAAGAACCGCCTTTCCGCACAGGCACGGCTCGATCATGTTCTGTCCGCCCTTCGCAGACAAGGTCTTCCCGACGAAGACCACGGTGGCTATCCCGTAAAGCCCCATAAGCTCACCCGTCGTATCCGCAAGAAATACAGCGCGCCCCTGTTCCGGCGCCTTGTCGCCCCGGCTCCGGCGGACACAGACATATCCGGCATTCTTTATGTTGGATTCGACCGCATCGGCCTTTTCGAAGTGCCGCGGCGCCAAAACGAGCTTGACGTCCGCCGGAAGCCCCGGGAGAATGTCCAAGAGCGCCTTGTCTTCGCCCGGCCAGGTCGAGCCGCCCAGCAGAATGCGCCCCGGGCCAATCCACGCCCGCATTTCAGCCTCTTTGGCCGGATTCCGGCGCGCCACGTCGAACTTGAAGCTCCCGGTCGTTTCAATGGCGGATTCCGGCGCGCCCGCGGCAATCAGGCGGGCCTTATCCAACGAACTTTGCGCGAAAATCCGCGTAAACGCCGCGAACACGTCCTTGAAAAGGAACCGGAAGCGCGCATAGCGCGGGGCGCTCCGGTCGCTCACGCGGGCGTTTATCAAAAAAAGCGGAATCCGGTTCTTGGCCGCGCGCCGGATGAACAAGGGCCAAATCTCGCTTTCCGTCAATATGACCGCGCGCGGTTCCACCGTCGCCAGCGCGCTCTTGACGAAATTCGGGAAGTCGAGCGGATTGTACATGAGAACGTCGTTTTCTGTCACTTCGCGCCGCGCCACCTGCCACCCGGTTGAACTTGTCGTCGAGAAGCAAAAGCGCACGCCCGGCTCCTGCCGGCGCCATTCGCGCATGAGCTGGCCCGCCACCTGGACCTCGCCCACGGAGACGGCGTGTACCCATACCCACCGCCCCCTGTGCGCACGCAGGCGCGCCGTGATTCCGGGCGGATAGAGGGCAAACCTGTCCCCCATCCGTGCGCGATAGCCGCCGCGCCGCATCATGCGCAGGAGGAACCCGGGCAAAAGGAACGGGAACCCTAGCGCAAAAACGAGCTCATAGAGGAACCACTTCACGATTCCACGCGCATCCCGGCCGGCAAATCCTTCCGCACGCCAATCCCGCAGGCGATCCAGCAATCCGAGCCGATTGAAACGCCGGGCATGGTCGAACTGTTCGCGAAAAACGAAACGCGATCGCCGACGGACACGCCCGAGGCGATGGCCGCGCCAGGACCTACGTTGACAAAGTTGCCCAGCGTCGAATCGTGCCCGATGACCGCGCGCGCGCCGACAAGGCAGAATTCGCCCAGAACGGAACCGACCTGGACGACCGCCTCCGAGGCGATGTACGAACCGCCGTTGAAGTCCGTCGTCGGCGAAATCTGCGCCGAGGGATCGATCAGGGCGGGGAAATCGAAACCGCGCAGACGCTTGACCATATCCAGACGCTTTTGGTTGTTCCCGATCGCGACGAACACCGACGCGGCCGGATTGGACTGCGCGGCCTCCTCGACCGTCCCCAAAATCGGATACCCCTCGAAATTGTCGCCCTTCCTCCACCTGGGATTGTCGTCCGCATAGCCCAGAATACGCCAAAGAGGAACCTGCTGCGCGGCGTTTATCCGCTCCAGCGTCCAGATGGCCTCGCGGCCGAACCCGCCCGCACCCACGATGAATATATCCCTCATGATGGTTCTCCTTTCCTTGTTAGATTAGTGACCTGCTCGCTTTTCCGTCTTTTTGGGCCATACGACCCGTACGCCGGTCTCCTCGATCGCCATGCGTATGTTGGCCCCGGCGATCTGCATGGAGTCGTATGCCAGCGTCAAGGTCCCCCGCGCAAAGTCCCACCGGAAGGAATCCTTTTTAACGCCGGAATAAGGAGAAAGCGCCGCGGAGATCTTGTTGGTTTCCTGCGGGGAAATCCCAGGCAACTCAAGCGTGAGCGTGCGGACGTCTTCCCGCCGACAGCCGGCGAGAGCGAAAGCGAGTAAAACCGCGATTGAAAAGTGTGTCCGCTTCATCTTACTTGAATGTGGTTGGATCCGAATTGGGGCCAAAGGGGGAAAGTTCGCGCAACCCCTTGATGACGATCGGCAGCTTTTCGAGCACATAGTCGATATCTTCCGCCGTATTGTAGCGCGAGAGCGAGAAGCGCACCGAGCCGTGGACCGCGATGAACGGCACGCCCATCGCCCGGATGACATGGCTCGGATCGAGCGAACCCGACGCGCAGGCGCTCCCCGTCGAAATGCAAATCCCCAGGTCGCTCAAGCGGTAGGCGATGGCTTCGCCCTCGATATATTCGAAACTCACGTTCAGCGTATTGGGCAGACGATGCTGCCTGTCGCCATTCACGCGCACGTTGGGGCACGTCGCCAGAATGCCCGCCTCGAGCCTGTCGCGGAGAACCGTCAGCTTCGCGGCCTCATCCGCCATGCCCAACCGCGCCAGTTCGCAGGCCTTTGCGAGCCCGATGATGTACGGCACGTTTTCAGTGCCCGCCCGCCGGCCGTTCTCCTGGTGGCCGCCCAGCATGAACGGCTTGAAATGCACGCCCTTGCGCACGTACAGGATGCCGACGCCCTTGGGCGCATGGAACTTGTGCCCGCTCATGGAAAGCATGTCCACGGGGACCTTTTGCACATCCACGGGAATCTTTCCCGCGACCTGGACGGCGTCCGTATGGAAAACGGCCCCGTGCTCATGGCAAATAGCCGCAATTTCCTCTATTGGGAACACCGTCCCCGTCTCGTTGTTGGCCCACATGATGGAAACGAGCGCCTTGCGCGTCCCCTTCAGCTCCGCGCGCAATCGGTCCAGATCAAGCTGTCCCACGTCGTCCACCGGGAGTTCGACTTCGTTCCATCCGTTCGCCTTGAGCCGCCGCGCAGGCTGCAGAATGGCGGGGTGTTCGACGGCGGTGGTGATGATTTTGGTCTCCTTGCCCAGAAACTCGGCCGTCCCGCGCAGGGCCGTGTTGTCCGACTCCGTGGCGCACGATGTGAAGATGATTTCCTCGGGCGAGCAATTGATGAAATGCGCGACTTCCTCGCGGGCACGCGCCACATAGCGGGCGATTTGGCCGCCGAAGGCGTGCATCGAACTCGGATTCCCGTACAAATCGCCCAAAAACGGCAACATGACATCGCGTACCTCGGGGGCCGTACGCGTGGTCGCATTATTGTCTAAATAAACTATTCTGTCCATCACTCTTCCATTATACCATATTTCGCCCGAAAATGCTCTAGCGGCGTGGATGAAATTTCGCGCACTCTTCTTTCAGGCGCTCCACGGAGACGTGCGTGTAGATCTGTGTCGTGGAAAGCGAGGCGTGCCCCAGCATCTCCTGCACGCTGCGCAAATCGGCCCCCGCATCCAGCAAATGCGTCGCGAAACTGTGCCGCAATTTATGCGGCGTGAGCGTCAGGGGCAAATCCGCCTCCGCCAAATACCGCTTCATGCGGCGCTCGACGATGCTGCGCGTCAATGTGCCGAACCTGTCCCCGAGGAAAACGGGCGTCTCGGGCGTCGCCAAATCCGGACGTTGCGCAGCTATTTCCCGGCGGAGTTCCTCGAGCGCGTGCGTGGCCGGCTTCCCCAGGATGACGAGGCGGTCCTTGGCGCCCTTCCCCGTCACGATCAACGAGCCGCGCGCGAAATCCAAATCCCCCCAGGTGACGGAAAGCGCCTCGCTGATGCGGCAGCCCGTCGAATAGAGAAACTCGAAAATGGCCGCATCGCGCTTGGCCGGATAGGACGCTATCAACCCCAGCGCCAGATCCTCGAGCGGACAGGCCAAAAACCGCTTTGTGTCTTCCACGGAAAATATCCGCGGCAGAACGCGCGCCAGACGCGGACCCCGCAAATAAGAAAAAGGATTCTCCGAAATGCACCCCTCCCGTGCGAGAAAACGGTAGAACGACCGCGCCGAGGCGAGTTTGCGGCGCACGGTCGCAGGTCGCACGCCCCCTTTCGCAAGCGCCGAAAGAAAATCGTGAGCCTGCAACTCCGTCAAGCCCGCCCAAACAAAGGGAGCCTCCGTCGCCTCTCCCCAGGTTACGCCGGCCAACTGCGCAAGATCCTGCAAGTAGCTTTCGCGCGTGTTCAGGGACATGTTGCGCTCGCCCGTCAAGTAGGTTGCGAACCGCTGCACGAGCGGATCGTCCTTTGCGAAACGGTTAACTGGACAACCTGTCGCCCCTTCGCTCATTCCCGTTCTTCCGGCTTTTCCTCTTCAGACGCTTTCCCCAAAGGCAAATCGTACTTCTTCGCCTCTTCCTCGTAATTCGGGATCTGCGCGCGGTAGACGCCCAGGATACGCTTGAGCGCGGCGATTTGGCGCAGGCTCAACATATGGCGGCGCGTAAATTGGTCGCGCAGGCTCTCCGCGAACTCCTTGTCGTCATAGACCTTGCGCCCTTTCTTGGCCGTCGGACGCCATTCTTTGACCGTGTCGAAAAGCGTCAGCAGATGCTCGATGGCGGGGTCCGCGCTCGGGGGCGTAAACCCGCCCGGGATGAACTCCGTCAGGCGCGCGATGACAGCGTCCGCATCGGGCAAGGCCGACGCATTCTCGCAAACGGTCCGCGCAAGAATGGACATTTGCTTGAGCGACAAGCCGCGCCCCCGCTCGACCTGGTCGTGCAGGCTCTTGATGAACGGATTTTCTTCAAGCGTCGTTATGCGGGCCAATTGGTCGAAGGCGTAGCGCACCGCCTCGGGATCCGCCTTCTGCGCCGTCGTGAACGCGTTTGTGGCGAGCCCCGCGTCGGCGAGCTGCTGTTCGGCGTTCGGAATCTGCTCCTTGTACAGAATGACGAGACGGACGAGAAACTCGAGCTGGCGCGCGCTCAATTCCTTTTTCATTTCACGCTGCTTGCGCACGCTCTCGACGAAAGCCTTGTCGTCGTATGTGCGTTTGCCGACCGTCTTCGGCTCCTTCCACGTCTTGACCTGGTCCAGAAGCGCGAAAACGGCGTCGAACTTGGCGTCGTCGGGTGCCGCTTCGCGGCACGAGGCGAGCGACTGGAGGAAATTCCGGTAGAAATCGCTCAGCATGTCGTTCATCGGCTCGCCTTTTTCCTCGATCTTGTCCAGTTCGGACTCCATCTGCGCCGTATAGCCGACGTTGAAAAGCGAATCCAGCTTCTTCACGAGCCAATCGCAGACAAGAACGCCGCGCTCCGTCGGCACGAGTTTGCGCTTGTCGTTTACGGCGTACTCGCGCAACTTGAGCGTCTCGATCGTCTGGGCATACGTGGACGGACGCCCCACGCCGTTTTCTTCCAGGGCCTTGATGAGCGAGGCTTCGGAATAATAGGACGGACCCTTCGTCTGCTTCTCGTCGGCGAGCCAGCGAAGGACGTCCAGTTTGTCGCTCTTGTCCATCTTCGGCAGCGACTCGACCGCGTCGCCGGCGTCCGCCTCGTCTTCCCCGCCCGTTGCACGCTTTTGGGCGGCGACTTTCATGACTTTCATGAAGCCGTCGAACAGAATGTCCGTTGTCGACGCCGTGAACACGTAGGCGTGGGTCAGGGTCGGCTTGACCGGCACGAGCGAAACCGTCCGCACAAGCGTCTTCGCGTCCGCCATCTGACTCGCGAGGAATCGCCGCCAGATGAGGTCGTAAAGCTTGAGCTCCGCCGCCTCCAGCGCCGCGGCATCCTGCGGTTTGCGCAGAACGTCCGTGGGGCGGATTGCCTCGTGCGCACCCTGCGCGTCGGCCTTCGACTTGTAGAAGTTCGGCTTCGCGGGATAGTAGTCCGCGCCGAATTCCGAAACGATGAAGTCCTTGGCGGCGCCGCGCGCCTGCTCGGAAATATTCACCGAGTCCGTTCGCATGTAGGTTATGAAGCCTTTTTCGTACAACGCCTGCGCCAGCTTCATCGTGCGCCCGGGCGAGAACGAAAGCACGCTCGAGGCCGCCTGCTGCAGCGTGGACGTCGTGAACGGCGGATACGGATGCCGCGTTTTCGGCCGCTCCGCCACGTCCGACACTTCCAGATGGGCGTTGGCCAGATCCAGAAGCAGGTTGTCCGCGACCTGCTTCGTGCGCACGTCGGGCTTCTCGCCGTCCAGACGCGCCAACTTGGCGACAAACGGCGGCAGTTTCTGCTTTTGCGCCTCGACGCCCAGAAGATAGTAGGTCTCGGGCTTGAACGCGTCGATCTCGCGCTTGCGCTCGACGAGCAGGCGAAGCGCGACGGACTGCACGCGGCCGGCGCTGAGCGTATGGCTCCGCGGGCACTGCACGTACTTCCACAAAAGCGGCGAAACCTTGTAGCCGACCAGACGGTCGAGAATGCGCCGCGCCTGCTGCGCGTCCACACGCGGCATGTCGATGTCCCGCGGCTCGGCGATCGCCTTCAGGACCGCCGGCTTCGTGATTTCATTGTAGGTGACGCGGTAGAACGGCTTCTCCCCCGCGACGGACTCCAGAATCTGCTTCAAGTGCCACGCAATCGCCTCCCCTTCGCGGTCCGGATCGCTCGCGAGATAGATTGTGTCCGCCTTTTTGACTGCGGACTTCAAATCGGAAATGACCTTTTCTTTCCCTTCGGAAACGACGTATTTGGGCGTGAAGGCCCAATGCTGATCACCGTCTTCCTTGATTGCAATCGCCTTGTCGCTCTTGGGAAGATCGCGAACATGCCCGACCGAACTTTTTACCGTAAAATCCGGACCAAGGTACTTCCCGATTGTTTTCGCCTTCGCCGGCGATTCGACGATTAGTAGATTCTTGCTCATATTCCTTTGTCAAACCCTCTCTTCTCGGACCGCCCCCCAAGCCTGTCAAAGGGGACGCGTGCGCGGCCAGTACTTGTCCGCCAGCTTCGTCGGGATGCCCACCTCGGACTTTTCGAAGCAGTCCGCCAGAATCTTCCAGCCCAGGTTGAGCGCCTCCTCGAGCGGAATGTTGACCGACAAGTCCATCATGTTCTTCTCGAACGCCGCGCCGTACTTCAGGAGCTTCAAATCCCACGCCGACATGCGGAAGCCCATGGACTGCTTCTCGAGCGCCTCCTTGTACTGCGCGTAGAGCTTGATCATCGCGTCCATGATCGTGCGGTGGTCTTCGCGCGTGTTCTTGTTGACCTGCTGTTTGAGGCGCGAAAGCGAGCCGAACGGCTCGATGCGCCCGTTGCGCAGGTAGAACTGCCCTTCCGTGATGTAGCCCGTGTTGTCCGGCACCGGATGCGTCACGTCGTCGCCCGGCATGGTCGTCACCGCCAGGATCGTGATGGACCCCTCCCCCTCGAAGTCGACCGCCTTCTCGTAGCGGGAGGCCAGCTGCGAATAGAGGTCGCCCGGATAGCCGCGGTTGGACGGAATCTGCTCCATCGTGATGGCGATTTCCTTCAGGGCGTCGGCGAAGCTCGTCATGTCCGTCAGGAGCACGAGCACGTCCTTGCCCTTGAGCGCGAACTTCTCCGCGACGGCGAGCGCCGCGTCCGGGACCAGCATGCACTCCACGGTCGGATCCGCCGCGGTGTGCACGTACATGACCGTCTTCGAAAGCGCGCCCGACTTGTCCAGCGTCTCGCGGAACTTGAGGTACTCGTCGTACTTGAGCCCCATGCCGCCGATGACGATCACGTCCGAATCGGCCTGCAGGGCGATGCGCGCGAGCAGTTCGTTGTACGGCTCGCCGGCGCGGGCGAAAATCGGCAGCTTCTGGCTCTTCACGAGCGTATTGAAAAGGTCGATCATCGGGATGTTCGTGCGCACCATCTCGTGCGGCATCACGCGGCGCGCCGGATTCACCGACGGCTGCCCGATCGGCGATTCCTCGCCCGTCACGGCCGGTCCGCCGTCACGCGGCGCGCCCGACCCCGTGAACGCGCGTCCCAGAAGGTCGTCCGAGAACGGAACCTTCATCGTCTCGCCCAGAAAGCGCACGCGCGCCGCCGTGTCCACGCCGCGCGCCCCTTCGAAAATCTGCAGCGTGACGTTGGCCCCGTCCAGCTTGATCACCTGCGCGAGCGACCGCCCCGCCCGCGACGCCACTTCCGCGATCTCGTTGTATTTGACGCCTTCCGCGCGCAGGGTCGCCACGGACCCCGACAGCGCGTCGATCTTATGGTAAATCTTGTTGTTGAACATGTTGTTCTCTCCTGCTGCTCTGTTTCTGTCAGGCGGCCGCCCGCGCGATCTTCTCGAGTAGCGCGGCCTTGCCGGACGCGAAGCGCGCGTCCTTGAAGTCCGTGTCGTTCCAGTCGATGAAGGCCTGCTGCAGTTCCATGAAGAACTTGCGCATCTCGTCCTTGGCCTTGTACTTGTACGTCTGCCCGAGCGCCTTCTCGACGACGTCGAACATCTCCCGCTGGCGCGCCACCGGCGTGCTCGCGTCCGCCTCCGAAAACGCGTTCTGCTGCAGATACACCGCGTCCAGAAACTCCGCCTTCAGATACGTCGTGAAATCGTCCAGGCTCGTGCCTTCCTCGCCGACGACCTTCATCATCTGCCCGACCTCGTTGCCGCGCCGCAGCACCGCGCGCGCCTTCTCCACGCGCGCCTGCTCGATGACGGAAGGATAGTGGCTCCAGCTCTCGAGCGGATCGATCGCCGGATACCGCCGCGCGTCCGAACGGGCGCGCGAAAGTCCGTGGAACCCGCCCACGACCTTCAGCGTCGCCTGCGTCACCGGCTCGTCGAAGTTGCCGCCCGCCGGCGAAACCGTGCCGCCGATCGTCACGGAACCCACCGTCCCGTCCTTCAGCTTCACGCGCCCGGCCCGCTCGTAGAACGCGGCAATGCGCGATTCCAGATACGCCGGGAACGCCTCTTCGCCCGGAATCTCCTCCAGACGCCCCGAAAGCTCGCGCATCGCCTGCGCCCAGCGCGACGTCGAGTCCGCCAGCACCAGCACCGCCAAACCCATCTGGCGGAAGTACTCCGCCAGCGTGACCGCCGTGTACACCGAAGCCTCGCGCGAGGCCACCGGCATGGACGAGGTGTTGCAGATGATGATCGTCCGCTTCATGAGCGACTGCCCCGTCTTGGGGTCGACGATCTCCGGAAACTCCTTCAGCGTCTCCACGACTTCGCCCGCGCGCTCGCCGCACGCCGCCGAAATCACCACGTCCACCTTCGCGTACCGCGCCGTCGTCTGCTGCAGAACCGTCTTGCCCGCGCCGAACGGACCCGGAATGCAGTACGTGCCGCCGACCGCCACGGGGAAGAACGTGTCGATCGTGCGCACCGTCGTCTCCAGCGTCTCCGTCGGCGCCAGACGCTCCGTGAAGCAGCGGATCGGCACCTTGACCGGCCAGCGCTGCATCATCGTCACCGCGACCTCGCGCCCCTCGGCGTCCGTCAGCGTCGCGATCGGCTCCGTCACCGTGTAGTCGCCCGGCGCGGCCAGCTTCTTCACCGTGTAGACGCCGCGGAAGGCGAACGGCACCATGATCTTGTGCCCCGGCAGCTTCTTGCCGTCGAAAATCCCCTCCGGAACCCACCCGAGCGCCTCGCCCGCCGTGACCTGCGCCCCGGCCTTGGCCGTCGGATGCCACGCCCACTTCGTCTCGCGCGGCAACCCCGGCAGATACATCCCGCGCTGCAGGAAGAACCCCGCGTCCTTGGAAATCTTGCCCGCCTCCTCGGCGAGTTCGGGAAGCGGATTCTGGAGCCCGTCGTAGACCTGCCCCAGCAAGCCCGGCCCCAGCTCCGCCGCGAGCAGCTCGCCCGTGAATTCCACGTCGTCGTCCACCGAAAGTCCCGTCGTGGACTCGAACACCTGCATGTCGCACCGCGTGCCCCGCACGCGCACGATTTCCGCCATCAGACGCATCTCCCCGAGCCGGGCGTACCCCACTTCGTTCTGGGCGACCGCGCCGTCAAAGGCTACGGAAATCATGTTCCCGTTGACCGCGACTATCTTGCCTTTTGCCGTCATTCAAATTACCTCCGAATCGTCAAATCAGTCTCTCTTTGTTTCCGCCGTCAGGCGGTCGAACGCCGCATTGCCCTTCTCGGGCGAGATTTGCGCACGCTTGAGCGCAATCTCCAGGCGGATGGCGTAGGCCGCCAAAGCCTCCCGTCCCAAAGGGGCGGCGGGGGGAACCAGCTCGCCGGCGGCGTCCCACCACACGCGGTCCAGCAGCTTCTCGCGCTTGAAGACGTCCGTCTCCTGAAAGCACGCCTTGACCCGCCCGCGCCAGTAGAGCGCGCACCCTTCCGCCGGATGCTCCCACCGTCGGACCGCGTCGGTGTTCAGCCCCAGCAAAGCGCCGCGGGCTTCCGCGAGCGCATTGCGCAGTTGCGTGTCGAGATCCCGCCAGGCCGCCCCGGCCGCCGGCCACACACCCCCGCAACGCGACAGGAACTCCTCCCGCGTCAAGGGCGGCGGCGCGTCGAAATCCAGCGCCGGCAGGCTCGCAACCAGATAATCCGTCGTCATGGCGTCCTCATTGCGCACGGACAAGTTGGGCCAGATCCGGACGCAACCGCCGCGCCAGTTCCGCCGCGACGACCGCCCCCGTGAAGGCGTGCTCCACGCGCCCTCCGTCTATCTTGACCGAAAAACCCGTGCGGACCGACTCATCCGGCACGATCGTCAGGTTCTTCTCCGCCGCGAGCTGGGCGCGCAACGTCTGGACCAGCGCCGGGGGCACGGCCACCTCGACCGGACCCGTCAGACCCTTGAGCACGCCCTTGACGAGCTCCGCCACACGCGCCGGCTGGGCCAGCGTCGCGTCCACGTCCTTCGCCAGCAGATTCTCCAAAAGCCCCGTCACGGCGCGCTCGACTTCGCGCACCGTGTCCCGCGCGGCTTGCTGGACCGTCACCGCGGCGCGCGCCGCATAGTCCGCCGCCGCCTTTTCCGCGTCCGCCTTGAGCTGCGCCGCCTCTTTCTGCGCCGCCGCCACCAGACGCTTGGCTTCCGCTTCCGCTTCCGCGATGATTTCCCCGGACCGCGCCTGCGCTTTCTCAACGCCCTCGCGATTTATCTTTTCGAGCAGACTTTGCAATTCTTCGGACATAATATCTCCAATTGTTGCTGTTAATTATATCGTATTTAGGGAAACAAAGCAAACGAAAATTTCAGAAAAGTGTACAAGGCTACGCTCACGCTTCGCCCGCCCCGCCCCCAACCCAAGGGTAGGGGGGAATTTACCGCGTAGAGAATGTAGAATGGGTGGCCGTGGACCCTCCATATGGTAGGGGCGGCAGTCCCTGCCGCCGCACAGGTTTAACCGTGTAGAATATGTAGA
>DBKW01000098.1:0-209 GCA_002298665.1 Verrucomicrobia bacterium UBA740 | reverse complement strand
TTAACCGTGTAGAATATGTAGAATGGGCGGCCGTGTGTCGTCCCAACGGTAGGGGCGGCAGTCCCCTGCCGCCCGCACGGGTTTAACCGTGTAAAAAATGTAGAGGGGGCGGCCGTGTGTCGTCCCAATGGTAGGTGCGGCAGTCCCCTGCCGCCCGCACGGGTTTAACCGTGTAAAAAATGTAGAGGGGGGCGGCCGTGTGTCGTCCC
>DBKW01000089.1 GCA_002298665.1 Verrucomicrobia bacterium UBA740 | reverse complement strand
GCATCCTTTCCTTCCGTTTCCTCAACCGATCCCTCTCCTTTTTCGCTTTCGCTCTCCCCCCCTCGGAACGACCTGTCCCGGGTGTCTCACGACATGATACACTTTTCGCGCGTCCCCGTGCCCACTTGTTGTCGGGCGGGGAAAGTGGTATAATGGACGATGCGTGCGGATGGCGTGAGGTCCGCCCCTGGGCGCAAGTTCCCTGTGCGCCTGCCGGGAAGCAGCAAAAGGCTGGGAATGGAGAACTTATGGCAGTAACCTATACACTTGACCGCAAACCCGCGGGACGCGACCTTTTGCCGCTCTACGAGGCGGCTGGGTGGCTCGAGCCGGGCGAGGACGCGGCGTTTCTGGACCGTCTCGCCGCCGGTTCCAGACAGTTCGCCTGCGCATGGGACGACGACCGGCTCGTCGGGACGATGCGCGCGCTTTCGGACGGCGTCAGCGACGCGTATCTGCTCGATCTTGTCGTCCTGCCCGCCTACAGGCACCGCGGAATCGGCGCGGAACTCGTCCGCCGGCTGGGTGCGGCGCTGCGGGAGCGGGGGTTGGGGTGGATTGTCCTCGTGGGGGCGCCCGGCACCGCGGCGTTCTATTCCCATCTCGGCGCGCCGGTCCTAGAGGGCTACACGCCGTATCGTCTGAAAGGGGCCACCGGCTAACCGCCCGGCGCTACGCGCATTCTTTCGGCGCGTCACTCATTTTTCACATTCTAACTATAAAAGGAAAATCTATGTTCGATCCACTCGCTTTCAAGCGCGTCTCCCTGGCGGATGTCGCGACCCTGCACGCACGCCTCGCGACCGCGCAACACCAGACATGCGAACTCGCGCCCCTCAACCTCTATGTCTGGGGCTTCACGTCCGAAACTTGCTGGCTGGAATACAACGGACACCTGTATTTTCACCTCAAGAAGGAGGATATGCTCCTTTTCGCGGATTTTGGCCCGAACGACAAGACGCCCAAGCCGGGCGAACTCGCGGAAGTTTCCGCGGCGATGCGCCGGGCGGGGTTCGCCGGCAAAATCTACCAGATCCGCGAAGAGTATCTCGCCGCGTATCCGACGGCGACGGACTACTTTTCATGTGCCTGCGAGGATGACGCCGCCGCGGAATACATCTACGCGACGGACGCTTTGCGCGATTTGACTGGGGAAAAGCTCCGCAAGAAGCGCAATCTGATTAAACAGTTCCTCAAGGCGCATCCGGATCCGGTCGTGAAGGACATTGCGGACGGCGCGGTCTTGGCGGATTGTCTTGCACTCGCTGACGCGTGGCGTGCCGGACAGGAGAATCCCGACACGGAGGCATTGGTGCGCGAAACGGACGCGCTCGACCATCTGAAGGACGGTTTCGCCGCGCTGGGCTGCGAGGGAATCGCCGTCTATACGGCAGAGGGGATTGTCGCGTTTTGCGTGTACGACCGCATCGGACCGGACATCTTCACGGAGTCGTTCGAGAAAAGCCGGTTCGGCGTGAAGGGCGCGGCGCAGTTCGTGAACCACGAAATGGCCAAACGCCTGGCGCCGCGCGCGGCGTTTATCAATCGCGAACAGGACCTGGGGTCCGAAGGGTTGCGCCACGCGAAACTTTCCTACGACCCTGTGTGTCTCTTGAAGAACTACATCCTCAGCCCCTGATGAAATACGCCCGGATTGCCCGTCCGACCGCAGGCGCCGGACGGCTGATTCGCAAGATTCCTGTCGCTAAAGAACGCTAGATATGCTATAATAGAACGAGATGAAGATGAGATACAGATTGTTCATATTCATGGCGGCTTGCGGCGTCCGAATCTGCACATTTGCCGCAGAGACATCTCAACTATCCGATGCGGAGATTTGGAATGCGGCGGTCGACGCCTACCATGCGCAGGATACCACGAACGCCTTGCGTCTGGCGCGTCCGCTGACGCTGTCGCGCGAATTCGGGACGCGTGCCTCCGAACTTGTCGCGGCGCTGGCCTACAAGGCGGCGCACAGTCCGCTCGCCGCCACGAACGCGCTCGCCAATCTGGAGGAAAGCGCGCGCGCGGCGCAGCGGGCCTTGCGGTCCGACCCCGCGGACCCACGCCTGAACCGCAACTTCACCCGCGCGACCGAAGACCTCGCCGCCTTGCGCGAAACGCAGCGCGTAAACGCGGTGCTCGCCGCGGCGAAAGGGCAGGATCCGGCGGCGCTTCTGGACCGCGCGGTGGACGATGCGCGGCAGTTGCTGGCGGCGGCGGGAACCTACCAGACGAATGCCGCGCCGCGCGCCGTGGCGCTCGCGGACGAACTTTCGCGCCAGGCGACCCGGCTGGCGGATATGTGGATACCGGTCCGCTCGGCGATTGCGCAGTCCGTCACCAACGAACAGCAGGCCGCCTTCATCGATGAGCAAATCAAGGTCGCGCAGGAACATACGCGCAGGGCGGCGGAAAAACTCGCCGACATGGACGAGGCGGCCTACGACGAAGTCGCCGCGGCGGAGGCGGACATCACGCGCTTCAACAAGCTGACGGCGGGTGCACCGCAAGCGCTGGCGCGCGATCTGACCGCGCAGTCGAACGCCTGGCAGGACGTTGAGCGCCTAAACGGGCGCGCCTGGCAGGACGACGCGCTCGATTACACGCGACGTTTCCGCGCAGCGTTTCCGGCTTGGGCCCAGGCTTACGAGCAGCAGGCGCAGAGCGACACGAACAAGCCGCCTTTCACGCCCGAGGCGCAGGCGGAGATTTCCAAACTCTCCACCGAACTCGAGAAACTGCAGATGGAATGCGCGGAAAAAGAACTTCCGCCGCAACAGGAGGCGTGCGTGCGCATGCTGGAGCGCATAAACGAACTGATGCCCAAGGACAAGAATTCGGGCGGCGGGAACGCCGACCAGCCGCAGAAGGGCGCCTCGCAGCAGAATCAACCGCAACAATCTTCGCCGGACGACAAAAACAAGCCGGACGACAAGGCGGATTCTCCGGCCGACGCGCAACAGAACGAAGAGCAAAAGGACGCGGACAAGGAGCAGGAGAAAGAAAGCCCATCCCAGCCCTCGCCCGAAGAGCAGGAGGTCGAATCGACTTTGAAGAAGGCGCAAGAGCGCGCAGACGAGCATGAAGCCGAAAAGAAGGCACGCATGCGCAAGGCTGTCCTGCCGCCGAATGAAAGGGATTGGTAAATGAAGATAATCGTAGCATGCGGGGGGACGGGCGGACACGCCTTTCCGGGGCTCGCCGTGGCGCAAGCCTTGCAGAAGCGCGGACACGAAGTCACGATCTGGTGCGCGGGGCGCGCAGCCGAGGAGGGCGTTCTACGCGCGTGGGACGGACCGCGGTTCGCGACAGGCGCGCGGCAGCTTTCCGTGCGCAACGGTTTCGCGATCTTGCGGTCGTTCTGGCGTTGCCGGCGCGAGATCCGCCGCGCACGGCCGAATGTCCTGCTCGCCATGGGGAGCTATTCCTCGCTGCCGCCGGTTCTGGCGGCGTATCTCACGGGCGTGCCGGTCGTCCTGCACGAGGCCAACACCATCCCGGGCCGGGCGGTGGAGTTCCTCGCGCGCTTTGCCAGACGCATCGCCATCAGTTTCGAGGATACGGCGCGCTATCTGCCCAACAGAAACATCACGTTGACCGGACTGCCCGTGCGCGCGGACATCGCGCAGGGGAAACGGTTTGACTTCATCCCGCCCAACGCGTTCGTCGTCTTCGTGACGGGCGGAAGCCAGGGCGCCCATCGCGTGAACGAACTCGCGTGTGCGGCGCTCGTCAAGATGTCCAAGGCGCTCGCCAAGCGCGAAGACGCCGCCCGGCGTCCCCTCTACGTCATCCACCAGACCGGGCGGCTTGACGAAGGGGCGGTCATCGCGGACTATGCGCGCGCGGCGCTTCCCGCGCGCGTTCACGCCTTCGAGACAGACATGCCCGACGCGTTCGCCTCCGCCGATTTCGTCATTGCGCGCGCGGGCGCTTCCACATGCTTCGAGCTTGCTGCGTGCGGGAAACCGGCGCTGCTGATTCCGCTTCCGTCCGCCCTGCGCAACCACCAGCACGAGAATGCGCAGGCGTTCGTGCTCAAGGGCGCGGCGGACGAGGGCGTGCAGGCGGAATTGACGGTCGACGGGCTGGCGCACTATCTGCTCGCCAAGTATGACCGCCCCGACGCCTTGCGGAAGATGGCCGAAAAGATGTCCGCGCTCGCCCAGCCGCACGCCGCCCTGCGCGTGGCGACGCTCGTCGAGGATGTCGGCGCCGGATCGTGCACGCGTTCCGAATAAAGGAGGATTCGACATGCAACTTGTGACGTCCGCCATTCGCGATTCCATGGCCTCTTCAAGCTGGATCCGCAAGATGTTCGAGAAGGGGATCGAACTGAAGAAGATTTACGGTCCGGATGCCGTATGCGATTTCTCGCTCGGGAATCCGGACGTGCCGCCGCCGGCCAAGACGGCGGACGCGCTGCGGGAAATCGCCGCGCAGACCGTGCGTCCGCTCGGGCTGGGGTACTGCCCCAACGCCGGCATACCGGAAGTGCGGACCGCGCTGGCCGCCTGGCTGACGAAACAGCAGGAGACGCAGCTTGCGGCAGAGGATGTCGTTTTGACGGTGGGCGCGGCGGGCGCGCTCGTGAGTTTCTTCCGCGCCGTCGTCGAGCCGGGCGACGAAATCCTGACCCCGGCGCCGTATTTCGTGGAATATGGCGCCTATTGCGGGCATTTCGGCGGCGTCCTGAAGGCGATTCCGTCCCTGCCGCCGACGTTCCGTCCGGACGTCGCCGCGATTGCCGCGGCGATTACGCCCAAAACGCGCGCAATTATCCTGAACTCGCCCAACAATCCGACCGGCGCGGTCTATTCGGCGGAAGACATCGCCGCAATCGCGGCGCATGTCGACAAAATCAACGAGACGCGCGAACGCCCCGTCTTCATCCTGAGCGACGAACCCTACCGGGCGTTCGTCTACGACGGCGCGCGCGTGCCGGCCATGTTGCCGTTTTCGAAATGGACCTGCGTGGCCGGAAGCTTCTCGAAGACGCTCTCGCTCGCCGGCGAACGCATCGGCTATTTCACGGCCAACCCCGCCATGCCCGACCAGAAAACGCTGATCGCCGCGGTGACGCTCACAAACCGCACGCTCGGGTTCGTCAATGCGCCCGTCATCGGCCAGCGGCTTGTCGCCTCTTTGCTCGACCAGACGGTCGATCTGGATGTCTACGACCGGCGCCGGCGGCTCATGGCGAGGATTCTGCGCGAAGCGGGGATCGCATTCGAGATGCCCAAGGGCGCGTTCTACGTGTTCGCGAAATCGCCCGTGGCGGACGACCTCAGGTTCGTCGACGCCCTCCTGCAGGAGAAGATCCTCGTCGTGACAGGGAAGGGGTTCGGGTTCGGCGGCTATGTGCGCTTGAGCTACAGCGTGGACGAAAAGATCATCCTCCGCGCGGCTAACGGTTTCAAGCATGCGATGGAAAGGTTGCGCGCGGAATGACAGGAACGCTTCTTCTGCCCTTGCTCTTCGCCGCGGCGCCGGTCTCGTTCGACACGACGGGGCGAAGCGTGACGTTCACCGCGACGGCGACCGGATGCGCGACAAACGCGCCGCTCGAGTTCCTGTTCGTCGGCCCGAATTCCGATCGCGGATACGAGGCTCTTTTCGCGACGGACGCACCGCTAGCCGACATCGTCGACGCCTGCGCCCGGGCGGGATTTCCGGCCGGACACCCCGTGGACGCCAGAGCCTGCGTGTTCCGGGCGAGCGGCGAACCGGTCGAACTCTCGCCCGGTTTGACCGACCTCATTGTTGACGCGCAACATCCCGCAACGGCTTTCCCGGACGTGATCTATACAGGCGGCGCGCGGACAAATAAGGGCGCGCTTCTTGCCGACCAGACCATGCCCGCGACGTTTTTCGCGCTGTACGATTGCGGCCAGTCGCCCCTGCAGTTCAACGATGTCCTCGACCAGTCGCAGACCTATGGTCGCTTCTTGCCGCGGCATGCATTCAAAAAAGGAGAGCGCCGGGCCTTCACCTTGAAATGGGAAGCGGCGCCCACAGTCCGCGAGAGGACCTTGATGCTTTCGCCCGATACGGCGTTGCAGGAACTAACCGCGTTCAGTCGGCTGGCGACAAACGGCACGTGGGACGTCCTGGCCACATTCGATGGCTCTTTTACGGTGCGGCAGGCCATCGCCGTCGCCCAAGCATTGGAGGCGATCGATTCCCCGGCCGTCAGAATCAATGGCGTCGAAGAAGGGCAATTCTATTTTCGCGCCTTTTTGCCGCTGCCGCAATGGCGCGACGCCGCGTCGCGCCTGTCGCAGCCGCCGGAAGTGCATTTCGGGAAGAAGGGTGGGGTATCGGTCACGCACTTCCTCGAAGACTGGAGCACGCCCGAGGCGACCGAGCCGAAACTTACGGCGAGCCAAAAGGACTTTTCAACTGTCGAAGACGCCGCGGCGTACGCGCGCAATCTGGTCGGCAAGTCGCAAACCATGCTTCTTTTCGCCTCTCCCGGCGAAAAGCTCGCGCGGCTCTACGCCTTCCGCCGCGCCGTTACGGACGATAACGTCCTCAATTGGTACATTTTCGAAGAATGAGTTTCAACGAATCAGAACCGCTAGCCGCGCGCATGCGCCCGCAGACCCTCGACGAAGTCGTGGGACAGGATCACATTCTGGGCGAAGGAAAGCTGCTGAGAAGGGTGATCGAGGCCGACCGGCTCACAAACGTCATCTTCTATGGTCCGCCCGGCTGCGGCAAGACGACATTGGCGGAAGTTATCGCGCGCACGACGAAACGCGGCTTTGTGCGTCTTTCGGGCGTAATTTCGGGCGTGGCCGACATCCGAAAGATATGCGACCGCGCACGCAACGAACTCTGCGGATTCGGAACGCTTCTTTTCATCGACGAAATCCACCGATTCAACAAATCCCAGCAGGACGTCCTTTTGCCGTATGTCGAGGACGGCTCGGTCGTGCTGATCGGCGCGACCACCCACAATCCCAACTTCTTCATCAATACGCCTTTGACTTCGCGTTCGCTTGTCTTCGAGCTGCGTCCGCTCAGTCCGCAGGCGATCGCGCAACTTCTTGACCGCGCTTTGGCGGATCCGGAGAAGGGGTTCGGCAAGATAAAATCGCGCTTCGACGAAGACGCGAAGATGTTCCTTTCGACTGTTTCGGACGGTGATGCGCGACACGCTTTGACGGCACTGGAGATCGCCATGCGCTCCACGCCGCCGGACGAAAAGGGCGAAGTTCATTTGACGCTCGAAGTCATTCAGGAATGCATCCAACGCCGCCAGGTCCGCTACGACAAGAAGGAAGACGAGCATTACGACACGATCTCCGCGTTCATAAAGTCCATTCGAGGAAGCGACCCGGACGCGGCGATCTACTGGCTCGGCAAGATGCTGGTCGCCGGCGAAGATCCTCGTTTTATAGCCCGGCGGCTTGTCATCAGCGCGAGCGAGGACATCGGCAACGCAGACCCCCGCGGCATTTCGGTCGCTGTGGCGGCCATGCAGGCCTGCGAGTTCGTCGGCATGCCCGAGTGCGCACTCAATCTCGCCCAGGCGACGACCTATCTCGCTTCGGCGCCGAAATCGAACGCCAGTTACCTAGCGGTAAAAGCCGCGATGGCGGACATCCGCACCGGCGCCGTGCAGCCTGTTCCCGAACACTTGAAGAACAAACACGTCAAGGCTATCGGAAGCAACGAAGTGACCGAATACAAGTATCCGCATGATTTCAAGGATCATTTTGTCGATCAAAGCTACTTGAAAATCCCCAAGAAATATTACCGCCCGACAAATGAGGGCTATGAAGCGACAATCGCCAAGAGGTTGGCGATTCTGAAAGGTAAGTTTACATAACCGCCATTAGGGCCGATTAGATTTCCGTATCCGTAGATGATATTTCAATAGGAGAAAAACCATGACCGACTATCCGAATGACGCTAGATCGACAGGCAACAAGACGAACGCTTCCGCGCTTCGCCTGTATTCTTCCGCGGACAATCTAAACGATTTCCCGATTCTCAAGGCTTTTCAGGAATACGTCAACGAAGAACAGTCTAAAGCGCAGAAAAGAATGACGCTCCTGTGCGTGATTTTTATGCTCATCCTGCTTGTGGTCGTAGGCGTCTTCACCGTCCTTTTGGTGCGCTCAAACCACGATAATTCCCAGCTGAGCGGACGCCTGCTCGAGATGGCGCTCAAGGCACAAAGCGCGCCTTTACAGTCCACCTCAAGTTCTGACGCCGTAAAGTCTTTGACGGACTCCATCACGCAGATTCAAACGAAGATGAGCGAACAGCAGATAAAACTCGCCCAGGAACAACAGGCTCTGTTTGAAGAGAAACTCCGCCTCATAACGGCAACGAAACAGGATGAAGCCAGGCCGCAGCCCCCTTCACCAGCCCTAAGAACTTCCGCCAGGAAAAACAAAGAAACAGAAGTGCGCCTCAAAAAAGAAGCGGCCCGCCTCAAGGACGAAAGAGCGCAGCTTGAACGTGAAAAAGCGGAGCTTCATAAACAGCAAGTAGAACTCAACCGGCGCAAACTTTACCCTGAGTTTTATCAAAAAGATAAAAAAGAAGCCCCTTCAAAACTTGTTCCGCAGAAAAAGGCCAGTCCCTCTTCCGCCGCGAACATCGCCCCAATTGATTATTTCGACCAATATTCGGACGTAGCTGAAGAATCGACTGATTCCGCAACAGAATCCAAGCCGGATCATATCGATTACTTTAGCCAATACGAACAGACAGGTGGTGCCGAGACTTCCGCTTCCACGCCTCGACCGTCTTCGCGAAACGAGACGCTCAAAACGAAATCGCCCGAAAGCCCCCTTCCTCAAGCCAGAGAATCCAAGCCTAAGTTTGAGAATCTCACGGTTCATTCTCCCACGGGAGATTCGGTCGACTGGCAGATCCCACTCGACTGACGCTCGTTCGGTTATCCCGACAAAGAAAAATGTGCGCAGGCCCCCCCCCCCACCCCCCCCCGCGTGCATTTTTATTTACATGTACCCTTTTCTCTTAGGAGAGACGGTTCTTGAAGTCTTCGTATCCGAAAGTCCGCAAAACCTGCACGGGGCCGTGCGCCGGCTTGAAGCAGATGTCCGGTAGCGGCATGCCGTTGAAGGTGT
>DBKW01000006.1 GCA_002298665.1 Verrucomicrobia bacterium UBA740 | reverse complement strand
TTAGACCCCCTGACATGCGCATGTTAGACCCCTTACCATGCGCATGTTAGATACCGTCACATGCGGGGGGTATGGACAGGGGGTTCCGCGGCGGAAAATAGACCCCTGCTCCGGTCCCGCCCCACCGCCTGCCCTGGGTGAGGGCGGACCGAGCAGCGGGGGAAGGGAAGACGCGCGGGTAGACGGGATACCCGTCCCGTCCGTCTCCGTTGTCCCGGATGTCCCACTTCGCCCCCTCCGGCCCCCATTTCTGTTTCAGCACAGAGAGAAAATCAAAACACTACGGGGACGGAGACAAATCCCCGTAGTGCTTTCCCTAAAACCCCGCAGTGTTTGGTCGCATTCCATTGAATCCCCTCTGGCGCGTGTCGCCACCCTTTCGGCAAAATATGCTATAATAGACGCATATGCAGGCGGCTCTAGAGAAATTCGCCGCGCAATGGTCCGCGGCACTTCCTTGTCCTCTACAGGACAAGTCTTTGGCCATTTCGTCCCTGACGGGGTCGGCGGACGCTTTTCTCGCCGTCACGCTCGCCACCCGGGGCGAAGCGCCGCCTGTCGTGCTCGCCCTCACGCCCGGTCTGCCCGAGGCGGACCGCCTGACGGACGACCTGCGGATCCTGACCGCGCGGACCGACTGCCGGATTCGGTCCTTTCCGCCTCTTCTGGAGGACGACCGCGGCACATTGGGCGCCCGCCTCAAGACGCTTTCGGACCTGCGCGACCTGGGAACGCAGCCCCGTCCGCTCATCATCGCGGCGAGTTTCGCCGCACTGGCCCGCCCCGTCCCGAAACAGGCCGTGGCGACTCTCGCGCTTTCCGTCTCGCGGCCCACCCCCCAAAGCGGCTTCACCGCCGTAAAAGGCGCCCTGGCCGCACTCGGGTACACGCGCGTGCCGCTCGTCGAGAAGGAAGGCGATTGGTCGGTCCGCGGCGGGATTATCGACGCCTGGAGCCCGGGCGAGGAGTTCCCTTTGCGTCTCGAGTTCTTCGGCGAGGAACTGGAAAGCGTCCGCGTCTTCGACTGCGCGAGCCAGCGCTCCATCCAGTCCGCCGACGAGGCGGTGTTCATCCCTGCCGCCCTGGCGGAAACCGAGAACCAGACGTCCTTCTTCGACCTGTTGCCCGCCGGAACGCGGATCCTCGCGCTGGAGCACAACGCCTACACGCTGCCGCCCGAGGCCGCCCCCTTCCCGACGCTCTACACCGGCGATCCGCCCCCGGCCGGGACGCCGACGGCGCCCTTTCAGACCGCCCCCCTCCCGGGCTTCGCCGAACTGGGCGCGCAAGGGGCGCACCATCCCGAACTCTTCGACACGGTGCGCAAACGTCTGGCCCTGCATCTGGCCGCGGCCCGGGAACGCGGCGATTCGGTCGTGGAGATCCCCGCGCTCTCGGGCGGATTCGAGATTCCCGGTCTTGTCGTCTGCACGAACGCCGACCGCACCTTCACCAAGCGCGGACGTCGCCTGCCGCGGCGGACGGGCCCCGCGCAGGGCGCCCGGCTGGACAGTTTCGACAATCTCGAGCCAGGCGAGTACGTCGTCCACATCGACTACGGCATCGGCCGCTTTCTCGGGTCCAGCGAAATCGTGACGGACGGCAAGCGTTCGGAGGTTTTCACGATAGAGTACGCCGACGGCGCGAAACTGCACGTCCCCGCGGCGCACGCCCACCTGCTCACGCGCTACGTCGGCGTCAAGGGCGAGACGGTCAAGCTGCACCGCCTGGACGGTGCGCGGTGGACGAAAGACAAGCTCGCCGCCCAGCGCGCCGTGGCCGATTTGGCCGCCGCGCTCCTCGACACGCAGGCCAAGCGCGAGACCGTGCCGGGGTTCGCCTACAAGGTGGACTGCGACGGCCTGGACGCGTTCGAGTCCGCCTTTCCCTACGAGGAGACGCCCGACCAGAAGGCCGCGATCGCCGCGATAAAGGAGGATCTCGCCAAGAGCCGCCCGATGGACCGTCTGGTATGCGGCGACGCGGGCTACGGCAAGACCGAAGTCGCCATGCGCGCGGCGTACATCGCCGCGCTCAACGGCAAGCAGGTCGCCGTCCTGACGCCGACGACCGTCCTCGCCGAACAGCATTTCGAGACGTTCACGGCGCGCTTCGAGGGGACGCCCCTGCGCATCGAGTCGCTCTCGCGCTTCCAGTCCGCCGGCACCCGCCAAGGCACGCTCAAGCGCCTCGCCTCGGGCGCGTGCGACATCGTCATCGGCACCCACGCCCTCCTTTCGGACCGCGTCGCCTTCCACGACCTCGGGCTGATCATCGTGGACGAGGAACAGCGTTTCGGCGTCAAGCACAAGGAACACCTCAAAAGCCTGCGCGCCACGGCCGACGTGCTCACGCTTTCCGCCACGCCCATCCCGCGCACGCTCTACCTTTCCATGACCGGGGCGCGCGACCTCTCCCTCCTGCGGACGCCGCCGCGGGAACGCGTCGCCGTGGAGACGATCGTGGCGCGCGAGAGCGACCAGCTGATCGTGCAGGCCATCCAGCGCGAGAAAGCGCGGGGCGGCCAGACGTTCTTCCTGCACAACCGCGTCGCCGGCATCGACCGCGTGCGCGCCCGCCTGCAGACGCTCTGCCCCGACCTGCGCATCATCGTGGCGCACGGGCAGATGGACGCCCAGACGCTCGCCCGCAAGATGCGCGCCTTCGAGCGCGGCGAAGCGGACGTCCTCCTCTCGACGACCATCATCGAAAGCGGCATCGACATCCCGCGCGCCAACACGATTCTCATCGACCGCGCCGACACGTTCGGCCTGGCCGACCTCTACCAGCTGCGGGGACGTGTCGGACGCGCCGCCGTCCCCGGACGCGCCTACTTTCTCCTGCCGCCTTCCGGTATCATCGACGCGGAAAGCCGCGAACGCCTCGCCGCGCTCAAACGCCACGGCGGACTCGGGTCCGGCTTCAATCTCGCCGTGCGCGACCTCGAATTGCGCGGGGCGGGCGACCTCCTCGGCGCGCGCCAGTCGGGCCATATCGCCGCCGTCGGCTTCACCCTCTACTGCCAGCTCCTCCAGCGCGCCGTCGCCCGCCTCAAGGGCGAAAAGATTCCGGATATAACCCTCGTCAACCTCAATCTGGACTTCATTGACGCCTCTCCCGCCTCGGACGACGCCGCGTCCGCCGCCATGCTCCCCTACGACTATATAGAGGAAGACGCCCAGCGCATGGGCTTCATGAAACGCCTGGCCGAAGCTGCGACACCCGCCGCCGTGCAAAGCATCTCGGACGAACTGGTCGACCGCTTCGGACCGCTCCCGGCCGCCGCCCAGCGCCTCCTGCGCATCACGCACATTCGGATCCTGAGCGCCCAAGCCCATCTGAGCCGAATAGACACGAAAGACGACAAGGCTTTCCTGCGCGGCAAAGACCAGGAAATCGTAGATGTCATCACGTTCAAAGGTCAGACGGCGGACGCCAAACTAACCGAAATTCAGCGCGCTTTGCGCAAGATTCTCCGCGCCCAGCCCAAGTAGCGCGCCCGGTCTAGCGGACGGTGCCGTGGTCGGCGGACATGTTTTCCCCCAGAAGCGCCAATTTGGGGTCGCTCGCCTCGTAGCCCTGGATCCAGCCGTTCTCGAAACCGAAATCCGCCGCGGCTTCCGTGACGCTCTCGTATTCGGCGCGCGTCACGGGGCGGTCGAACGGGGGCGTCCGCAGGGCCTTGTAGGCGGGCGTATACTGCGCCATGACCGAAACGGGAATCTCGTTCGAAAGTTCCGTCGCCAGCCAGGCGAGATTCTCGATCGCCTCGTCCGCGTGCCCCGGCAGGACGAGCAGGCGCACGATCAGGCGCGTCTTGGGTGCGCGGTTCCAGGCCCAGGCCACCGCGCGGCGGGCCGCGGCGACGTAGCCGGACGCCTGCGAGACCTTGCGCGCCGTCTCCTCGCGCGAATAACGCAGGTCGAAGAGCGCCCAGTCGCACAGCTCGGCGTACTCCTCCAGAACCTCCGTGCGCTCGTAGCCGGACGAGTTCCACACGAACGGCAGGCGGATTCCCGCGGCGAAAAGCGGCCGCACCGCCTCGCGGATGAATGGCAGATAGGGCGTCGGGGAGACGAGATTCCAGTTTTCGACCCGGTCCTTCAGCGCCAGGTCGCGGAAGATTTCCGTCAGTTCGGGAATGGTCTTGTCGACGCCCTTCCCGTTCCAGCTCCACGGCGAGTTCTGGCAATAGAGACAGCGCAGGGTGCAGCGCGAAAAGAAGACGCAACCGCTCCCGCGCGTACCCGTGACAGGCGGCTCCTCGCCGAAATGCGGCCCCCAGCGGAAGACGCGCGGCACGCCGCCCGCCCCGCACCAGCCGGTCCGGCCGGACGGGGCGAAGCGCGGCGCGCGGCACCGCCGCGGACAGAGCTCACAGACGTCCGTCACGGTTTTTCTTCGTCCGCCCCATCACGGCCTTGGAGACGAGCGCGTAGCCCAGGACGAGCAGGAGCGCGCCCCCGACCACCCAGGGCACGTTCGCGGAAACCATCGCCTTGCCGCGCTCGCACAACTCCAGATAGGAGATGTTCCCGGCCGTGCGCCCCAACGCGAACCCGACCAGCGCAAGGATGACGGTCCAGATTCCGGCGCCGAGCGTGGTGAAGAGCGTGAAAGAGCCGAGCGGCATGCGCGAAAGTCCGGCCGGGAGAGAGATGAGCTGGCGGATGACGGGCACCAGACGGCAAACGAACGTCGTCGCCGCGCCGTAGCGGTTGAAGACCTCGCAGGCGCGGTGCAGCGCGTCGGGCTTGATGAAAAACCAGCGTCCGTGCTTCTCGAGGAAAGGCTTTCCTATGAAGAGCGCCAGCCAGTAGTTCACGTAGGCGCCGGCCAGCGAGCCGAGCGTGCCGACCAGGATGGCGGCCAGAAGCGCCGGGACGGCTTCCAGACCCAATTCGCCGCGCGCGGCGAGAAATCCGGCGGGAATCATCACGACTTCGCTCGGGAAGGGAATGAAACTCGACTCGATTGTCATGAAGACGAACACGAAGACGAGCCCCCACGCGGGCGCGAGGGCGGCAACAGTATCCAGGTGGGACGCCAAGACTTCTAGCATATGTGGAACTCCTTGTACTGGGCGCGTTCGGCTTCATGGCCTTTCGCGTAGGAAAGCGTGATGCGCTGCGCCATCTCGCGGTCGGCGGACGACTTGCCGCCCTCCAGCAGCAGCGAGGTGGGGCCCGGCAAATCGCCGCAGTCGAACAGCGTGCCGCGCGCGGATTCCGCCTCCAAAATGGCGTTCTCGTTCGCATCGCGGCCCATAATGAGCGCGGAACCGTCCGGCAGGCGGAAGTGGCGCCCGACGCGCAGAAGCTCCAGCAGCCGCCGCGTATGCAGACCCTCGTGCTCCAGAAGGTCCCTGAGCTTGCGGCTGTAGCCTTCTTCGGTCAGTTTGCACCCGCCCGCCGGCGAGGGATAGTCCACGATGCCGAATTCCGCCGCGAGCGCGATCTGGCGTTCGCGGGACCGGCCCGAGATGTCCAGCAGTTTCGTGCGGTCGACGAGACCTTCCGTCTCGGGCAGGGTGGGTTCCAGCAGGCGCGCGCTCAGCGGGCGGATGAGGCGCCCTTCCAGCCCCGACTCGCGCGCGACGACAGCCAGCGACTGCTTGTTCTGGCTCATGGGACGCTGGCCCATCACTTCGCCGGTCGCCACGAAATCGAAGCCCGCTTCGGCCATGCGCGCGCCGGCGCGGCGGATCATGCGCGCATGGCAGTCGATGCAGGGGTTCATCGCGCCGCCGAACCCGTGGGGCGGATTCTCGATAAGCGCGACTTCGTCTTCCGTGAAATCCACGACCGTCAGCGGCACGCCAAGCGCGGCGGCGGCTTTCCGCGCCGCCTGGGACGAGAAAAACGGCGTCTCGAAGCAAAGCGCCTCGACTTCCGCCCCCGCATTCTGCAGCAGGCGGACCGCCAGTTGGCTGTCGAGTCCGCCGCTGATCAGCACATATCCCTTCGCTTTCCGCATAGAATCTCCTTGTCAGGCGTTGGGCCAGAGGTCGCGGGCCATCTCGCGCAGTTTGAACTTCTGGATCTTCTGCGAGGCGGTCATGGGGAAAGCGTCCACGAAATGGATATATTTCGGGATCTTGAACCACGAAATCTTGTCCTTGCAGAACGCCGTCACGTCCGCCGCGGAAAGCGCCGCGCCGGGCGAGCGGATGATGAACGCCGCGGGCTGTTCGCCGTATTTCTTCGAGGGGCAGCCGACGACCGCCACGTCCTGCACGCCCGGCATCGTGCCGAGGAAGTCTTCCACTTCCTTCGGGCTGATGTTCTCGCCGCCGCGGATGATGATGTCCTTGAGGCGCCCGGTGATGTAGTAGTAGCCTTCCGCGTCCATGCGCCCGATGTCGCCGGAGTGGAGCCACCCGTTCGCGTCGATGCACGCGGCCGTCTGTTCGGGCATGTTGTAGTAGCCCTTCATGTTGTTGAAGCCGCGGCAGCAGATCTCGCCGTCCTTGCCGATCGGCGCAAGTTCTTTCGTCTCGGGGTCGATGATCGCCACTTCGATGCCGGGCAGCGCCTGGCCGATCGTCGCGCACTTGCGCTCGATGGACGGTTCGAAGTAGCGCGTCATCGTCATGACGGGTCCGGATTCCGTCAGACCGTAGGGGTTCGTCACCTCCTTCATGTACATGCGGTCGAAGACCTGCTGCATGCGGTGGACCGGGCAGGCCGAACCGCTCATGATGCCCGTGCGGAGCGAGCTGAAATCGTATTTTGAGAATTGCGGATGGTCGAGAATGGCGATATACATCGTCGGCACGCCGTAGACCGCCGTGCACTTCTCTTTCTCGACCGCTTCCATGACCTGCACGGGGTCGAACTTTTCCGTGAAGACCATCGTGACGCCGTGGTTGACGCAGCTCATGACGCCCAGCACACAGCCGAAGCAATGGAAGAGCGGCACGGGGATGCAGACCTTGTCGCGCGCGGAGAAGTTCTGGCAGGCGCCGATCCAGAATCCGTCGTTGGCGATGTTGCGGTGCGTGAGCTGCACGCCTTTCGGGAAGCCCGTCGTGCCGCTCGTGTACTGCATGTTCACGACGTCGTTCACGTCCACCTCGGCCTGCCGCGCCAGATACGCCTCGAAAGGCGTCTCTTCGGCGAGGTCCTTGATCTCGTTCAGCGAATACATGCCGCGGTTCTTGCGTCCGCCCAGGAACAGCACGCGCTTCATGTGGGGGTAGCGCGCGGAGCGGAGCCTGCCGCGCGGCTGGACCTTCAATTCGGGCAGCAGACCGTAGACGACGTCCACGTAGTTGCAGTCGCGGTAGCCCTCGATGATGAAAAGGTTTTCGGCGTCGGACTGCTTGAGCGCGAAATCGAGCTCATGGCTCTTGTAGTTCGTGTTGAGCGGCAGGAGAATGGCGCCGATTTTCGCCGCGGCCATCATCAGGACCACCCAGTGGGGGACATTCGTCGCCCACAGCGCGATCTTCTCGCCGCGCTTGACGCCGAGCGTCATGAGTCCGCGCGCCAGAAGATCCACTTCCTCGCCGAATTCGTACCAGGTCATGCGGAAATCGCGATCGGGATAGACGAGCGCGTCGTTTTCGCCGCAGCGTGCGATGGACTGGTCCAGAAGCTGGCCGATCGTGTATTCGCGCGTCACGGGCAGGTTGTGCCAGGGCACGCCGCGCGAAACGCTCTGGGTGAAAGGCGCCCGCGTGGGAGCCGAGCCGAAGGGATCGCCGAGATTAAATGTCGTCATGGATTTCTTTCACGTGCGCGCGAATTTCGCTTCGCGCGCCTCAAGTTGCGCAAGTTCGTCCGCCGTGGGCGTCTTGCGGAAATAACGGTAATTCAGCACCCAACAGGACGGATGCCGGCGGATGACGCCTTCCAAATCGGCGAGGCACCGCTGCGTAAACCCCCAGATGTCGCGTGCGTCGGCGGGGGAGTAGATCCGCACGACGTCGCACCGCCACCGGCCGTCTTTCAGGGGACGCGACCAGGCGACCGCGACCGGGGACTTCCCCTTCGCCGCAAAGAACGCGGGCGCGGCGCTCGCCGGAAACGGACGCCCGAAGAAACGGACCCATACGCCGCCGTCCTTGGGGTCGACCACCTGGTCCACCAGAAGCCCGAGCGAATCGCCTGCGCGCAAGCCGGCCATCAGGGGACGGAAAGCCCCGTCCGCACGGACGATTTTCTGTCCGATGGATTCACGCGCGCGTATCAAAATGCGCGTCATGCCGCGCGTGCCGACATCCTTGGCGACGGACATCATGCGGTGGCCTTCCAGCACCGCGAGCTGGGAGAGGATTTCCCAGCAGCCGAGATGCCCCGAGACGGTGACTGCCGACCCGTTCGCCGCGAGAAAGGCCTTGCCTTCCGCGGACATCTCCCCCGAAGCGGCGGCGCGTGCCTTCGCGCACACGCAGGTCCAGAAAGCATAGCCGACCGACCGCGCCATATTGCGGTAGCTGCGCCGCAGAACCGTCTCTTCCGCGCGTGTCGCGGGCCCTTGCGCCGCGCGCACGTTCCGGACGATGCGCAGATTGGCCAGCGCCAGCGCGCGTCCGCGGCGGTCGAACCGGTACATGACGCGCGAGGCGAAGTCGCACAGCGTCAGGAGCCCGCGCCGCGGCAAGAGCGGAAAGACGGCCAGGCCCAGCCCGATGCCGAGCCATTCGAACGGACGGCGGAGAAGACGCAAAAACTGTTTCGTGCGGCGCGTCATGTCTCAGATATGCTCTTCGCTTCCGCGAAAATGCACGTTCAGGTCGTGGAGCGGCGCCAGAAGCGTGCCCAGCGGCTGTCCGGCCGTGAGTTTGGCGAACGCGTTCACGTCCTTGGGGAAACACTTGCCGCCGTAGCCGCATTTCCCGTCCGGGCCCGGCACGTTCGTGTGCGTCTCGTTGATGTAGCCCGAAAGCAGCACGCCCATGTGCACGTTCGCCCAGTCCGCGCCCATCTTCTCGCAGTATTCCTTCACCGCATTGAAGTAGGTCACCTTGTACGCGCCGAACACGTTGTGGGCATACTTGGTTATTTCAGCCTCGAGGGGCGTCATGACCGCGAACTTCTTGCCTTTGAAGATTTTCGCCAGCAAGTCGACGGACCCCGTGAACACCATCGTCTGGCGCTTGAAGTCCTCGATGTAGGTGCGCTGCGTGAGAAACTCCGGCATGTAGCAAACCTGATGCCCCGTCTCGCGCGTCAGCCGTTCGCTTGTGCCGGGGAGGATGGTCGTGCGCACGAACACCGGCACGTTCGGCAGATTGCGGATGATCTGCTTCATGAGCGTCAGATCCTGCGTGCCGTCGTCCTCGGTCGGCATGTGGATCTGCACAAAGGCCACATCGATATCCGACATGTCGTCGTTGTAGCCCTTCGGCGGATCGCTCACGCGAATCGCGACGTCCTTGTTGTTCTCCTCCAGCCAGATTTTAAGCGCGCTCCCCACAAATCCGCACCCGATTATGCCGACCTTTATCATGTTCTCCCTCCTCTGTAAAGTTCCTCATAGACCGAAATGGACTGCGCCGCCAAACGGTCGAACGAAAAGCGCGAAAGCGCCGCGGCGCGCAGGTCGCCAAACGTCATGCCGCGCACCCGTTGAATCGCCTGGGAAAACGCCCGCGGCCAATTCGTCCTGTCATCTCCCCTCACCAGCACGCCGTCCACCCCGTCGCGCACGACATCCAGCGCACCCCCGAACGCGCGCGCCACGACGGGACGCCCCATCGCGAGCGCCTCGGCCATGGAACGCCCGAACGCCTCGGGCTTCTTGACGTTGGACGAGACGACGACATTCGCCAAGGACAGACACTCCGCCACCTTGGATTGATTGCCGGCGAAAACAACCCGGTCGGCAAGGTCCAGCTCCTCCGCCAATTGCCGGAGAGACGTTTCCACGTCGCGGCGTTTGGCTTCCGCCTCGCCGACCAGCACCAGCTTGTAGTCCGCCGGAAGAAGCGACATTGCACGAATGAGCACGTCAAACCCTTTGAGTTGCGTAATGCGCCCGAGCGCCAGGACGACAAAGGCACCGTCCAGCTTCCAGTCGCGTCTCTTCGCGGCGCAAAATGCCGCATCCAATCTCGCGGTATCGAAGCGGTTTCGATCGATGGCGCGGGGAATGACCCGCATTTTCCCGTACGGCGTCCCGTAGGCGTCGTGCAGATAATCGGCGATGTACTGGCTGGGCGTGACGACAAGATCGCCCGCCGTCATGATGCGCGAGTAGCGCGAAATGGAATTCGCGCCGTGCGCGAAGCTGATCCAGGGAATGGAAAGCCCCCGGTTCGCCGCGGCGAAAAGCCACGCCGGCACGCGCGAATGGACGCAGACGACATCCGGCCGAACCTCGCGCAGGAGACGCCGCAGCTTCCACGCACGCGAAAAGCAGGTGAGCGGATTTTTGCTTTTGACGTCCAGCACATGGACCTGACCGCCGTCGGACGCGACCTGCGCCATGAGCCGTCCGCCCGCCGCCACCACGTGGTTCTCCCAACCCCGCGCGACCAGCACGCGGTTCATCTCGACGACTCCGCGCTCCACGCCGCCTTGTTCGAGCGCGGGGACTAGTTGAAGCGTCCGCACCTTCCGCGACCCCCGCTTACGAACCGAAGAACGCGCGGTAGAGCGCCCGCACCGCCTTGTCGCGGTCCTGTCCGCGGATGGCGATCATGAAGCTCACCTCGCTCGCGCCCTGGTTGACCATGGAAAGCGAGATGCCCTCCGAAGCCAGGGCCAGGCAGGCTTTCGCGAACATGCCCGGCGTATAGCACATGCCTTCGCCCACGATCATGAGGATGGTAAGGCCGCGCTCGACGGAGACGAAGTCCGGTCTCAACTCTTCGCGGATCGCCCGCACGACCTTCTGCTCTTTTTCCTTCGGGAAGTTCTTGCCCTTCACGACGACGCACTGCGAGTCGACGCCGGAGGGCATGTGCTCGTAGGCGATCCCCTCGTTCTCGAGAACCTGCAGCAGGCGGCGCCCGAAACCGACTTCGCGGTTCATGAGGTACTTCTCGACGATGATGTTGCAGAAATCGTCCGCCGAAGCGATGCCGACGATCGTGCCGGGCGTCACGCGCCGCGACTGCTGGATCATCGTGCCCGGTTCGTTCGGGTGGTTCGTGTTGCGGATGTTGATCGGGATGCGCGCACGCACCGCCGGGATGACCGCCTCGTCCGCGAATACGCCGAAGCCCGCGTAGGCGAGCTCGCGCATTTCCCGGTAAGTCATCGTGGGGATGCCCTCCTTGACCTCGGGCACGATCCGCGGATCGACCGGATAGACCGAATCCACGTCCGTGAAGTTCTCGTAGACGTCCGCGCAGACCGCCGCGGCCAGGATGGAGCCCGTGATGTCGCTGCCGCCGCGCGGGAACGTCGCGACCTTGCCGTCCTTCGTGTAGCCGAAGAACCCCGGGTAGACGACGATGCCCTCGAAGCTCGAGAAGGCGCGCGAAAGCGTGTCGTAGCTCGACGGATCGAGCGTCGCGTCGCCGAATTTCCCCGTCAGCACCATGCCCGTCTCGCGCGGCGAGGCGTAGCGCGCGTTGGCGCCGCGCGCCTTGAAAGCCACGGCCACGAGCTTGGCGTTGTTGTCCTCGCCCGCCGCCTTGAGCAGGTCCATGAACTCCTCGGGCGCCAGATTCTTGACCTGCGCGAGACGCGCCTTGAGGTCGTCCTCGATGACGTGCACGATCTCGTCGCCCAGATGAAGCTGCTGGGCCATCTCCGCGAAGCGTTCGACGACCGCGCCGTACTGCCGGTCGGTGTTCTCGCCGGCGAGCGCCGCCTGCGCGAGCGCGATCAGAAGGTCCGTGACCTTCGTGTCGCCCGCATGGCGCTTGCCGGGCGCCGAGACGACGACGAGCCGGCGCGACGGATCCGCGAGAACGATATCGACAACCTTGTTGAGCTGTGTGGCGTTCGCGAGCGAACTGCCGCCGAATTTGCAAACTTTCATTTTCTTTTACCTGACTTCTTTCAAATCATGCGCAATTTGACCGGATCGTCCCCGACGACGCGGGACGCCTTGATTTCGGCGAGCGCGGCGTCGAGTTCGGCCGCCTTCGCCTCGTGGGTCAGCACGACCACCGGCACGAATCCGCGCCGCACATTCTCGTCCTTCTGGGACGCCGCGGAAATCGAAACGCCGTGCCGCCCGAGAATCGTCGCGATCTCGCCGAAAGCCCCCGCCTTGTCCACGACGGCGAAACGCAGGTAGAAACGCGACGAAATCTCGCCCGCCGGGCGCAGCGCGAGCCGCCCCTCGCCGTAGGTCTTGACCGCGCGCGAATAGCGCGTCTCGCCGTGCGCCAGGTTGCGCGCGATGTCGCCGATGTCGCCGATGACCGTGGACGCCGTCGGCGCGCGCCCCGCGCCGCGCCCGTAGTACATCGTGTAGTCGCTCATGTCCCCCTTCACCCACGCCGCGTTGAACGCGTCGTTGACGGACGCGAGCATGTGCGTCATCGGCACGAGCGTGGGCGCCACGCCGACCTCGATCTCGTTCCCCGACTTGGCGACGCGCGCCAGAAGCTTGATGCGGTAGCCGAACGCCGCGGCGTACGCCACGTCCTCGCCCTGGAGCGTGCGGATGCCCTCGACGGACACCTCGTCCAGCCGGGGCTGGAAGCCGTACGCCAACGCCGCGAGGATGCACGCCTTGTGCGCCGTGTCGAACCCGTCGATGTCGAGCGAGGGGTTCGCCTCGGCATACCCGAGCTTCTGCGCGTCTTTCAGCACGACGTCGAACGGCAGCCCCTCGTTTTCCATGCGCGTGAGGATATAGTTGCACGTGCCGTTCAAAATGCCGTCGATGGACTCGATGTCGTTGCCCGCGAGCCCTTCGCGAAGGACGCGGATGATCGGGATGCCGCCGCCCACCGAGGCGCCGAAATAGATGTCCACGTTGTTGGCCGCGGCCGTGTCGAAAATCTCGCGGCCGTATTCGGCCAGAAGCTTCTTGTTGGCGGTGACCACGCACTTCTTGCTTTCCAGCGCCTTGAGGACGAGCGTCCTGGCGATGCCCGTCCCGCCGATCGTCTCCACGACGATCTGCACCCCGGGATCGGAAATGACGGCAAGGGCGTCCGTCGTCAAAGCGTCTTTCGGCACGTCTACGCCGCGGTCGGTCGTGATGTCGAGATCCGCGATCTTCTTGAGCACGATGTCCACGTCCAGACGCTCGGCCAGGACCGTGCGGTGCTTCAAAAGACCCTCTGCGACACCCGCACCCACTGTGCCGAACCCCAGAATGCCCACTCCTATCTGCTTCATTTCGTACCTTTCATGTTCAAAACGGATTTGCATCCGTATATTTTACTCTTTTTCGCCGCCCCGCGTCAATTGCCTGGACCGCGAACGCGGCGCGTCCGGACCGGCCCCCAGTTGCCGTCCGATCCAGGCCATGACGAGCCCGACCGTCCGCTCTTTCTGTACTTCCGTGAGCGGCCGGCCCCGCGGCACGCGCCACCACTTCTCCATGCACCCGCGGCAGCAGGTCGCCGTCGCGTGCTGCGCGACGAAGACAGGATGCCCCTTCCAGGGCGTCTGCCGCCCGTCGTGTTCCGGACGGGCCGGCGCCAGGCGCGCCTCCACGAACGCCGCCGCGTGCTGGCGGATGGTCTCCAGCCCCTTTGCCGCGATGTAGGCGCGGTCCGCCGCCGAGAGCGCGAACCGCCGCCGGAAGGCCGACTGGGCCAATTTCGCGAATGCGGCCTCGTGTGTCATAGGACCGTCGTCAGATGCTCCAGCCGCCCAGCTTGAGCGCGCGGCAGATTTCCGACACGAGAATCGCGATGAGCAGGAGCGGCGCGAAATAGCGCACCATCAGCGCGTAGAAGCCCTTGGCCCCGAAGACGTGCCCCGTCCGCTCGCACTGGTCGACGACCAGCCGCGGCGACATCGCCCAGCCGATGAAAATGCACGTGAGCGTCGCCACGATCGGCATCAGCACGGAATTCGTCACGAAATCGAAGAAGTCCAGGAACGGATACCCGAACACCTTGATGTCCGCGAACGTGCCGTAGCTCAAGGCCGAAAGCACGCTCAGCGCGAGCGTCAGGACCATGACCAGCAGCGCGGACTTCGTGCGCGTCAGGCGGAAGAGGTCGCAGAAGGACGACGTGCACGCCTCCAGAAGCGAGATGGCCGACGTCGCCGCCGCGAAGATGACGAGCAGGAAGAAGGTCGCCCCGAGCCACGCCCCCGTCGGACCGATCGACGCGAAAACCTTGGGCAGGGTGACGAACATCAGGCCCGGGCCCTGGTTCATCGCCGCCTTGACCGCCGCCTTCGTGGCCAGCGTCACGTCGCCGCCGTGCTGCGCGACCAGTTCCGGCGTGACGCCCGTCTTCACCGCGAACATGTAGACGACCGGAATGATCATGAAACCGGCGATGATCGCGATGAAGGTATCCGCGATCTCGATGCGCCGCACCGAGCGCTCGATGTTGTCCTGCTTCTTCATGTACGAGCCGTACGTGATCATGATGCCCATGGCGAGCGAGAGCGAATAGAACATCTGCCCCATCGCGCCCAGTATCGTCTTGCCGAGAAGCGCGAACGAGAATTCGCCCTGCGCGTTCCGCAGGCAGTCCAGGTTCGGGACGAGGTAGTACGAAAGCCCCGCGCCCGCCCCGGGCAGAAACGCCACGTAGACGCAAATCGCCAGCGCGGCGAGGAACAGAAGCGGCATCATCACCAGATTGGACCGCTCGATGCCGTTCTTGATGCCCAGCAAAATGACCGCCGAGCACGCCACGATCACGAGCGCGCCGTACCAGAGCGGTTCCGTCGAGCCGATGAAGGCCCCGAAGAACGCGCCCGAATTCACCGCCTGCTCGCCCATGACGTTGGCGCCCGTCACCGCCATCTTGACGTAAGTGATGAAGTATTTGACCACCCAGCCCGAAATGACGCAGTAATACGGGCAGATCACCGCGGGAATGATCACCGCCAGATACCCCAGAAAGCCCCACTGGCGCTTGATGCGCCCGTACGCCGTCAGCGGGCTCTGCGCCGTCATGCGCCCGATCGCGATTTCCGTCACCATGAGCGTGAAGCCGAGCGTCATCGTCAGGATGAGGTAGATCAGGATGAAGGTCCCGCCGCCGTATTGCGCCGCGAGATAGGGGAAGCGCCAGAGGTTGCCCAGCCCGATGGCGGATGCGGCCGCCGCCAGGACGAACGCAAGCTGTCCCGACCAGCGCGTGCGCGGGAGATGTCTTTTCGGTGTCATTTTCGTGATTGCCCTTTCATTTGGAGTTTCCAGAGTTTCCGTTTGTTCTGTCTTTCATTCGACAAAATCCGTTCAGAGGACGCATCCGAGCGCGCAAAGCGCCGCGCCCCACAGGACGAACACCCCGCCCAGAATGCGCGCCCGCCTGTCCGTGTGCAGAAGGAGGAGCGCACCCTTCTCGAGGCGTCCGGGATAGAACATGCCGTACATGCCGACGACCGCCCCGATGTACGCGGTCAAGACGAAGAGATGCACCGCGGCGAACCCGCCCGCCGGCAGCAAAAGCCGCGTCGTCTTGAAAAGTTCCGCCGGTATCAGCATCAAAATCCCCGTGAGCGCCCGCACCGGAAGATTCTTCGGCATCCAGATGCACACGAGCCAGGCCAGCACGGCCGCCAAGATCCAAATCTCGCCCGGGAAGCGCTTCAGGAACGCGTCGAAGACGTCGATCCCCATCGTGTCGCACTCGTACCCCGTCCAGAAACTCGCCGCGACCGTCAGCGCGATGGCGCACGGACGCGACACGAAGAACCTCTCGGCTCCGCGGCGCGCGAAATCAGGCGACAGGCACGCCGCCAGACCGCATGCGAAAAGCGGCAGCCCGAGAACAAAACCCCAAAAAACTGTCATTCCCATAGAATACCATATTTGAGACGAAATCACAAGCCCAAAATGCCCGTTACCCCGCGCGTTCGCCTAGGAGCGTCTGGGGGTGCGCCTCCAGAATCCGGACCCGCACGCGCGTGCCGGGCGGGATTGCCCCCTCGTCCGCCGCCCGGTCCCAGACCACGATGCGGTTCCCGCCGTCGCGCCCGCTCCACCGGTTCGCGTTGCGCTTGGAAGGCCCCTCCGCCAACACGTCCCGCACCGTCCCCACCAGCCTCTCGTTGCGCGCCTGCCCGCGCCGCTCCTGGTCCGCCAGCAGAATCTGGTCGCGCCGCTCCTTCTCCGCCGTCGGCACGTCGTCCGGCAACTGGGCGGAACGCGTCCCCGGACGCGGCGAATACTTGAAGATGAAGGCGTTGTCGAATCCCGCCTCCTCCATCAGCGACCGCGTGGCCTCGAAATCCGCCTCCGTCTCGCCCGGATAGCCCACGATCACGTCCGTCGTCACCGCGAATTCCGGGTCCAGCGCACGCAATTTGGCGACCGCGGCGAGATACTCCGCCCGCGTGTAGCGCCGCCCCATCTCCGCGAGAAGGCGGTCCGACCCCGATTGGACGGGCAGATGCAAATGGCGGCAGACCTGCGGAAACTCCCGGTACACCCTTACCAGTTCGTCCGTGCACCCCCGCGGATGCGCCGACGTGAACCGCACGCGTTCGATCCCCGGGATGGACGCCACCGCCTCCAGAAGCCGCGGGAACGCCTCCGTGTAGCCGCCGGGGCTGGGCGTATCCGTCGCGTCCCAGGCCGGATTCCTTACCCCGTAGCGCAGGACGCTCTGCCCCAACAGGCAGACTTCCTTCACCCCGTGCGCCGCCAGCGCGCGCACTTCCGCCACGATTTCCCGCGCCGGACGCGAATATTCGTGCCCCCGCACGTCGGGCACGATGCAGTAGCTGCACCGGTTGTCGCACCCCACGAGAATGGTCACGAACGCCTGGAAGCCCTTCGCCTCCGTGTGCGCCTCCAGTCCGCCCGGCACGAGGTCGTCGCCCAGTTCGAGCGCCGGGTACGCCCCCTTCGCCACGATCTGCGGAATCAGCCCGAACGCACGCGGGCCCACCGCGAAGTCGAGTTTCGGCAGCTTCTTGAAGACGTCCGCCCCCAGGCGCTTCACCGCGCACCCCATGAGCCCCGTGATCTTCTTGGCCGCGATCAGGTTCCCCGCCTTGCCGATCGCCTTCTCTTCCGCCTTCTGGCGCACCGTGCAGCTGTTGACGACGACGAGTTCGGCCTCCGCCTCGCTCGCCGCCTTTTCGTGTCCCGCCGCGAGAAGAAGCGCCTCGACCGCCTCCGATTCCCGCACGTTCATCTGGCACCCGTAGGTATGGACGATGAACTTCACGCGTTCGCCCCCGCCGCCAGTTCCTCCGCCAATTGTGCGAGCGGCCCCCGCGTGGCTTCCGCCATCGCACCGCGGACCGTCACGGTCGTCGGACAGATCGCCAAATCCTTCGACGCGGACAGCATCTCCTTCATCTTCTTGGCCGCGGACGGCGCCCAGGAGCCGTTCTCCACGAATCCCACGCACCGGTTCTGGAAGTTCCGCGCCGTCAAATGCTCGATGAATTCGCGCATCTTCGGGAAAACACCCATGTTGTACGTCGTCGTCGCGAGCGCCAGCGCCGAATAGCGGAAGGCGTCCTCGACCGCCTCGTACACGTCGGACCGCGCCAGATCCGCGACCGCCACCTTCGCGCCCTTCTCCGCGAGAAGCCGCACGAGTTCCTCGGCGACCGCGCGCGTATGCCCGTAGACGGAGGTATAGGCGACGAAGACGCCCTTCGTCTCCGCCGCGTACCGCGACCACGTGTCGTAGAGCGCGAGCGCGTGGCCGATCGCCTCCGCCGTCTCGAGGACCGGTCCGTGCAACGGACAGATGCGCCGGATGTCCAGTTTCGCCGCCTTCGCCAGCAGTGCCTGAACCTGCGCGCCGAACTTGCCCACAATGCCAAAGTAGTAGCGCCGCGCTTCGCAGTCCCAGCCTTCGTCGTTCGCCGCGTCCTGCGCACCGAATTTGCCGAACGCGTCCGCCGAGAACAGCGTCCGCGTCGTTTCGTCGTACGTGACCGTCACCTCCGGCCAGTGCACCATCGGCGCGGAAATGAACCGCAGCGCGTGCCGCCCCGTCTCCAGCCGGTCCCCTTCCTTCACGATTACCCGATTCGCCGCGTAGTCCGTCCCGAAAAAGTTCTTCATCATCGGAAACGCCGCGGCGGACGCGACAATCTTCGCCCCGGGATACCGTTCCATGAACGCCGCGATGTTGGCGGAGTGGTCCGGCTCCATGTGCTGCACGATCAAATAGTCCACCTGCCGGCCCTCCGTCGCGCGGCGGACGTTCTCCAGCCATTCCGCGCCGAACGCCGCGTCCACCGTGTCGAACACGGCGATTTTCTCGTCTTTCAGCACGTACGAATTATACGCCATGCCCTCCGGCACGGCGAATTGGCCCTCGAAAAGGTCAATCTTCCGGTCGTTCACGCCGACGGACACAATATCAGTACTCGCGGACATCGTTTCTCCTTAATGATCACGCGTATATGATACCATATTCCGCGCATAAATGGAATGTCAAAAACGCCTTAAATAGGAAAAGTTTACCCTGTCGCGCGGCACCCCGGACAGGTTGTTCCAAGGGATGGAGAGCGAAAGCGGGAAAAGGGAAGGATCGGTTGAGGAAACGGAAGGAAAGAATGCGGAGATCTGTCTCCGTCCCCTTAGGAACCCGAACCAGACAACCCCCTCACGTCCCCGAAAGGCGCCTGCGCAAATTGTCCGGTTTTGGGCCGTTTC
>DBKW01000065.1 GCA_002298665.1 Verrucomicrobia bacterium UBA740 | reverse complement strand
TAATATTAACCGTGTAGGAAATGTAGAAAATGTAGAGAGAGGGGGTGACCGTGAGCCCCCTCCAACGGTAGGGGTGGCAGTCCCCTGCCGCCCGCACGGTAATTGGCCGTGTAGAGGTGTAGAATTGTAGAGGGGGGGTAAGGGTGGAACCGTGTAGAGAATGTAGATAATGTAGAGGGGGGCGCGTCTTGCCCGTCCCGCTTGTCCCATCTGTCCCGGTTGTCCCGTTTCTCATGCCCAGTCCCTTGCCGCCCCTCGGAGTTTTCTGCAAATAGGGGGTTTACAGGTCCTAATAATTATGTTATAATACTCTCGTAAAATGGTTTGTTAGGTACACGATAAACGGCGGCGGCAAGGGTACGGGGCTTCCCGTGCGCTGAAACGCCCGCAGAGCGCGCCAGGACGCGTTCTAACGTGTCCGCTTGCGTCCAAGTACCCCCCCCCTATAGTCGCTAGAGACGCTGTAGCGAGTCCCTACGCGGCATTGGGCGTGGTTTCTTGCGAGTCCGAAGGGCCGCAGGGACTGCGGTCTCTGCCAATATTTTGCGCAACTTTGGAAGGAGCCGCGGCGTTTGTGTTTTGCCGTTCCGTCCGACAGGATGACCATCCCGCGTCGTGCGTCTGGGGGGCGGTTCGTTCCGATTTCGATCAACTCCAACAGAAAGGGATGCTGCCATGACAACAAAGAAAACACGGAATCTCAACAATCCGTCCTGCGGAAAGGCTCACGCAGGGCCGCAGGGAATGCAGAGAACGAAACACCTTGCCTATGGCGCGGTTATGGGAATCGTGTCCCTGTGCGGTGTGGCATGGTCGGCTGACATCACGGCCGACACGCGCATCGACAATTCGAACGTCGACAGCTATGCGAACGAACCGCTGGTCGTGGCGGCGGACGCGACGCTGACCATCGAACTTGCGCCATCGTCGGCTGACGTGTCGTTTTCGGGCGCCGTCTCGGGTGCGGGCAAGATTGTCGTCACGAACAACGGCTCAAAGGCCGTTTCCTTCAGCGGATCATTCGAGACGTTCACTGGAAACCTGTCGGCATCAGGCGATGTCCGCATCCGCAACATCTGGTCAGATCTCAAGTTGAACGGAAAACTGTCGGGTGTCGCGGTCGAAGGTGCGGCCGGACAGACGATCAAGTTCTTCGGCAAAGACGCCTTTGGCGCAAGTGGCGCGGCACTCAATCCCGGACACCAGTCGGGTTCTTATTCGACGATCGATCTCAACGGCTATGACCAGACGATCTCCCGCTTGACGTTCATGGGCTGTGCGTATTCCGAATCTAGTGACAACTACAAAAAGCCGACCTATACGCTGACGAGCGCCGAGCCCGCCACGCTGACGGTTCGTGACGGGTTTTGCTGGGTGGATGAGGACGGCCCCGGTCCCTATCCGAAAGACCATTCGGGCACAGTCAGCGTGAATGGAGCCCTTTCGCTTATCTACGACGGATCGCCGGCAACCCCGTTCACGTTCCGTGGGTCTTCCTCGACCAAAGGCAGCATATCCGTCAAATCGGGCGAAGTCGTGATTGCGTCTGATGCCTCCTTCAACAGCATTACCTCCCTTTCAGTCTCCGATTCGGGCAAGCTCACTCTGCAGACCACATCAGTCAATGCGCAAAATATCGCGCTCGAAATTGCGGACAACGGTACGGTGACGCTGCCGGAAGGGAATGTCTTCCGTGTGAATACGCTGAAGGTCGATGGGAAGTCCATCGCGCCGGACGAGTATTCCGCCGAGGCGATCGCGACGATGACGGGCAACCGCCTTACGGGCACGGCGGTCGAGGTCCTGTCGCGCGAAATCGGCGCGACGAAGATGTTCACGTGGACTGGCGGCGGGGGGGACGACAGACTCGCGACGGCGGCGAACTGGCAGGACGGCGTTGCGCCGACGCTTACGGGCGGCGACGAGATTCTCGTGTTTTCGTCCGGCACGGCGGCGACGGTTCCGGCGGGTACAGACATCTATGGCATCGAGATCACGGCGGCGGGCGACTTCACCCTGCGCGGCGAGACGTTCCGCCTCGGCGCGGGCGGGCTTACGTGCGGCAAGACGGAGGAGGCGCGCGTCTGCCGGTTCGAGGTCGCGCCGCGCACGGCGGGCGAGCAGACGTGGCGCATCCCGACGAACACCGTGGTCGAGCTGGCGTCCGGCTGGGCGGGACGTTCCGCCGTCACGCTCGACCGCACGACGGGGACGGGCGACATCCTGAAGTTCTCGTCCGACGACACGCCGGCGTTTGCGGGGCTCCTGACTGTGCCGAGCGGCAACGTGCTTGTCCTGTCGGGACGCGGCGGCCTCGGTGCGGCGGGTGCGCACGTGCAGCTGAACGGACAGGCGGGCGTCCGCGCGGCAGTGGCTTGCGTGACGAACCGTGCGGCGATCACCTTCAACCACGGCCCGGCATTGAACCTCGCGCCGACGGGCACGGAGTTCGTGCAGCTTGGTGCGGTCACGAACATTTCTTCGGGCGCCAACAGTTCGGCGCTCTACGTGAATGGAACGTTGCGTATCGGAGGCGGCTTGGGCGAATCCGCTGCGCATCAGGGCAACCCCAAGGGGTACAAATGGTGGACGTGGCAATTCAATGTCTCTAAGACGGGAACGCTCTGGATCGAAGGGAAACAGATCGACGTCGTCACTTGCCCATTCAGGGTATATGGCACGCCATCCGGCGCGGGTGAAGTGCATCTTTCCGCGCAGGGGAATGCGTATGGCGTGTTCGCGCTTTTCAACGGAATGAAAGCCATCTGCGAAAAGGACGGGGTCTTGTCCGAGGGCGGGGATTTGGGATTCTACAGCGGACACGGCGGATCGCTCGACCTCAACGGTTTCAATCAGACGGTGCGCGACGTGTTGGTTGTCGGCCAAACCGGATTTGAAGATGATAAATCGTTCGGCTATTCGGACATGTACGTGACGAGCGCGACGCCGGCCACGCTGAAGCTGACGGGTGCGGGGGTGTATGCGCCGAACAACCTCAACTTCCGGGGCGAGGCGTCGCTTTGGTATGCGGGCACGGGACGGCTGGCGATGACGAATACGGCCTCCACGACGGTTGGCTCGCTGACGGTGAGCGGCGGCGAGGTGGCGCTGCTCGCCGGGGCGACGTGGGCGAACTGCACGAATGTCGTCGTTTCGGGTTCGGGCAAGCTGACGCTGGATGCCGCCGTCGCGGCGGCGGGCGCGTTCTCGCGCGAGGCGATACTTTCCGTATCCGATGAAGGAAAGATTGAGATTCCCGCCGGTGAGACGGTCGTGGTCAGGTATCTCTGGCGGGACGGCGAGCCGACCTTTCACGGACGTTATACGGACGGCTTCGTGACGGGCGGCGGCACGCTCTGCGTTCGCAAGTCGTCGCGCAAGGGCGGCTTCCTTCTGCTCATCAAGTGAGAATTTGCGCACATGGGTGATCTGCGGACACGAAAACGCGGCGAACCTTACGTCGATTGCACGAAAGCGCTTCGCGATTCTTCTCGAACGGTCAAGCTACGCAAGGGGTCTGTTTGCCCAGCGCTTGATGGTGACTTTGTGATACGAACCGAAGTTCACGAGCAGTCCGAGCCTACATTTCGCGAGCCTGAGGTAATTGCCGAGCTGAGCAAAGTGTTCAGACGTGATTGCCTCGACGGCCTTCTGCTCTACGATGATGACGCCATAGCGCCACAGGTCTGGGATGTAGGTCTTCTCGATGGGTTCTCCCTTATGGAAGATGCGAAGTTCCCTTTTTGCCTCGTATGGGATCGTTCGCAATGCCAGTTCGCGCGCCAAGCATTGCTGACAGACTTCTTCCCTGTAGCCGTTGCCGAGCGTCCTGTAGACCTCGTAGACGGCCCCCTGGATGGCATACACCTCGTCCTTGTAAAGCAAAGCATCGCGCATGGTGGTAGTATAGCATATCCGCCGCGTTCAAGCGGGAGACCGGCGTCAACGAAGCGTCAAGAAAAGCGCGAGAGCATTTTCGTGGATCGACGGACGGCCCGCCCGCTTTCGTGCTCGCGCGTAGCGCCGGAATGGCTGAAGCCGTTTCAGCCGCTTCACGGTTTTATGAATGAGTAACAAGAAAAAAGGCCACTACTCAAAAGTTAGTGAAACGAGGTTTTAATCTGCGACAGTCAAGAAGACCGGGACTCATTGCAATTTAATCAGCTAATGCGCAATTTCAAGCGAAATCCATCGAATCAACGAATAAACTATGCTATACTATTGGCAAGGAGCTAAATCATGGTAGAACATTTCATGGACAGGGTGGCCGGGTCGCTCGGGCTGAAGGAACCCTGGTACGTCGAGAGCGCCAAGTTCGATCCCGAAGCGGAGTGGGTCGACATCCATGTTGGCGTCCGGGGAGATGCCGCGATTCCCTGTCCGGCGTGCGGCGGCCCGACGTCACACTACGGCTACGAGCCGCAGGAGCGCGTCTGGCGGCATGGCGACCGCATGTTTTTCCGACATATGTGCACTGCAAGCGGCCGAGGTGAAATGCCCGACATGCGGGGCGAGCAGATCAACGCCCCGTTTGAGCGGAAGAACGCGCGATTCACCACGTACTTCGAGGGGTATGCGAGGGTGCCGATGGCGGACATGCCGCGCGCAAAGGCCGCGAAACTGCTGCGCTGCGACGAAAAGTCAATGGCTAACATCCTCCCGTATTGGGTCGACAAGGCCGTCAACGCCAGATCGCTTGCGAATCTGGAGAAACTGGCCCTGGACGAAACCTCGTTCAAGCGCGGCCCTGACTGTGCGACGCTCGTCATCGACGCGGTCGGACGATGCGTGGTCGATGTCGAGGACGGGCGTGAGAAGACGACCGTCGCGCAATTCTGCGAGAAACCCAAGGCCCGGGGCGGGGATGCCGCGAACATCACGGCCGTGACCAGCGACATGTCGAAGACCTGCGGCCCTGCAATCGAGGAGAACTTCCCGAACGCCGAGCATGTCATTGACAAGTTCCATGTCAAGCAGGTGATGACGAACGCGCTCGAGGCCGTTCGCAGGGACGGGCAGAAGGATGCGGCAGGCAAGAAAGATCTGTTCAGGAACCGCTATCTGTTCATGCGCCCGAAGGGCAAGCTGACAGGAGAGGAAGCGGACCGGATTGCAGCGCTTTCGCGGCGTTTCCCGAAGACCGGCGAGGCGTTCCGGATCGTGGCCTGCCTCGACGAATTCTGCGCTTCGCCAAATATGGCCGAGGCGGAGGCGTCATTCAAGCGGCTTTATTCCTGGATGAGGCGCTGCCGCCTTCGGCCGATGAAAGACGCGGCACAGACTTTGTGGCGGCACCGGCCTAAAATCCTCGCGTACTTCAGGGCACGCCTGACGAACGCGATATGCGAAGGGATTGACGCAATGGTTCAAGCGGCCAAACGGAAGACAAGGGGCTATCATACCTTCGAGGGATATTCCGCGATGATCTACCTTGCAGCCGGGAAACTCAATCTCGCAACCCCAAACCCATTTCGCCATTTCCTCTAAAATGGGAGTAGAACCGAAAAAAGAATGAAGATCAAGACATTTGCGGTTGTCGCGCTGTCCATGTCGCTCGGCCTTTGCGGCGCGGACGCCGCTGCGGTGGCGCTGAACGCCGCTTCGCCGGACGGGCGGCTGTCGCTTAAATTCGAGACGGACGCGCAGGGCATGCGCTGGTCGCTCGCGCGCGGCGGCAAGACGCTCGTTCTCCCCTCGCGGCTCGGCGTCGCGTTCGCCGTGGGGAGTCCGCTGGAGAAAGGCGCGGAGCGCCTCGCCGAGATGACGGTACGGAACGTGCGCCGCGCGTCGTCCGACACGACGTGGACGACGCGGCACTCGCGGCGCGAGACGGTACGCGACCGCTATAACGAGCTGATGGTCGAGCTGGAGGAGACGGAGGCGCGGGCGGTGCGTGTCGGCCTCGGGCAGACGATGGTCGAGCGGTCGCCGCGCCGGTTGACGCTCGTCTTCCGCGCCTACGACGAGGGCGTCGCGTTCCGCTACATCTTCCCCGAACAGGCGGCGTTCGACGGCTTTGCGCTCACGGACGAGCTGACGGAGTGGCGGTTCGCGGCGGACGCGACGGCGTGGACGACGGTCTACGCGACGGAGCGCGATCCGCAGGAGGAACCGTTCGGGAAGAGTCCGCTCGCGGCGGTCGATCCGTCGAAGTTCGTCGGCATGCCCGTCCTCGTCGAGACGCGGGGTGCGACGCTCGCTCTGTGCGAGGCCGCGCTCTCCGGTTGGGCGGGGATGAACTTCCGCGCGGCGGGCGACGGCGCGGCGACGCTCTGCGCTGCGCTCGCGAAGCTGCCGCCGACCCCTGCCTCGACGCCCGGCGTCGCGGTCATCGCGACGACCCCGGCGCAGAGCCCGTGGCGCGTCGTGCTCGTCGGCGACGACGAGGTGGACCTCCTGCGGAAGAACGACCTCATCGCGAACCTCAATCCGCCGCCCGACCCGTCGCTCGACTTCTCGTTCGTGCGGTCTGGCGCCTCGTCGTGGGACTGGTGGGCGGAGTCCAACAACTCGCTCTCGACGGAGCGGACGCTCGCGCTCGTCGATTTCGCGGCGGAAATGGGTTGGCCCTACCACACGATCGACGGCGGCTGGTACGGCTTCGCGCGGCGTCCGAACCACGGGCCGAACGTGCCGCTCCGCCCCCGCAGGGGCTTTGACCTCGCGCGGATCGTCGCGCACGCGAAGGCGAAGTGCGTCGGGATCTGGCTCTGGATCCACTGGATGGAGATCGAGTCCGTCGGGATCGAGGAGACGTTCTCGCGGCTCGCGGACTGGGGCGTCGTGGGCGTGAAGACGGACTTCCTGGAGCGTCAGGATCAGGAGATGGTGGACTGGTGCGAGCGCGTCTGCCGTGCGGCGGCGAAATACCGCGTCATGGTGAACTTTCATGGCTCGTTCAAGTCCACGGGCGGTGAGCGCACATGGCCGAACATGGTCACGCGCGAGGCCGTCTGCGGCAACGAGATGAACATCTTCCGCAAGAAGACGACGCCGGAGGTCTGCGCGGCGTTGCCGTTCACGCGCTTCCTCCTCGGCCCGGCGGACTTCACGCCCGGCTCGTTCGCGAACGTCTTCTCGCGGGACTTCGTACCGCAGGTCGCGAAGGGCCACCGCTACGGCGACGAGACCGACCGCTGCCCCAACTGGGCGGAGGAGATGGGCACGCGCGCCCACGCGCTCGCCCAGTGCGTGCAGTTCGACTCGCCGCTCCTGACGCTCTGCGACGCGCCGGAGCGGTATCGCGGGGCGGACGGCATCGAGGTCCTGCGCAGCCTGCCGGCGGCGTGGCGAGACACGCGTCCTGTCGAGGGCAGGTGCGGGGAGTACTACGCCGTCCTGCGCGAGGCGTTCGATGGACGTCTCTACTACGCGGCGACGACGGTGCGGCGGCGGGAACTGGCGCTCACGCTCGAATTCCTCGACGAGGGGGCGTGGACGATGTCCGCCTACGCGGACGACACGGCGCGGACGCCCACGGACGCGAAGGCGATCGCCTGCACGTCGCGGACGGTGCGCCGGGGCGAGACGGTTCGCTTCGCCCTCTGCGACGAGGGCGGCGTGGTTGCGGTCTTCTCGAGGAGCGACAGCGCGTTAGACAGGATTGACAAGATTGACAGGATTGCCGGGACAGATTTGCCGAGCCTTTCAGGTCCTGTGAATCCTGTAAATCCTGTCAGAAAAGACATCCGGAGAGTCTCTGCGAACTCTGTGGCTCTGCGCGAGACTGAATTGCTGTCTCACGCGGAGTGCGTAGAGGCCGCAGAGAAATAGTGTATAATGACGACAGTCAAGGAGGACTGATGAAAACGAGAAAGCTGATTCAGGTGGGCGCGTGTGCGCTGGTGTGTGGCGGCGGTTCGCTGCATGCGGCGGCACCATTCGTCTTCACGAAGGCGACGGCGTATCCGGTCGCGGCGGGCAAGAGGACCGTACAGGAGGGGCCGGTCTCGAACCTCTGCTGGGGTGCGGCCAGCGCGAATCTCGACATCCGGGGCGACGTCACGTTTCGCGGCGGCTTCTTCACGGGCGAGAGGCAGACGCGGCAGAAGGGCTATCCGACGACGCTGATCGTGCGCGCCGGGGCAACGGCCCGCATCGAGGGGCGTCCCGTCCAGACGCCGGGCGTCGATTTCCGCCAGACCGAGCCGGGCACGGTGCGCCTCGCCGCTTCCGGCAACCAATACCGCGACTGGTACGTGCAGCACGGCACGCTCGTCTGCGAAGGGGCGAACGTCCTCAACCCCGACCGGGGGCTGGTGCTGTGGGGACAGGCCCCCGGCACGGTAGACATCAAAGGCTTCAGCCAGAACGTGGGCGAGCTGCGGGCGACGGACGCGACCTGCGATCCGGCGACGCGGATCGTGAACAGCGGCACGAACGGCGTCCTCGTCGCGAAGCGCTATCTGCGAAGCGGACGCGAGATGCCGCCCGGCTGGTATGGCGCGTGCGTCGTCGTGCCGCAGCACGACGGACGCTTCCCCTCGCGTCCGGAGGCGAGCGCCTATCCTGTCTACAGGGTCTCGTCCGACATTCGCGTCGTGCATCCGCGCGACGGCATCGGCAACTTCCTCGCCAAGTGCCGCGCCGGAAAGGCCGTGACGGTCGCCTACTTCGGCGGCTCGATCACGCAAATGAGGGGTTGGCGTGACCTGACGACGCAGTGGCTCGGCGAGACGCATCCGGAGGCGAGGATCACCGAGGTCGCCGCGTCCATCGGCGGCACGGGATCGGATCTCGGCGCGTTCCGGCTCGCGAAGGATGTGTTGACGAAGAATCCCGATCTCGTGTTCGTCGAGTTCGCGGTGAACGACGGCGACAAGCCGCCGCGCGACATCTGGCGGCAGATGGAGGGCATCGTCCGCCAAATCTGGAAGCATGATCCGCAGACGGACATCGTGTTCTGCTACACGGTCGCGGGCGGCATCTTCGACACCTACGCGAAGGGCGCCTACAACCGTAGCGCGAGCGCGATGGAGCAGGTCGCCGCGCACTACGGCATCCCATCGATCTCCCTTGGCGTGCCGGCGGTCGAGCTTTACAAGAAAGGCGGCCTCGTCGTCTCGCGCGGCTTCTTCGCGACGGCCGTCCCGAAGCAGGATTCCGACTTCGACCGCAAGGTGAAGGAACTCATGGCGAACGACCGGCGCGTCCTCTTCGCGAACGACGGGGTGCATCCGCGTCCCGAGGGCCACGCGCTCTACCTCGAGGCCGTGAAGCAGGCGTTCGCCGCGATGGATAGCTCGAATCCGGTCGATCATGCGCCGCGTCTCGCGACGCCGTTCGTGCCCGACAACTGGGAGGCGGCGAAGGCGATTCCCGTGACGGCGGACATCCTGAAGGGCGACTGGACGCCCGACCCGGAGCGGCCCGGCACGTTCGTCGCGCGCCGTCCGGGCGCATCGCTGAAGTTCTCCTTCGCCGGCTCCGTCCTGCGGCTCAGGATGTGCTATCAGCCCGATGGCGGCATCCTGTCCGCGAAGATCGACGGCAAGCCCGTCGCGGACGTCGTGGGCTTCGACAAGTACTCGACGTATGTGCGCGGCGGCTCCGTGACGCTCTACGATGGTGCGGACGGCATCCACGAGGTCGAGCTGACACTGACGGATCGCGAACCCGACCGCACGATCCTTTCGCGCCAGTTCAAGGACCCCAAGAAGGAACTTGCCGCGCCCAAGTACCATGGCACGGTCTTCCGCGTCTCCCAGCTGCTGGTCATCGGCGACCTGCTGGGCACGCGGACGCTCACCGTCTCGCCGGACGGCCTCTCGCCGCAGCAGGCGCTGGAGACGATCCGCGCGGCGAAGAAGGGCGGCGACACGTCCGCCTGGACGGTCGAGGTGAAGCCGGGGCGCTACACGCTGCGTGAGCCGCTGACGTTCACGCCGGACGATTCGGGCACGGCGGCGGCGCCGGTCGTCTGGCGCGGCGCGGGCGAGGCGAGCGAGATCTCGGGCGGCGCACCGCTCGTCGGATGGCGCGACACGGGCAGGGGCTGGTTCGAGGCGGATGCGCCGACCGGCGCGGACGGCAATCCGGTCTGGTTCGAGATGCTGTGGGTGAACGGACGCCGCGCCGCGAACGCGCCGTATCCGAAGGGCGAGGACTGGCTTGTGCCGGGCGCGTGTGCGCAGGAGATTCTGGCGAAGGACGCGAAAGGCAAGGCAACGCGCACGCGCGAAAGCCTGACGGTCGCGGACGAGACGCTGCGGAAGCTGCTCGACGCGACGCCGGCGGCGGAGCACCCCTACGTTCATGTGCGCGTCAACCAGAAGTGGAACGCGACGAAGCGTCCTCTCGTCGGCTGGCAGGAGGGGCGGCTCATCACGGAGGGTACGCAGGTCTGGAACTGGTCGCAAAAGTGGAACGCCGAGGCGATCTATCGCGTCGGCAACCTGCGCGGCGCGTTCACCGAACCGGGCGAGTGGTTCTATGACTGGACTGGACGCAAGGTTCTTTATCGTCCGCGCCCGGGCGAACGGCCCGATTCGATCTGCGCCGTCGCGCCGTTGTCGAAGCTCTCGCGGCTTGTCGTCGTGAAGGGCGAGCCGGACAGGGGGCGGTACGTTGACCACATCCGCTTCGAGAACCTGGCGTTCACGGCGAGCGACGCGACGCCGGTCGAGGGCGGCAAGGGGCCGCTGACGTTCTATCCCGGCCAGGCCGCCCGGGCCTTTGACGCGCTCCTTGACGCGACGGGCGCGCGGAACTTCGCGCTGACGGGCTGCTTCGTGCGGCACACGGGCAACATCGGCATCCGCCTGCGCGACGGCTGCTTCTCGAACCGCGTCGCGCGGTGCGTCTTCGAGGATCTCGGCGCGGGCGGCGTGTGGTTCGGGGCGGACGCGGTGCGGCTCGCGAAGGACGAGAAGTATCCTGTCGCGCGGCGCGAGATCTTCGGCTACCATCCGCGCGCGAGCGCCTTCAACGTGCTGGAGGACTGCGTGATCCGAGACGGCGGACGCTACAACGCGATGGGGACAGGCGTCGTGATCGGCCACGCCTCCGACTGCCGCGTGGAGCATTGCGAGATCTCGGACTTCTACTATTCGGGCGTGTCCGTCGGCTGGCAGTGGGCGTACCTGCCCACGGCGGCGATGCGCAACCTCGTGCGGTTCAACCGCATCCACGACCTCGGCAAGGGCGTCCTCTCGGACATGGGCGGCGTGTACACGCTCGGCACGGCGTTCGGCACGCGCGTGACGGACAATGTGATCTACAACGTCTCGTCGCGCACCTACGGCGGGTGGGGACTCTACGCGGACGAGGGATCGGAAGGCGTCGTCTTCGCGCGGAACCTCGTCTACAACACGCACGACGGCGGCTTTCACCAGCACTACGGCGCGGGCAACACGGTGCAGAACAACATCTTCGCGTGGAACGAGCAGAACGGCGTCATCCGCACGATCCGCGCGAACGTGTTCAACGTGCGCAGCTCGCTGAACGTCGTCGCGAACATCGTGCTGACGGACCGAGGCGACCTCGCGTCGGCGGGCGTGCGCGGCGTGGAGGGCGTGTGGGCGAACAACCTCTGGTTCGACCCGAACGGCGAGGCGAAGCTGGACGGCCTGACGTGGGAGGATTGGCGCGCGTGCGGCAAGGAGGTCAACGGACGCTACGCCGACCCGAAGTTCGTCGACGCGCGAAACTTCGACTTCCGGCTGAAGCCGGACTCGCCAGCGTTCGCGCTCGGCTTCAAGCCGTTCGACTACACCCGCGCCGGCGTTCGCGCACGCCGCTGAAATCTTGCGGAGACCCCCCCCGCGAAGGGCGATCCCCTCCCTTCGCGAAGAGCCCCGTGGAGCTTCGGCGGCTCCCGCGGGGCCGCTGGAATTTGCTCTACATATAAGGAGTAGGGAAGCGCGTCCAGGGCAACCGGAAAAATGGTGGAGGGAGTTTATTCTCTGCTTTGCTCCCGTCCGGAGATGGGCTGGACAAGGGGAGGCTGGCCTTGTCGCGGCGGTGTTCCTCGCCGGATCTCCCGGGACGGACGCGTCGTTTGTCCGCGCCAGCTTCAAGAGACCAAGGTCTCTCGACCAAAAGACCTTGGTCTCTTGAAGTTCGGTTGGGAACTGGCACCTAGGCGGCGTGCCATCTCCCGCAGTCTTACCCTTCGGCCCTGCCGTCTGCCGCGGGGAAAACCTTCTGAAAAGGAGAGAAATATGGAGTCCGAAGCCAGATAGAACAGCGCATCGTCCAAACGAAACTTCCGAGCCGGGGCGGTCGATTGCATTTCTGAAACCACGTGGACGGGTCTTTCCGCCGCCTCTGCCTGCATGCTTTGCAATTCACAACAGGAACCTTTGCTCGCCTTTTCGGGGATCGTCTTGTGGTTTTTCCGGGCTTCGCCGGCGACATAGAACCTCTTCCGGAGCGGGTTCTTGTTCGTTTTCCGGCGACCGTTGCGGACGAAGGGCGAGGAGGCGAGCCTCTCGCAACGCTGTTCGATGAAATCCGGACAGTGTGCGTTGCATTTGCGGCATAGGAGTTTGCATAGGCTTGTTCCTTTCTTTTCTTTCCGGACGGAATGCCCGGACGCTTTGGAGGATACCATTTTTTCGTGAATTGTCAATGTAAACGTATTTTTGAGTCGAGATTGGGAAAAATTAGAGAAAAAATGGGACAAAGGGAGTGTGTGGGGGGCAAGAGGGAGTGGTTTGGGCACGGATGGCGTCCAAAAAGCGGGATGGTTCGAGGGTTGGCGAGGCGTCAGGAAGTCCGGCGGGAGACGACCGAACGGATGGCCGAAACGGCCGCGCCTTGAAGCGCCGCGTTCGACGGCAAGGCCTGCGGATCGTGGCGCGTCAAGACCTTGCGGACAAGCCAGTATTGCGGGGAGCCGGAGACGGCTCCCTTTTGCGTCGCCGAAACCAGGCTCGGAAGCCAGCGGCTGCCGCTCCCCGGGACACGCGAAAAGGCCAGACGCAAGCCGCCCGGGAAGTCCCGCGGACGGCCCGACCAGCCCGCCGCTTCGGGCGAAGCCGGGATCGCCAGGTACTTGCGTCCGCCCTTGGGGACGATCGGCGGGGGATTCGTGGACAATTTATGCGCCAAGGCGGGCGAATTGACGGCGACCTGTCCGTCCAGGGCGGCGGGGGAGGTCCGGACGATGCGGATTCGCTCGGCGACGGAGGTTCCGCGCGTGCCGTACCAGAAGTAGCGTTTGGGGTAGGATTGCCCGAACTTGGGAAAGCCGAAGCGGTTCTCGGGTTCGCGTTCGCGGAAGTGGGTGCGCAGGGCGTTGACGACGCCGGCGACGCCCGCCTCGACGAGGGTCTTGCGGAAAGCGGGATTATCGGCGCAGGAAAAGGACTTGCGGGCGGCTTGCAAGCCGCGTTCAAGGGTGTTTTCGTCGAGGGAAACGGTTATC
>DBKW01000002.1:10171-10348 GCA_002298665.1 Verrucomicrobia bacterium UBA740 | reverse complement strand
GTTGCTCCTCGGAGTTTATTCCACCTCCGAGTTTATTCCTCACGCAGAGATACGCAGAGCCACGCAGAGAGTACCCCCAAATCCTACTACCCCCATTCTACATCTTCTACATTTTCTACACGGTTAATATTGACACCCCCCTCTCTGCGTTCTCTGCGTCTCCGCGTGAGATATTCT
>DBKW01000002.1:306-10090 GCA_002298665.1 Verrucomicrobia bacterium UBA740 | reverse complement strand
CAAGCGGGGCGGGGGCGAGGACCTCAGAGCGGCTCGAGGCGCACGCGCCAGGTAACCGTCTGCGGGAGCTTGATCGTATACTTCTCGAGCGGTCCGGGGCCGCAGCTTCCGCCGCCCAAGCCCGTCTGCAGCACATCGAGATTGACGTAGATTCCATCCCGCGGCACAGGCGGCGAACGGAAACGCTGCTGTCCGTTGCGGTGGCGCGAGAACTCCAGATCCTCCGCCGCGTAGCGCGAAGCCTGCACGAAAAGCGGCCGCGAGGCGGCGAACTTCACGCCGGCGCCGTCCGGATCGGCGAACGACACCCACCGCACATCCGTGCGGCAGCCGTTGTCCTGCGGGCGCACATACGGCTCGGCGAGCCCCTCCACCGTCGTGCGCCATTCGCCCAGCGGACTGCCCGTGCGCCGGTCGACGTAGTTCTCGTACGGTCCGCGCCCGTAGTAGGCGACCGCCTCCAGCCCCTTGTCGAGAATCCACGTCAAGCCCAGACGCGGAATCGCCGGCGGGAACGTCCCGAACGGCGCCACCGTGTTCGCGAGGACGACCGACCCGTCCGCGGCGAAACGCCAGACCGTCTCGTGCCGGAAGCCGGCGGACTTCGATCCCGTCACCTTGACGGATGTCTTGACCGTGTTGCCCTCCACGGCGATCGGTCCGGGATGGTAGCGCAACTGGGTGAGCCCCGAATCGAAGAAGCCTTCGCGCATCCAGGCGTCGTTGTCCGTGAAAGCGCGCAGGCACGTGAGGCGCGGTCCCGCCGCCAAACCCGGCGCGGCGTCCTTCAGAATCGTCCGGCCTTTCATCTCGAGCGCGGCAAGCGTGCCCGTCTTGCGGCAGAAGACGGCCTTCGTGGGGCCGGCCTGCACCGTCACCGTGCGGATATCTTCCACGATCTTCACGCCGTCCGCGGAGACTCCCGCCTCCGGAGCGGCCTGGTCGAAACGCCATGCGCCACCCGCTTCGATCTGCGTGCGCGAGACCACCCACCCGGCCGGCACGAGATCCGTCGCCGTGCGCGTCTTGAAGACGAAGTTCACGAAACATTCCGCTCCCTCCGGGGTCGCCGCGCGGTCGATCGCCGGCCAGGGCAGGACCCCGCGGGATAGCGGCGCCACCGCCGGCACCGCGAAAGCGCCGCGCGCGACGGTCTGGCCATTCGCCACAAGCTCCCATTCGCCGTCAAAAGCGTCCGCGGACGTGAACCCGAAGCGGTTTTCGAGCGAAAGCGTGCCGTCGGACTCTTTCCGCACGATGAGGTTGCGGTAGACGTGAGCGACTTCCACGAGCTTGGCGGACACTTCCCGGGTCGGCATTACCAGACCGTTGCAGCAGAAGGGTCCGTCGTTGGGCTGCTCGTCCCAGTCGCCGCCATAGGCGAAAAAGCGTTCGGGCTTGCCCGTCTTGGGGTCGACCCGCCCCGTCTCCTTCCAAAGCGCCTGGTCCACCCAGTCCCAGATGCAGCCGCCCATGAGCGCGTCATGGCTGTAGATGGCCTCCCAGTATTCCGCGAGATTGCCCACCGCGTTGCCCATGGCGTGGGCGTATTCGCACAAAAAGGCGGGCTTGCCCGGGCTTTGGTCCTCCGTGGGCCAGATCTTGATTGTCTCCGGACTCTCCCGCGGCAGATCGCCCAGCTTTCCGCGCGCGGCCACCCACTCGACGGAGGGGTACATGCACGAATCCACGTCCGCGTCGATATTGCCGCGCTCCCAGTGGATCGGACGCGACGGATCCAGCGCGCGGATGGCGGAAATCGCCGCGCGGAAGTTGTTTCCGTGACCGGTTTCGTTGCCGAGCGACCACAGCGTGACGGACGGATTGTTGCGGTAGAAGACGACATTGCGTTCGTTCCGCTCGACAATGGACTTCTTCCATTCCGGGATGCGCCCGAGGCCGTTTTCGCCGTACGCCGGCTCGTGACCCTCCACGTTCGCCTCGGCGACGAGATAGAGTCCGTAGCGGTCGCACAAATCGTACCAGCGATAATCGTTCGGATAATGCCCCATGCGCACCGTGTTGATGTTGTGGCGCTTCATGAGCTCCACGTCCTTGACCATCGTCTCGAGCGAAACCGTCCGCCCGTCGGCCGGGTCCGCCTCGTGCCGGTTCACGCCCTTGAGCTTGATCTTCTTTCCGTTCAGGACGAACGCGTTGCCCGCGACCTTCTGGCTCTTGAATCCGACGCGCTTCATGCGAATGTCGTCGCCCTTGCGGACGACCAGCGTATAGAGATAGGGGTTCTCCGCCGACCAGACGGACGGATTGGACAGCACCGCCGACGCCGAGCCGTCCGAAAGCCGGGCCACGGGATTCTTCGCCGCGTCGTAGAGCGTGGCGGACCACGCCCCCGGAATGCCCGCGAGCGCAAGTGCCGCGGTCTTCAAATCGTCCGTCAGCGTCGTGCGCACCTCGAAGTCCCAGATGCCGTCCTTCGGTTTCGCCCAGATCGACACGTCGCGGAAGATGCCCGAGAAGCGGAACATGTCCTGGTCTTCGAGATAGCTGCCGTCGCACCAGCGGTAGACTTCAACCGCCAGCAGGTTGCGCCCGGGCTTCACCAAGGCGGTGATGTCAAACTCGCTCGGGAGCTTGGAGTCTTCGGCATACCCCGCCTTCTCGCCGTTCACCCACACGTAATAGGCGGAATACACGCCGTCGAAGCGCAGGATGATGTCGCGGCCCGTCCAGTTTTCGGGCACCTCGAAGGTCGTGCGGTAGCTGGAGACGGGATTGTAGTCCGGCTTGCCCGACTGGCGGTCGAGTATCCGCGCGAAATCCGCGTTCTTCGGGTTGCTGCGGTCCTTGTGGGGGTAGCGGATGTTGGTGTAGCCGGGGGAGCCGAAACCGCGCGTCTCCACGCAGCTCGGCACGTCGATCGTCTCCCAGGCTGAATCGTCGAAGCCGACCTTCCAGAAATCCTTCACGCGCAGTTCGGGATTGCCCGCCCAGGAAATCTTCCAGTCGCCGTTCAAGAGTTTCTTCCAGGGCGTCGCCGGCTCGAGCGCCGCGGTCAACGCGTCCGATTCTTCCGAAAGCGGCATCGAATAGGTGCGCGCGGGCAGGCGGTTGATGGAATTCACGGCCGGGTCCTCCCATTCCGGCGCGGCGAACGCGCCACCCGCCAGAAGCGCAAGTGTCGCACAAACGCCCCACTGTCTCATCTTTGTCATTCTCCAATCACTCCTTGCATTCATTTGTTTCGACAATATGTCTTTGATTATATCAAAACTTTTCTGGCGTTTCAACCCGCCGCTACTCGAGCCGCATGCCGCGGAAAAGAAGCCCGGCGCGTTGCGACTCGAATATCTTGAATTGGACGGTGATTTTCAGGATCTCGCGCGCATCTTCGCCCGCCAGGCGGCGGAGAGGTATCCGCGCCTCCTGCCAGGTGCGGGGATCGGCGTCCACCTTCTGGGGCGGAACCGGGAAGAAGCCGTCCCGGACGTAAGATCCGTTCACGGTCTCGCCGTTCTTCTTCTTGTATGTGACGGAGATCTGGGGAATCTGCGCCGGCTGGAACGCCGGACCGGAGGGGGTCGCCCCGAGATTGAGCTCGAAAACGAGGCTCCGTCCCGCCACGTCTCCCGCGGCCAGCGGGATGGGGCGCGCGAGCGTCAGCGTGCACCCCGACCAATCGGTGGTCTCGTCCGAAACGCGCAGATTCAGCACGCCGTCCTGCAGGGCGGGCGAAACGCGGCCCCACGCGCCGCACTTCACCGCCGAGGGGACGAACGGCACGGCGTAGCGATTCGAATCGGGACGCTGAATCGTCACCGCGGCGATCGAAATGCCGTCCTGACGCGCTTCGAGACAGAGCTGGTTGAACGTCTTTTCCGGCTGCGGATTCGTCCATTGGACGAGATAGAGGGGGCGTCCGTCCATATTGCGCCACCCCGTCCGCTCGAACGCCGCGGGCGCGGCGAACCCGAACGGGACCGGACTCCCCTTCTCCGCCTCCAGCCGGCCGGCGAAGAGCGGACCTTTCGCGTTTTCGGGCGCGTCGAAGAGGACGTACAGCGCCTGCACGCGGCCCTGCACGGCTACGGAAACCAGCTCGTTCTTCTTGAGGAACACGCCGGACTTCTCCCCGTTCTGGTCGATGCGGATGAAGTCGAACGGCACGCCCTCGCAAACTTTCCGTCCCCACGGCATCGCGCCGAAGCGATCCTCCAGCTTCCCGTTGGCGGCCGCGCGCAGATCCACGCACACGGCATCGGCCGGCGGCACGTAATAGGCGTCAGTGGAAATCGCCAGGCGATGGCTCGCGAACCAGTCCGACAGGCCGGCGAAAAAGGCCTCGGGCGTCTCGGAGACGGTCGCCGCCGGTCCGTCCGCCGCGCGGATGACGACCGGCACGTTGGGCAGAAGCCGCACCAGGATGTCCCCCTCGTCCGTGCGGGCGAGACGCAGCCCCGTCGTCACGTCAATCCAGTCGGAGCGTCCCGCGCCCACCGCCTGCGGACGCAGCCGGACGGCCCGCGGCGCCAAGTCGTTGTTGACCAGGATGAAGCCTTCCGCTTTCCCCCTGCGCGCCGCCGCGCATTCCACGCCGGGAACCTCCTCGCCCGTGCGCACATCCGTGATGAGGCAGGAGGGCCGCACGCCCACCGCCGCGGCCAGTTCGCGATAGGTCCGGGCCGCTTCGCGCGTCGAGGGGCGCTGGGCGAGGTGGATATGGCGCCCCTTCCCGACCGTTTCCGTCTGCGGCTTCAAAAACGCCGCGGGCGAAGGCTCGCCCCACTCCGTCAGATTCGGCAGATTGGCGACCGTGACGAGCGTGCCGCCTTGCGCGATCCACTTCCTAAGTCGCGCATTCGTCTCCGGGAGCGTGGCGTCCACGCCGGCGGCGACGATCATCCGCACCCCCTCGAGATGTTCCTTGTCCAGCTGTTCCTCGAACAGGACCTTGACCGGCAGGCGCGCCGCCAGCAGGGCCATCGCCGCCTCGCGCGCATAATAGCCGTTGGCCCGTCCCAAGGCGCGCGCCAGACGCAGGGTCGGCTGGGAATACAAAAGCGCGACGCGCGCCGGCACGCCCCGGTCCCGCGGCGTGAAAAGATCGTTGACCGCCGCGATGTCGTGCGCCGCGTCCTGGATGCCCTTGAACGCCTCCGGCGGACACGCCAGCGGATTCAGGGCGCGGTACGGAAAGTCCTCCGCCTCGCGGCGCACGCCGTCGGGGCCCTTCCAGACGGGATTCCAAGCCGCCGGACGGTCCATCTTGAAATAATAGGTCCCGTTCAGGCCGCGCGCATATTCCAAGAGGATCCGGTGGCGGTGCGACGCGCGCGTGTTGCCCATGTAGGCTTCCCCGTCCACGAGGGGACGCTTCCCGGCGACAGCCAGGGAGACGAGCACGTCGAACGGGTCCCCGCCGCCCGTGGGCGTCACCACGACGTCCGTCGTCTCGTTGGCCAAAAGCGGATCGATCTTGTCGAGCGTATTGCCGAGCGGCTGGAAGCAGGTGCGCGCTTCGGGGTCGATTTCCCGCAACGCCGCCTTCCCCTGCCGGATGGCGCGCGCAAACGCCCGCTCGTGGAATTTCATCGTCTCGACTTTCGCCGCGGCGGACGGAGCAGCGGACGGAAGTTTGGCGAGTTCCTTCGCGAGGGCCTCGCGTGCCTTGGGCGCCGTATCTTCGTAGGTCGGTTCGTTGAAGAGTTCATAGACGAACGGCCGCACGCCATTGGCCAGCAATTCTCTCGCGCCGCTCTGGAACATCTCCCTGTAGAGCCGCCATCCTTCTTCCGTCAAGACGGAGTAAGGCATGAAATGGCAATTCCCGGCCGAAAACGCGTCCGGCGACGGCAGCCGCCCGGGTTCCGGCCGCAACGCGCCGTGCGTCCAGTCCGAACAGGTGAAATCGACATAGACGGGCAGTCCGTTGTTGTAGTACCCGGGCGCGATCCCCTTCCAGTCCACCTCGCTGTCCGCCTGCCAGAACGACTTCTCCGGACGGTACTTGCGCATCCACGTCGTCGACGTTTCGCCGCCGGTCGCGTTGAAGCCGAGCCGGTCGAACTGGGCGCGCGCCGGCGGCTGGGCGTAGATCCACTCCGAACCCGGCGGAATCTTCATCCCGGGCGGAAGATCCGCATACGCGTTCGTCGTGGGGGTCCCGTAGATGAGGTTGGCGATCAGATAGACGGGCTTGCCGTCATTCTCGAAACTCCCGTCCGCGGCGATTTGCAAGCCTCCCCGAAGCGCGAAGACCTTCCAATAGCGGCAACCGCCAACCGCCGCGAGCAGAAGGAGCAAGCCAAGCGCCAGGCACTTCCAGGGTGACATCTTCATTCGACAATCCTTTCGCATTTTATGTTCGACTCCATTATAACCGATGATTCCATGCCTTGTCAAGACGCTTCCGTCCGTCGCCCCGCTACCTGAAATGGAGCTCGAAGCCGTTGCGGTACGCGAACGACGGATTCTGCACGAGCCAGGCGCGCGCCACGCCGTCGTTCTTTGTCCGGTAGACGCCGACGACGCGGTATTCCCGGCCGCCTTCCGCGTCCAGCATCTGCTTGAGCGCCTTTTTCGCGGCGTAGAGTTCCCGCGGGACCGGCGTGGTGACGGGGCGCCAGCTCGGCTTCGCCAACGGCGCGAATATCTTCAGATCCTCCGCGACGCCGCCGGTGCCTGACGAAACCGTTCGTCCCGCGACCAGCGCATTCAGTACGGCCGTGCCGGGCGCGTCGCCCGAAAACCAGATTTCGTCCAGCGCAATGGGCATGTCCTGCTCGTTCGCGCCCGTGTAGAACGCCTTTTCGTTCAGCGTGAACGCCGAACTGCGCCCGAAATCGACCTTCCTCAGCGCGTTCGTGTTTCCGGCGAACAGGAACGCACCGACCGTCTTCAGGGTACCGTTCGTCCCCAGCGCGACGGACGAAACGCGCCGCCAGTTGGCGAAGGCCCGATCGCCCAGCGTCTCGACGTTGGGAAGCGACAATTCTCCACGGGGACCCGGCCCCGCATCGACCGTCCTGAGACCTTCCGCGCCGACTTCCTTCAGCCCGGCCAAATCCCAATCCGCCAAGTCGGTATCCGCGAACGTCATGCCGATTCCCTCCGCACCCTCGATCTTCGGCGCCTTCGGTAGCTTGAGAACCGTCCGCGGCCACGCGGCGGGGAAGCCCCACGACCGTGAAATCTCGTTCGTCAGGTTCGGACAGTCCAAAACCAGATTCCGCCCGAATTCATTGCGGAACACCTGTTTCCCCAGATACGCGAGCGACCGGGGCGCGTAAAACGAGGCAAACTGCGCATTGTCGAAGATGTTGTTCCAGTCCGGCAGAACCGTTATCGCCCTCTTGTCCGCGATCTTGCCGGTCAGATCCAGTTCGCCTTCCAGCGTCTTCGAAACTTCGCCGAGAGGCATCAATCTCCAGCCCTCCCCGTCCTGTTCGACGGGCAGCGACCAGTAGCCGTCCGTCAGGTGTTGGCCGTCTTCGCCAAGCCTCCACTCGCCGGGGAAATGGACATAGAGCGCGGCACTTTCCGTCACGGCGAAGGACGCCGTTCCCGCCGTAGAGGCGGTCGTGCCGCCCGGCAGCCCTTCCCAGACCGGCACAGGCGCGCCTGTGCCCGCCGTCCGGACCGTCAGCGTGATCTGCGCACCATGCGGAACCTCGACGACGGCCCCGTAGGGGACTTCCTTTTCAACGTCCTCATACGCGAGCGTATAGGTATCCGCGACCGTCCACGTGTCGCCGTAGCGGCGGTGGGCGAAGGTAGTCACCTGAATGTACCGCGGCAGTTTGGTCTCGTCCGCATAGCCGATGTACTGCGGATTCTTCGTGCGGAAGACTTCCGGCGCGACGACCCCGAACGGGACGTCCCAATCGGGATGCGCCTCCCGGAACGCGGCGGTTTCCGCTTCCGTCAAAGGCGTCGCCTGCGCGCAGACAGCCCGCCAGACGCGGTTGCTGGGCACGTAGAACACGATGGAATTCGCCGCCGCATGCTCGGTATCGGCCCCGTCATTCTCCCGGCTGCCGAACACCGGCTCCCCTTCCGCCGCGTCGAACACCGGCACGGCGCCCGTCAGCCACACGCGCTGGAGCCCCGCCGAATTCAACGCATACCGCTTGAAGACGCACCCGGGCGCGCAGCCGAGGAAGACGCGCTCGATCGGATGCGACAAATCCGGATTCCACGCCTTCTCTCCGACGAACGCGAGCGTGTCGAATCCGTCCCCAAGAGACAGGACCTTCCGGATCGTCTGTCCGCCGGTGATGGCGTCCTTCGCCATCTTCTCGAGCCGGGGAAGCCGGAGGGATTCCGGCGTGGGGATCCAGCAAAGGGCCGTTTCGCCCAGTTCCCGGACGCCGCCCAGATCCCATTGTTCGCCCGCGTCCGGTTCCGCCAGGGATGTCAGGGAATAGGAATCCAGCTTGGTGCAGTTCGGGATGGACAGCCGCAACCGGGACGATGTCGACCCGCCGACAAACCCGTTGGGAAGCGTCCAGGCGTTGTTCCATTCTTTTTCGCCTTCCAGATACGGACAGTCGAAGGTGATGTTCAGTCCCGCGCTCCGCTCATAGTCGAAGTTGTGGGCGCCGATTTCGCGCAGTTCGCGCGGCGCAATGAACGTCCTCAAGGGCGAAGCCGTGTCGTTGAGGACGCTACTCCCGATTCGCTCGATTGTCCAGGCCCGGCCCTGCGCGTCTTGAATCGGACGCGACAGGTCGAGCGTTTCCGCACCGACGACGGCGCCGTCTTTTTTGCAAAAGGCGGAACCGGTCGTCCCCGAGGTTCCGAGATTCAAGGTACGCCGCCGGGCATCGCGAACCGACACGTTCAGCGTCCAGCTGCTGTTGGATAGAACGCCCGCGTCCGGCAGATACGTCCAGGACGGGTTCTCCGCCCCGCTCGCCGCGCCTGCCCATACGGCGAGTGCGCCCGCCAAAACCGCCGGATTCAGCTTAACCCTTTTCATGCGCACCTCTTGTCTCCCGATGGAATCTCATCAAACAAACGCGCCTGCGCGCCGCGGGACAATCTCCCGAAACGCGCAGGTCGCCTCTTTTGCCCGTGCTTACGCGCGGACCGCCTTGCGGCGCAGTGCGAGCATGCCCGCACCCAGGAGCAGCATCAACCCGCTCGTCGGCTCCGGGGTGATGGAAATCGTGCCGCTGAGGGCGTCACCATTATCGCCACCATACCAGAAGGTTTTGGAATAGGCCTTGCCGCCTCTCCACGCAGCGAGGACATCGGACCACAGAATGTCCGTGCCGCCGGACTTCTCGGTTCCAGCTGTGGTCTCGCCCGTGATATAGAACGAGAATTTGGAGACGTCCAACCACTTGCCGTTGTTTTCCTCGCCCGCCCAAACAGCGTAACCCTGCAAGTTGCCGTTCTCGCCATACTTGTAGGACCAGTCGCCGGCTTCGAGAGTGCCCGAAACAGACGAGCCGTTGGCCGTCCACTCAGGACCGCCGCGAAGACCCGTCTCTTTCCCGTCTATGCGCGTGCCGGAGGTGATGCTGCCCTTCGTGAGCGTCGACCCCTCATTGGCCGTGATCGTCCAGTTGAAGATACTGGCCGAAGCAACGGTAGACGCAGCCACTGCGGCCGCCGCGATCATTGATTTCATGTTCATTGTTTCTTGTTTCCTTTTTGTTGTTTTTGGGGATTTACTTGAGTTTCCCGCACGAACACCCCAGGCGTTCCTGCAAGACTTCTTTGTTGAGAAGAGGATAAAAGAGAAAAGCAACCCGCCGCGGTTCCGTCCGAAACCGCGCAAAATATGGGTAGGGACCGCAGTCCCTGCGGCCCGGAA
>DBKW01000002.1:0-291 GCA_002298665.1 Verrucomicrobia bacterium UBA740 | reverse complement strand
TAGAAGCCCGCTACAGCGTCCCTAGCGAATAGGGGGGGGGGGGTACTTGGACGCAAGCGGATGCGTCAGAACGCGTTCTGGCGCGCTCTGCGGGCGTTTCAGCGCACGGGAAGCCCCGTGCCCTTGCCGCCGCCGTTTATCGTTTACCCTATAAACCATGTTTATGCGAGAATTATAACATAATTGTCCGGACGTGTAAATCCCCTATTTGCAGATGTCGTGTAGAAAGCAAAACCGGAAAATTTGTAGAGAGCAAAACCGGAATACGACTATCCGATTCTCAGCCTCGGA
>DBKW01000003.1 GCA_002298665.1 Verrucomicrobia bacterium UBA740 | reverse complement strand
GCAGGATTTTTTAACACAGAGGCACAGAGGCACGGAGACACAGAGGGGGGAGAGAGATTTTAACCGTGTAGAGAATGTAGAAAATGTAGAAGGGGGATTGGGGGGGGGTAGAATATCTCACGCAGAGAGCGCGGAGAACGCAGAGAGTGGGGGGGTAGAGGGTTAACCGTGTAGGAAATGTAGAAGATGTAGAGGGGGGGGGAATATCTCACACAGAGAAGCAAAGAACGTAGAGAGAGGGGGTAGGGGGTTTTAGACAGGATTAACAGGATTGGGCGGGGCTGGGGAGGGTGGGGGGCTACCATTGGACGGTCTACGGGTTCTCCTATTCTACATTTTCTACACGGTTAATTACCCCGCACGGGAATCGCCGCGTGCGCGCGCCATCCCCCGGAACGACCTGTCCGGGGTGTCTCACGACAGGGTGCACTTTTCGCTTGGTCATTTCCCCCGAACAAACGCTTGCATGTTCTTCCCTGAATATGGTATAATGGGCGGCATCATTTCAGTCTGTGACGCGAGGCAGGGTGCTTTCGCGTGCGACAACTGAGTCTACAGGGAATGAAAAATGACAGATAGAACCAGACGCCATGTTTTTACTTCGGAATGCGTCTCCGAAGGGCATCCGGACAAGGTGGCCGATCAGATATCGGACGCCATCCTCGATGCATGCCTTAAAAAGGATCCGCAAGCGCACGTTGCGTGCGAGACGGTGGTGGGTCCGGATGTCGTGATCAACGTCGGCGAGATATCCTGCCGCAAGTTCAACGACATCAACACGCGCGAAATCGCCGCGCGCGTCATCAAGCGGATCGGCTATACCGACGCCACCGAGCACTTCTCCTACGATACGTTCCAGTATCTGAACTTTCTGCACGGGCAGTCGCCGGATATCGCCCGCGGCGTTTCGTCCGCCGCGCGCCTGAAGCAGGGCGCGGGGGACCAGGGCATGATGTTCGGGTATGCGACGAACGAGACGACGAGCCTTCTGCCCGCCGGGGTCGTGTATTCGCGCGAACTTCTCAACACTTTCGCGAAGCTGCGCCACAGCCGGAGCATCCCGTGGCTACGGCCTGACGCCAAGTGCCAGCTGTCCGTGGTCTACGAGAAGGGCGTGCCCGTCGAACTCGAGACGGTCGTTCTTTCGCACCAGACGACCGAGAAGGGCGCGACGGCCGCCTGCTACGCCGTGCTGGAGAAGATCGCGCGCGATTTCCTCAAGCCGACGGGCCTTGTGACACCCCGCACGCGGTTCTACGTGAACCCGACGGGCAAGTTCGTCGTGGGCGGTCCGTGCGGCGATTCGGGGCTTACCGGGCGCAAGATCATCGTCGACACCTACGGCGGGCTCGCCTCGCACGGCGGCGGTGCGTTTTCGGGCAAGGACGCCTCGAAAGTCGATCGTTCGGCGACATACTACGCGCGCTATGCCGCGAAGAACATCGTGGCGGCCGGATTGGCCGCACGGTGCGAGATACAGGTCGCCTACGCCATCGGCGTGGAAAAACCCGTCAGTTTCCTCGTGGACACCTACGGCACGGCCAAGGACGGCATCGAAGACGCCGCGCTGGAGGACATGCTCGCTTCGGGCAAGATCTTCGACTTCCGGCCCTATGCCATCACGAAGGAACTGGGGCTACTCACGCCCAAATACTGGTCGTACGAGCAGACGGCCGCCGTGGGGCACTTTGGCAATCTGAAGTATCCGTGGGAAAAGACGAACAAGATGCGGCAACTGAAGAGCTTCTTCAAGCAAAAGTAAAGAATCTCTACGTGCATTTCCCGTTTTGCCGCGGGAAATGCGCCTACTGCGCGCTCCATTCGCATGCCGGGAGGTCTGCGGCGGAGCGTGCGGACTATGTGGCGGGTCTTTGCGCGCAATTGGAGGCTTTGCGGCGTCCGCCGGACGCGCTGTTCGAGACGGTGTATTTCGGCGGCGGTTCGCCGGCGCTATGCGATTTGCGGCCCTTGTTCGCCGCGCTCGCGCCGTACCTGTCGTCCGGTGCGGAATTCACCGTCGAACTGCATCCGCTGGATGTGACGGAGACGCTGCTGGCGGAACTGGCCGCGGGCGGCGTGACGCGCGTTTCCATGGGCGTGCAGTCGCTGGACGACGCCGTCCTGCGCCAGATGGGGCGGGGCTACACGGCGGACGAGGCGGCGCGGCGTTTCGATTTGGTGCGCACCCGCTTCCCCAACGCCGGCATCGACCTGATTGTCGGTTGGCCCGACGACAAGTCTGAACAGTCGCACCAGTGGTCCCGTCTGGCGGACTGGGGACTGCGCCACTGTTCCGTCTACTCGCTCATCCTGGAACCCGGCACGCATCTGGCGCGCCAAGTCGCGTCCGGACGGCTCCGGCTGCCGGACGATGACGAGACGATGGACGCCCTCCGCCGCCGGACCGATTGCCTTCTCCGTATGGGGCTGGAGCGGTATGAGATCTCGAATTACGCCGCGCCCGGGTGCGCATGCCGGCACAATCTCGCCGTCTGGCGGGGCGAGGACTATCTGGGGCTGGGCGAAGGGGCCTACGGACGGATTGGACGCGTGCGGACGCCCTCGGGCGAGCGCCTTTCCGCTGCGGAAGACCTGAAGGAGCGCACCCTCTTCCGTTTGCGGACCTCCGAAGGGCTGGATACCGCGGCATTTCCCGCCTGGCGTCCGGTCTTGGATCGGAATGTCGCCGAAGGTCTCCTCACGCGGCGGGGGACTGTCTACTTTCTGACGTCCCGCGGCCTGGAAGTTTGCGACGCGATTCTTGCCGAGATCGTGTGAAAAGCGTCCTGTCGTCCCTTTTCCTGGATGCTGCCGGGCGACGTCCGTTCTCCTGCCCCCTGGTAGCGACCCCCGGCACCGCGCATGGCAAGGGACGGCTTTCCGAAGATTTTGGTTTTAGATGTAGGGTTTGCGTCTGAAATATGGTATAATAAGAGAATCATGAATAGAGATATAGTCTGCATTGGCGCCGGATACATTGGCGGGCCCACCATGGCCGTCATTGCGAAGATGAACCCCGACCGCAAGGTTTGGGTCGTGGACATAAACGAGAAGCGAATCGCCGCATGGAATTCGCCCGATTACGCTTTGCCGATTTACGAGCCCGGGCTTGTGGAGGTCGTCCGCGAGGTGCGCGGCAAGAATCTGTTCTTTTCGACGGACATTGCCGCGGCGGTGAAGGCGTGCGACATCGTGTTCGTGGGGGTCAACACGCCGACGAAGATGTTCGGGCGCGGCAAGGGGCGCGCGAGCGATTTGCAGTATTGGGAAGCGACGGCGCGCGAAATCAAGTCCTTTGCCCAGAGCGACAAGATCATCGTCGAGAAGTCCACGCTCCCCGTGCGCACGGCGGCGGCGATGGACGCGATTCTGAACGACCACGCCGAGCATACGTTCACGGTGCTCTCCAATCCGGAGTTCCTGGCGGAAGGCACGGCGATCAAGGACCTGCTGGAGCCGGACCGCGTGCTCGTGGGCGGGCCCGAGACCCCGGCGGGCCGCGCCGCGATCGCGGCACTTGTGGACATCTATGCCGCGTGGGTTCCGCGGGAGAAGATCCTGACGACGAACGTCTGGAGCGCGGAGCTGACGAAACTCGCGGCCAACGCCTTCCTCGCCCAGCGCGTCTCGTCCATCAACGCGATCGCCGGTCTGTGCGAGGCGACGGGGGCGGACGTGGACGAAGTCGCGAAAGTCATGGGGGCGGACCACCGCATCGGGCCGAAGTTCCTGAAGGCGGGTCCGGGTTTCGGCGGCAGCTGCTTCAAGAAGGACGTGCTCAACCTCGTCTATCTCTGCGAGACGTTCGGCCTCCACACCGCGGCGGACTACTGGTCGCAGGTCATCGTGATGAACGACCACCAACAGGAGCGCATCGTTTCGCGTCTCTTCAAGGCGATGTTCAACACGCTCGCCAACAAGAAAATCGCCGTCTTCGGCTTCGCCTTCAAGGCGGATACCGGCGACACGCGCGAAACGCCGGCGGGGACGGTCGTGCGGCTTCTGCGCGAGGAGCACGTGCGCCTCGCGATCACGGACCCGAAGGCGCTGGCGAACGCCCGCCACGATTTGTCCGATCTGGTGGAAGAAGCGGCGCGCCAGGCGCCGGACGCGCTCGTTTTCGAGGAGGATCCCTACGCCGCGGCGGTGGACGCGGACGCCATTCTGCTGATGACGGACTGGAAGCAGTATCCGCAGCTCGATTGGCAGGGGCTCTACGATTCCATGCGCAAGCCCGCGCTCGTCTACGATACGCGCAACTGCCTCGACCGCGGCAAACTGGAAGAAATCGGCTTCAAGGTCTTGAATGTCGGCAAATAAGAAGGTGGGTCAGAATGGATTTGAATGAGTGTATCCGCGCGGCGTTCGAGCAGGCGTTCCCCGGCGAGGATTTCGGTTTTGTGCGCGTGGTCCCGGCGACGGATCCGCGGTTCGGCGACTACCAGTGCAATGACGCGCTGAAGCTCGCGAAGAAGTTCAAGATGAATCCGCGGGAAGTCGCCGCGAAAGTCGCCGCGCACGTGCCCTCCGCCCTGAAAGTGGAGATCGCCGGTCCCGGCTTCCTCAACCTGACGGTTTCGCCGGCCTGGCTGGACGAGTCGCTCGCCGCGTTCGCGGCGCAGCCGCACTGCGGCATCCCCCAGACCGGCGCGGGGAAGACGATTGTCATCGACTATTCCTCGCCGAACGCCGCCAAGCAAATGCACATCGGCCACATCCGCTCGACGGTCATCGGCAATGCGCTGGACCGCATTTTCCGGGCGCTGGGCTACCGTGTCGTCGCCGACAACCACCTCGGCGACTGGGGCACGCAGTTCGGCATCCTCATCAAGGGCTACCGGGAACTGCTGACGGACGAAGAGCGCGCGAACCTGACGGTCGCGAACCTCGAGAAGTGCTATGTGCTTTCCGCCGCGAAGGCGAAGGAGGCGGACGGCGCCTGGAAGGACGCCTGCCGCGCGGAACTCGTCAAGCTCCAGCAGGGCGACCCCGCCAATCTCGCGCTCTGGAAGCGTTTTATCGACATTTCCATCGGCGAATTCAACCGCATGTACGCGAAGCTCGGGGTCAGGTTCGACACCTACCGCGGCGAATCCTACTACAATCCGATGATGCCCGGAGTGGTCGAAAAGCTCCAGAAGATGGGGCTGGCCGTCGAGTCCGAGGGTGCGCTCGTCGTGAATCTCGAGAAGGAAAAGCTCGGCGTCGCCATCGTCCGCAAGTCCGACGGCGGCTACAACTACACGACGAGCGACCTGGCGTGCGTGGCCTCCCGTGTGGCGGAATACCATCCCGAACGCATCATCTACGTGACGGACGCCCGCCAGCAGCTCCATTTCAAGCAGTGGTTCGACATTGCGCGCAAGATGGGGTACACGGACGTGCAACTCGTGCACGTGCCGTTCGGCCTCATGAGCTACCAGGGCAAGGCCATTTCGACCCGCGAAGGCAATCTGATCAAGCTCGACGACCTGCTGGCGGAAGCCAAACGCCGCGCCTACGACATCGTGAAAGACCGGGGCGGCGACGAAGCCTTGGCGGAAGCGATCGGCTATGGCGCGGTGAAGTATTCGGACCTTTCGCACGATCCGATCACGGATATCGACTTCAGCTGGGACAAGGCCCTGGCGCTCGAGGGCAACAGCGGCCCTTACCTGCAGTACGCCTATGCGCGCGTCTGCTCGCTTCTGGACAAGGCCGGCGCGGATGCCGCGGCCGAAGGGGCGTTCCATGTGACGGAACCGGCTGAAAAGCGCCTTGCCCTGCAGCTTCTGGAGTTCCCCGGGGCCGTGCGGCGCGCGGCGGAGGCGTACAAGCCGAGCGTTTTGGCGGACTACCTCTTCCAGACCGCCCAACTCTACTCCAGTTTCTACCAGAATTCGCCCATTCTGAAGAGCGCGGAAGACGTCCGCCGGGCGCGTCTGCGGCTGGTCGCCCTCTTCGGGAAGGTCCTGAAGACGGGCCTGGGGCTTCTGGGCATCGCGACGCCGCGGCACATTTGACGGCGGCGCGGCGGATTTCTAGCCTAGGAGTAGGGTATCCGAGTTCCGGAAAATATGATATAATACATTGTTCAAATCAAGGAGTGCTATGAGCGAAGTAACCGATTTAGAAAGGCGCCACAGCGCCGCCCACATGACGGCGCGTGCGATCATGAATTTGTTTGACGACGTGCAAGTCGACATCGGCCCGGCGACGGACGAGGGTTTCTACTACGATTTCGACCTGCCGCACCGCCTTTCGCCGGAGGATTTCCCCAAGATCGAGGCGGAAATCGCCCGCCTGATCGCCCTGGACGAGCCTTTCGTCCAAAAGACGGTCACGCGCGCGGAATGCGAGAAGCTCCTGGCCGGGCAGAAGTACAAGCTCGAGCGCCTGGCGGACATCCCCGAAGGCGAGCCGATTACGGTCTACTCGGTCGGCGATTACGTCGAGATGTGCCGCGGTCCGCACGTGCAGCATGCCAAGCAGATCGGCGTCGTGAAACTGACCCGCGTGGCCGGCAGCTACTACCGCGGCGACGAGAAGAACAAGATGCTCCAGCGCGTCTACGGCATCGTGGCGAAGGATCAGGCCGAACTCGACGCCATCCTCGCCCGCGAAGAAGAGGCCAAAAAGCGCGACCACCGCCTTCTGGGCAAGCAGCTGGAACTGTTCACCATCACGGAGCAGGTCGGTCCCGGGCTCGTGCACTGGCTCCCGAAGGGCGCGCGCATCCGCGTGGCGATCGAGGAATACTGGCGCAAGAAACACTACGAGGCCGGCTACGAGATTGTCTATACGCCCCATGTGGGCCGCTCGGTCCTCTGGCAGACGTCGGGGCATCTGGGCTTCTACAAAGACGGCATGTTCCCCTGCATGAAGGTCCAGGAGGGCTCGGGCAACGACGCCTATATAGAGGAGTACTACGTCAAGCCGATGAACTGCCCGTTCCACATCCAGGTCTACCAGTTCAAGAAGCGCAGCTACCGCGACCTGCCGATGCGCTTGGCCGAGCTCGGCACGGTGTACCGCTACGAGAAGGACGGCGTGCGCCACGGGCTTTTCCGCGTGCGCGGCTTTACGCAGGACGATGCGCACATCTTCTGCACGCCCGAGCAGATCGTGCAGGAAATCAAGGATACGGTCGAGTTCGCCAAGAGCATGCTCGGGAAGTTCGGCTTCCACGACATCCAGGCCTATCTCTCGACGAAGCCCGCGAAGGCGGTGGGCGACCCCGCCCGCTGGGATCAGGCGACGGAATCCCTGCGCCAGGCCCTGGAGCAGGAAGGCATGACCTACGAGATCGACGAAGGCGGCGGCGCGTTCTACGGTCCGAAGATCGACATGAAAATCAAGGACGCGCTGGGCCGTCCGTGGCAGCTGGGCACGGTGCAGTTCGACTTCAATCTGCCCGAGCGCTTCGATCTGACGTATGTCGGCGCGGACGGCAAGGAGCACCAGCCCTACATGGTGCACCGCGCGCTGTTGGGGTCGATCGAGCGCTTCTTCGGCATTCTCATCGAACATTACGCGGGCGCGTTCCCGCTTTGGCTCGCGCCGGAACAGGTCCGCGTGCTGCCGATTTCCGAGAAGGCGCTCGACTACGCGAAGAAGGTGCAGGCGGCGTTGCGCGCGGAAGGTTTCCGCGTCGACGTGGACGCCTCGCCCGACAAGCTCGGGGCGAAGATCCGCGAAGCGGCCATCCAGAAGGTCCCGTACCAGATCGTGGTGGGGCCGCGCGACGAGGCGGCCGGGCAGATCTCGGTCCGTTCCCGCGCGGACGGCGATTTGGGCGCGATGAAGGTCGCGGATCTCGTGACGCGTCTCAAAGCGGAACTCGAGGCCTGAGGCACGCATGACGGCGATTGTCGACTACAAGGCGGGCAATCTGACGAGCGTCAAGCTCGCCTTCGCCGCGCTGGGAGCCGAGGCGAAGGTGACGCGCGATCCGCGGACAATCGCCGCGGCGGACCGCGTCGTTTTCCCTGGCGTGGGCGCCGCGAAGAGCGCGATGGCGAATCTCGCCGCGCTCGGGCTGACGGAAGCCGTCCGCGCCGCGGCGCTTTCGGGCAAGCCGTTCCTCGGCATCTGTCTCGGGATGCAGATCCTTTTCGAGCACAGCGAGGAGGACGGCGGCGTGGATCTTCTGGGCGTTCTGCCGGGGAAGGTGCGCCGCTTCCCCGACGTGCCCGGCTTCAAGGTGCCGGAAATCGGCTGGAACCAGGTGAACGGCAAGACGGACTACTACTTCGTCCACTCGTATTATGCCGAGAAGGGTCCCTACACCGTCGGGACGACCGACTACGCCGGGCTGACGTTCACGAGCGCGGTGCGCAAGGGCAATCTGACGGCGTACCAGTTCCATCCCGAGAAATCGGGGCGGGCGGGCCTCGCGCTCCTCAAGGAGTTCCTCTCATGTTGACCAAGCGTGTCATCCCCTGCCTGGACGTGCGCAAGGGGCGCGTCACCAAGGGCGTCAAGTTCAAGAACAACGTGGATTTGGGCGACCCCGTCGAAATGGCGGTCGCCTACTCGGACGGCGGGGCGGACGAGCTCGTCGTCTACGACATCACCGCTTCCGCCGAGCGCCGGCCCATCGATATCGGCATGGTCGCCGCGGTCGCGCAGGCCGTGCGCATCCCGTTCGCCGTCGGCGGCGGCATTGCGTCCGTCGCGGATATGGAGCGCGTCATTCTGGCTGGCGCCGAGAAGATCTCCGTCAACTCGCTCGCCGTGCGCAATCCGCAGATCATCGCCGAAGGCGCCGCGGCGTTCGGCCGCCAGTGCGTCGTGCTGGGGATGGACCCCGTGCGAAGCGCGAAATGCCCGAGCGGATACGAGATCACCACGCGCGGCTTCCGCGAATTCACGGGGCTGGACGCCGTGGAGTGGGCGAAGCGTGCGGCGGATCTGGGCGCGGGCGAGATCGTCGTCAATTCGGTGGACGCGGACGGTACGCGCGCCGGGTTCGAGTTGACGGTTACGCGGCTGATTGCGGACGCGGTGGGGGTGCCGGTCGTGGCGTCCGGCGGGGCCGGGAAGCCCGAGCACCTCGTCGAAGCCTTCCAGACCGGGCATGCGGATGCGGCCATCGTCGCCGGCATGATCCACAGCGGAGACTACACGATAGCGGACATCAAACGCGTCCTCGCCGCGGCGGGCGTTCCCACGCGTTTGAGTTGGTGATACAGGCAAATTTAGACTAAAAGAAAGACGATTGAACATGAGCAGACAGTGGATTGCCATTCTGGATTACGGATCGCAATATACCCAGCTGATAGCGCGGCGCATCCGCGAACAGCAGGTCTATTCGGAGATCATCCGCTTCGACACGACCGCGGCGAAACTGCGGGAGAATCCGCCGGTCGGCATCATTCTCTCGGGCGGACCGAACAGCGTGTTCGAGGAAGGCGCGCCGGGGATCGACCCCGCGATCTTCGAACTGGGCATCCCGGTCCTGGGCGTCTGCTACGGCATGCAGCTCATGAGCCAGATGCTGGGCGGCCAGGTCGCGCCGGGCGAGTCCCGCGAATACGGCAAGACCGAGATGACGACCGAGCCCGGCAACGTCCTCTTTTCGGGCCTCCCGCGGTCCTTCGTCGTCTGGATGAGCCACGGCGACCGCGTGGCGCGCATTCCGGAAGGCTTCCAGGTCTCCGCCACGAGCGCGAACTGTCCCTACGCGGCGATCCGCGACGAAAAGCGCCGCTTCTACGCCATCCAGTTCCATCCGGAAGTCGTGCATACGCAGTACGGCAACGAGATTATCGCCAACTTCCTCTTCAAGGTCTGCGGATGCAAGGCGGACTGGAAGCTTTCGAGCTGGATTGACGAGACGGTCGAGAAGATCAAGAAGCAGGTGGGCGACGAGGAAGTCGTTCTCGGGCTTTCGGGCGGCGTGGATTCGTCCGTCGTCGCGGTCCTTCTGCACCGGGCGATCGGCCCGCGCCTGCACTGCATCTTCGTGGACAACGGACTTTTGCGCTACAACGAGGACAAGCAGGTCGAGGAGATGTTCCACGCCAAGCTCGGGCTCGACCTCCACGTCGCCCACGCCGCCCAGCACTTCTACGCCGCGCTCAAGGGCGTCACGGACCCGGAGCAGAAGCGCAAGATCATCGGCCGCGAGTTCATCAACGTGTTCGCCGACTGCGCCCGCAAGTACAAGAATTGCAAGTTCCTCGGGCAGGGCACCATCTATCCGGACGTGATCGAGAGCTCCCACGCCTTGAAGGGTCCGTCCCAGACCATCAAGAGCCACCACAACGTGGGCGGCCTCCCGCCGGACCTCAAGTTCGAGCTGGTGGAACCCCTGCGCGACCTCTTCAAGGACGAAGTGCGCGCCGTCGGGCGCGTCCTGGGGATGGACAGCGAACTTCTGGACCGTCAGCCGTTCCCGGGCCCGGGCCTCGGGGTGCGCATTCTGGGCGAGGTCACCGAAGAGAAGGTCAAGCTCCTCCAGCAGGCTGACTTGCGCGTACAGGAGGAAGTCAAGAAACTCCCGGACTACAAGACGATCTGGCAGACCTTCGCGGTGCTGTTGCCGGTGAAGTCCGTCGGCGTGATGGGCGACCAGCGCACCTACGAGTACACCTGCGCCATCCGCTCGGTCAATTCGATCGACGCCATGACGGCGGACTGGACGCGCCTGCCCTACGAAACGCTGGCGACGATGTCCAACCGCATCATCAACGAAGTGCGCGGCATCAACCGCGTCGTTTACGATATCTCGTCCAAGCCGCCGGCCACGATCGAGTGGGAATAAGGCGCGGAAGCGGCGATGGCCGCGGCCTGTACCGGTCCGGCGCCGCGGCGCGCCTTCCCGCCCTGCGCGCCGTTTCGGTCTTGGACACATGCCTGTGCAACCGCCTGCTGTCGCTCCCCGTGAAGATTTGATATAATACACCCATGCAAACACAGATTTTGCCCTCGCTCCTCGCGGCGGACTTCGGTCGATTCGCGGAGGAAATCCGCCGTGCGGAAGCCTCGGGCGCGGAAGCGCTCCATCTAGACATCATGGACCCGCACTTTGTGCCGAACATCTCGTTCGGTCCGGATGTCGTGGCGCTGGCCCGCAAGGTCGCCCCCGGTTTCTACCGGAACGTCCACCTGATGATGTCGCGTCCCGATCTCTATCTCGAAAAGTTCGCCGCGGCCGGCGCGCAGACCTTGCAGATTCACATCGAGGCGGACTGCGACCTCCATACCGAACTGCGCCGGATACGGTCCCTTGGCCTCAAGGCGGCCCTCGCGCTCAATCCCGAAACGCCGATCGAGATCCTGACGTCCTACCTGGACGAGGCGGACGAGTTCCTCGTGATGACGGTGCATCCGGGCTACGGCGGGCAGAAGTTTATCGACGCGTGCGTGCCGAAAATCGCCTGGCTGCGCGCGCGGCGTCCGTCCGTCGACATCATGGTGGACGGCGGCATCAACGACCAGACGCTGCTGACGGCCGCCGCGGCGGGCGCGAACCAGTTCGTGGCGGGGAGCTTCCTCTTCAAGCAGGCGGACATGAAAGCGGCCGTGGAGGATTTGCGCCGGCGTGCGCGGGAGGAGGGCGCATGCGCCAGATAGTCCTGGGTGTGACCGGGTCCATCGCGGCCTACAAGGCGGCGGAACTCGTGCGGCTTTTCGTGCACGCGGGCGATGAGGTGCATGTCGTCATGACCCCGGCGGCCGCGAAGTTCGTCGCGCCGCTCACCTTCCAGACCCTTTCACGCAATCCCGTGGGCGTCGACGAATTCGCCGCGCCGACCGACTGGAAGCCCGCCCACATCTCACTCGCCGAGCAGGCGGACCTCTTCCTCGTCGCCCCGGCGACCGCCAATACGCTCGCCAAAATGCGCGCCGGAATTGCCGACAACTACCTGCTTTCCGTCTTTCTGGCGACGAAAGCGCCCGTCGCGGTCGCCCCGGCGATGAACACCGGCATGTGGGAAAACCCCGCGACACGCGAAAACCTCGCCGTCCTGGCCTCGCGCGGCGTGCGGATCGTCGCCCCCGAATCGGGTGAACTCGCCTGCGGCGTCACCGGGGCCGGACGCCTCGCCTCCCCCGCGGCGATATTCGCCGCAGTAAAGGATTTGCACAAATGAAAAAAGCCGTCATCGTCATCCCGACCTACAACGAGAAGGACAATGTCCGTCCGCTGGCCGAAGCCGTCCGCGCCGCGACGCAGTCCCTGGCGGACTGGGACGTCCACCTCCTTTTCGTGGACGACAATTCACCGGACGGGACGGGGGCACTTGTGGACGCGCTGGCCGCGGCGGACGCGCATGTCGCCTGCCTGCACCGCGCAAAGAAGGAAGGCCTCGGGCGCGCCTACGTGGCGGGATTCCGCCACGCCCTCGCGGCGGGGGCGGACCGTGTCGTCCAGATGGACTGCGACTTCAGCCACGACCCCGCGGTCCTGCCGCGGCTTCTCGCCACGGACGCCGATCTCGTCATCGGTTCGCGCTACGTGAAGGGCGGCGCGACGCCCGGCTGGCCCCTCAAGCGGCGGCTGATTTCGCGGGCGGGCGGACTCTACATCCGCCTCATGACCGGCATGCCCGTCAACGACCCGACCGGCGGCTACAAGTGCTGGCGCGCGGAAGCCTTGCGCCGCCTGGGGCTGGAAACTATCGAAAGCGCCGGCTACTCCTTCCAGCTTGAGATGAACCATCGCGCCTGGCGGGCCGGGTGCTCCATCCGCGAAATCCCCATCGTTTTCCCCGACCGGCAGCGTGGCGAATCCAAGATTACGCCCGGCATCGCCGCGGAATCGCTCAAGATCGTCTGGAAACTGAAACGCATATGAACGCCAAGAAGATAAAGCCCCTGTTTCTCGTCCTGTCCGCCCCGAGCGGGTGCGGCAAGTCCACGCTCGTGGACATGCTCCTGCAGGAGTATCCGGACTTCGTGTACTCCATCAGCTGCACCACCCGTCCGCCGCGCGGACACGAAGAGGACGGCATCGATTACCATTTCCTGACGAAAGCGCGTTTTGAGCAGCTCATCGCCGAGAACGCCTTCATCGAGTACGCCCGCGTGCACGACAACTACTACGGGACGCTGAAGGCGCCCATCGAGGAAGTCCTCGCCGAAGGCAACTCCATGATCCTCGACATCGACGTGCAGGGCGCGGCGAAAGTGCGCGAGTACGTGCGGAACCTGCCCAACACCGACCCCTTGAAGATCGGCTACGTCGACATCTTCATCCTGCCGCCCTCGCTCGACGAACTGCGCCGGCGGCTGGAAGGGCGCGGAACCGATTCGCATGAAGTCATCGAAAAGCGTCTGGCGAATGCGGACGGCGAAATGGCGCGCGCCGGCGAGTACATGTTCCGCGTGACGAACGACGACCTCGGGCAGGCCTACAAGCGCCTTTGCGATCTCATCGATGCGCTGAGCGGCCGCATGTGACACCCCAAACCCAACCCGCGCCGCGCTGGTCGGGAGACGGGACAACAGGGACGCGTAGGACAGGCAGGACAAGTACGACGTCCTCGCTCCTACGCGTCCTACCCCCATTCTCCACAATCTCCTGATCTTCACGGCTAAAACCCGATAGGCCCCCTCATTCTACATTCTCTCCACGGCCAACCCCGTGCG
>DBKW01000051.1 GCA_002298665.1 Verrucomicrobia bacterium UBA740 | reverse complement strand
GACTGCGGCCCCTACCATTGGGCTGGGGACGGGCCGCAGGGACTGCGGCCCCTACCAATGGGCTGGGACGGGCCGCAGGGACTGCGGCCCCTACCAATGGGCTGGGACGGGTCGCAGGGACTGCGGCCCCTACCCATATTCGGCGCGGTTTCGGACGGGACCGCGGCGGATTGCTTTTCTCTTTTATCCTCTTCTCAACAAAGAAGTCTTGCAGGAACGCCTGGGGTGTTCGTGCGGGAAACTCAAGTAAATCCCCAAAAACAACAAAAAGGAAACAAGAAAAAATGAACATAAAATCAATGATTGCCGCGGCCGCTGTGGTTGCGTCCACGGTCGCCTCCGCCGCCACCTTCCAGTGGACGGTCACTTTGGACAACGGCGCCGACTGGGATACAATCTGGATCAATCATTATGACAGTACCGGCAACAGTGTCAAAAATAAGTGGGGAAGCGATGGTGCCTCTTACTCGAAGGGCACCTCGGTTATGGAGTTCACTTTCGATGAGGTGGATGCCAACGGCAAGGCTTATCTGAAGGACAAGGACGGTAATATTAACGAGGTTACGTATCTCAAGTTCGGCGTGTATAACGGCGATACCTACATCGGCAATACAACCAGCGATGGCTATAAGTGGAATAGTGATAGCAAGTGCCTCTCGTGGGCGGACATCTACAAGGCGATTCAGAATGGCGGGACTTTCACGACCGACGTTAATTTCAATCCCGAGAATCCTTGGACAACTTCTAAGGTCGGCACCATGACGTTCGCCGTTCCCGAGCCGACGAGCGGGTTGATGCTGCTCCTGGGTGCGGGCATGCTCGCACTGCGCCGCAAGGCGGTCCGCGCCTAAGGGCACCTGGCCGGGGCGGGACGGCCGTCCCGGCCGCCGCCCCATCCGCGTTCCGGCGGGCGGGGCGGCTCTTTTTTGCGTGAGGTCCGGATGGGCCTGGCTGAATGCCCTGCCCTGTCGGGCAATTGGATTGTTGGACGCAAGATGCTATAATAGTAAAAGAATGAGCGATGAAAGAATGACCGGCACAAAGAACCGAGAACGTGAAGCCGCCGCTGGCGTGCGCAGAGGAGCCTCCGCGCCGCGTCCGGTTCGCGGTCTTTCTCGCGGGACGATTTTGGACAAATGAAAGGAAAAATACGATGAAACCTACTCTCTCTCTCAACCGCCGCAGCTTCCTGTTCGGGTCCGCCGCGGCCGTCACGCTGGCCGGCCACGCCACGACGAAGACCGGCGCGCGGCAGCTCAAGCCGGGCGAGCGCTACCGCCTGGCCCTGATCGGCTACGGCATCCAGATGCGCACGACGCTCACGCCGCAGTTCATGTGGTGGAACGACGCGCCGAACATGGAAATCGTCGCGGTGTGCGACTGCGACAAGGTGCGCGCCAACGCCGGCGCCAAGCGCGTGAACGAGGAATACAAGAAGAACACGTGCAAGGCGGTCTACGACTTCCGCGAAATCCTGAACGACCCGACGATCGACGCGGTGTGCATCGCCACGCCCGACCACTGGCACGCCTACATGAGCGTCGAGGCGATGAAGCACGGCAAGGACGTCTACTGCGAAAAGCCCCTCACCTTCACGATCGACGAGGCGAAGAAGGTCATCGCCGCCCAGAAGAAGTACGGGCGCGTCTTCCAGACAGGCTCGATGCAGCGCAGCTGGCGCGACTTCCGCACCGCCTGCATGGTCGTGCGCAACGGCTTCATCGGCGATGTCATGTACGTGGACGCGAACTACGGCGTCGGCGGGCAGAAGCTGGGCGGTCCGTCCCACCCGGTGCGCTTCTTCGACGTGCCCGAAAACGCGGCGACGGAAGGCGCGCCGAACCCGGACTGCGACTGGAACATGTGGCTCGGGCCGGCGGCGTGGCGTCCGTATTCGGACCAGCTCGCGCCGCGCGGGGTGAACGAGTTCTATCCGATGTTCTGGCGCTTCGACGACGACCTGGGCTCGGGGTACAACGGCGACTGGGGCGCCCACCACCTGGACATCGCCCAGTGGGGTCTTGACCTGGACAAGTCCGGCCCGGTGAAGATCATCCGCTCGGACGAGCCGCACTCGACGAACCTCTTCCACGGCGGACGCCGCCAGTTCGGCATGCGGATGATTTTCAAGAAGCCCTACGGCGACGTGGAGCTCTACCACGGTCCGTTCGGCGTCTGGGGGACGGTGTTCTACGGCACGGACGGCATCGTCGCCGTCAACCGCGGCAAGATCGCGGTGTGGCGCGGCACGGGCCTCGTCAAGCCGACGGCGGAGATCCGCAAGGCGATCGACGACGCCTCCTTCATGCCGGACAAGCTCGTCGCCGCCTCGATTGGCAAGGACTACGGCACGGACGCGACGGTGAAGAAGGACGACGCGCTCGACAAGGCGCTCGACAAGATCGAGCAGGTCTTCGACCTGCCGCACGCCAAGGTCCAGCTCTACAAGAGCGCCAACCAGGTGCGGAACTTTTGCGAGTGCGTCGCGTCGCGCAAGTGCACGATTTCGCCGGCGGAAGTCGGCGGGCGCAGCGCGACCTTGTGCCTCCTGTGCAACATGAGCTACAAGTACGACGCGTCCTTCGACTGGGATCCGGAGAAGATGGATTTCGCCGGCGGCAACTGCCGCGGACTCTCCATCGCGCGTCCGGTCTACCGGAACGGCTGGGACGTCGTCGTCTGAGTTTTTCACGCCAGCCCAAGGCGCGCGGTGCGCCTTGGGCCATTTACCCGATTTCGACAACTGGAGATGGCCATGATACGCATGAAACGTTGTTGGGCGCTCGCCGCGCTGTGCGCGAGCCTGGGAGGACTGTGCGCCGGGGCGAATCCGGCGTGGATCTACGTGCCGGACGGAGAATCGGGCGCGGGCATCATTTCCAATGCTGTCGCGTCGGGCGGCTGGGTCCTGACGGTCCACGAGCTGAACGCCGACCGCGGCACGCTCGCCCTAGGGCGAAAGGACAGCACGGAGAACGGCGCCGCGCTGGTCAAGGGATCGGACGGGGCCGTGAAGGGGAGGGGCGTCCTCGACCTCTCGACCGCCATCTCGGACGCGAACGGGAAGCGCTGGACGATCGAAGAGATGAAGGAGAAGTGCCTCGCCGACGACGCTTCGCCCTTGACGGACTTTGTCGCGCCGCGCGAACTGCGGAAATGGGGCGGGGAGGTCTTCAAGTACAAACATACGCAACCCTGGACGATTGTCGCCGACTGCCCGTATCTGAAGGAATTGTCGGGCCAGATGCTGAGAGTCGAAGACAGTACGGCCAAGCTCACGCTTTCGACGTTCAATGCGCCTAACGCCACGACCATCGGTGGATGGGGTTTCGGCGACATGAACCTGCCGGCGGACGCGGCGTGGGATCTCGGGAACGTCCAGGAACTGTCGAGGGGCGGCATCGCCTGGACGACGACGCCGGCCACGCTCAAACTGCCCGGTCTGCAGCGCTTCCCGTTCGGCGGCATCTACGGCGGAGACATGACGAACGAATGCGCGCTCGGGACGGCGTTCAACACCCTGCAGTTCGTCGGCAAGTATGCGATGGACTCCGCCGGATACCAACCTCTCAAGAAACTGTATCTCGGGTGCGACGCGGGTTGCGTGTTCGAGCCGTACGCCATCAACCGGCTCGTCGAACGCGTGTGGTTCACGGGCGCGGCGCCGACCTTTTTGGCGGGCGGTCCGGCCCTCGGCAGCCGCCAGTCGTCCGGCGAGAACGGAAACATGACGCAATCTCATCAGTCCGAGAAGAGCATTGTCCTCTA
>DBKW01000049.1 GCA_002298665.1 Verrucomicrobia bacterium UBA740 | reverse complement strand
AACGCCTGGGGTGTTCGTGCGGAAAATTCAAGTAAATCCCCAAAAACAACAAAAAGGAAACAAGAAACAATGAACATGAAATCAATGATTGCCGCGGCCGCCGTGGTTGCGTCCACGGTCGCCTCGGCCGCCACCTTCCAGTGGACGGTCAGTTTGGATAACGACGCCAGCTGGGATAAAATCTGGATCAACGCCTATGACAATGAAGGAAATGACAAATACAACAAAGGTTTCGCAAAGGGCACAGACAAGATGGAGTTCACTTTTGATGTGGACGACTCTGGCAAGGCTTACCTGGACGGAACAGAGATTGTAAATATCAAGTTCGGCGTGTATAACGGCAGCACCTATATCGGCAATACAACCGCTAATGGCTACGAGTGGAACAAGGGAGACCTCTCGTGGGAGAAGATCTACAGCGCGATCAAGAACGGTCAAACCCTTACGACTGACCTTAAACTTGCGGATACCACGCAAAACCCCTGGGTTGGCAACAAGGTCGGCACGATTTCCATCACCCCCGAGCCGACGAGCGGGTTGATGCTGCTCCTCGGTGCGGGGATGCTCGCACTGCGCCGCAAGGCGGTCCGCGCCTAAGGGTGTGCGCGTCTAGACGCGAAAAGGGGGTCTCCCGCCGGGCGGCGGGAGACTCCTTTTTTTTCCGCACCGTTTTTCCTTTCCTCAAGCGGGGCGAAATTTGGTATAATAGTAGTTGAATTATGAGCGATGGTGTTGGTAGAGTAGAACAAAAGACCTTATCCCTGCAGTTGCCTGCGGGCGGGTGGCGGCTGGAGTCCGGCGATGTTTTCACGCGGATCGACGTCGCCTATGAAGAGTGCGGCGCGCCGTTTCTGGGCGACAACGCCGTCTTCATCTGCCATGCGCTGACGGGCGACGCGCATGTGGCGGGGATGCGTCCGGGGGAGACGGCGCCGTCCGGCTGGTGGGACGGGATGGTCGGCCCCGGGCGGGCGATCGACACGAACAAGTGGCATGTCGTGTGCGCGAACGTGCTCGGGGGCTGCAGCGGCACGACGGGTCCGAAAAGCCTCGATCCGGCGACGGGGCATCCGTACGGGTCGCGCTTCCCGCGCTACAATTTCTCGGAGGCGGTGGACGTCTACCGGATGCTTCTCAAGCAGCTCGGGATCGAGCATCTGGCCGCGCTCGTGGGGGGCAGCTACGGGGGCATGCAGGTCATGGACTGGATCACGCGCTGTCCGGACGAGATGGACAAGGCGTGCCTGATCGCGACGGCGGCGACGCTGAACACGGAAGCGCTCGCGTTCGACATCGTGGGGCGCGCGTCCATCACGGAAGATCCGGCCTGGAAGGGCGGGGACTACTACGAGACGGGCGACGGGAAAGGTCCGGTCGTGGGGCTCGCTTCGGCGCGGCAGCTGGCGCACATCACGTATCTTTCGCGCGACCTCCTGCAGGCGAAGTTCGCGCGCGGGCTGCAGAAGAATTTCGTGGAGGCGCCGATTGCGGAGCGCCAGCGGCGCGAGCGGACCTTCCGCACCTACTTCCAGGTCGAGAGCTATCTCGACCACCAGGCGACGAAGTTCGTGAACCGCTTCGACGCCAACAGCTATCTGCACATCACGCGGACGATGGACCTCTTCGACGCGGGGGCGCGGTACGGGTCGCTGGAGGCGGCCTGCGCGCGGGTGCGGGCGGAGTGCCTGGTCGTTTCGTACGAGGGGGACATCCTCTTCTCGGTCCAGCAGTCGAAGGACATCGTCGCGGCGCTTCTGAAGGCGGGCAAGCGCGTCACGTACTGCCATCTGGAGGCGGGGACGGGGCACGATTCGTTTTTGACGGACATCGACGACCTCTCGGGGCTCGTGGGGGGCTTTCTGGCGCCGCGCACGCCGCGGGTCATGAAGTGGCAGTGCCGGCTTTACCGCAACGTCGTGAAGATGGTGGCGCCGCGGGCGCACGTCATCGATATCGGGTGCGGGGACGGGACGCTTCTCGACGTCCTGCGGAAGGAGCGGTCCGTCACGGGCGACGGCGTCGAGATCGACATCGATCCCTTCAAGGAGGCGGTGGCGGACGGCAACATGCTCCTGTGGGAGGACGCCGACGAGGGGCTTTCGCTGGTGAGCGACCGGCATTACGACCTGGCGATCTGCTCGGATACGCTCCAGGAGGTGAAGAATCCGCGCGGGCTTCTGCGGGAGGTGCTGCGCATCGCCGACGAGGCGATCGTCGCGTTCCCCAATTTCGCCGCGTACCGGATACGCCTGACGCTGGGCTTCCTGGGGCGGCTGCCGGTCTCGAAGGCGCTGCCGTTCCAGTGGTACGACACGCCCAACATCCACTGCATCACGCTGAAGGATTTCAAGGCGCTCTGCGCGGCGGAGGGTATCGAGGTCCGCGAAGTCAAGGCCGAATCGCGCCATCCGTTCGGGAAGTTCCTTCTGGCGCTCGGTCTCGCCAACCTGGGCGCTTCGCGCATCGTCGCGCGCATCGGGCGGAAAAGATGATTTGAAAGGACGAAGGAAATGAGTCAGAGCAAGCCGACACTGGTCGTTCTCGCCGCGGGCATGGGTTCGCGCTACGGCGGCCTCAAGCAGGTGGATCCCGTCGGACCGTCGGGCGAGGCCATTCTGGACTACTCGGTCTACGACGCGCTGCGGGCGGGGTTCGGCAAGGTCGTTTTCGTCATCCGTCCGGATTTCGAGGCCGAATTCAAGGCCAAGGTCGGCTCGAAGTTCGCCGGGTCCGTCCCGGTCGCGTACTGCTTCCAGGACATCGCCGACCTGCCCGGCCCGTACACGGTGCCGGCGGGGCGGGTCAAGCCGTGGGGGACGGCGCATGCGGCGCGGGCGGCGCGGGGAGAGGTCCATGAGCCGTTCGCCGTCATCAATGCGGACGACTTCTACGGGCGCGACGCGTTCGCGCGGCTCGGGGCGTTTCTCCGGACGGCGGAAGACCGGACGCCGCTCACGTTCGCGATGGTCGGCTACCGGCTTGTGCAGACGCTTTCGGCCAACGGCAGCGTCGCCCGCGGCGTGTGCACGGTCGGGCCGGACGGGAATCTCGGGGGCGTCACGGAGATGACGAAGCTCGTCCAGACCGGTTCGCAGGCAGAGGACCGGGCGAACCCGGACGCGCCGGTTAAGGTTCCGCTCGACGCGCGCGTATCGATGAACCTGTGGGGCTTCACGCCGGGGCTTTTCGCGCAGCTGGAGGAGCGCTTCCCCGCCTGGCTCGCCCGGCACGGCCAGGAGGAGAAAAGCGAGTGGTACCTGCCGTTCGTCGTGGACGAACTCATCCGCGAGGGGAAGGCGACGTGCAAGGTCCTGCCGACGGAATCGCGCTGGTTTGGCGTGACGTACCGCGAGGACAAGCCGTTTGTCGTGAAGGCGGTCGCGCAGCTGGTCGCCGAAGGGGAGTATCCCGCGAAACTGTTCTAGGAAAGGGGCGCGCGATGGGGCAGATATTCGGGTATCCGGGATTCATAGACGTACACGTGCATTTTCGCGATCCGGGCGATGCGCGGGCGGAAACGTCCGCTTCGGGGCTTGCGAGCGCGCGGGAGGGCGGTTTCGCCGCGGTGGTCGTCATGCCCAACACGACGCCGGCCGGCGATTCGGTCGCGTGGGTGCGGCAGAATCTGGCGCTGCGCGGACCCGAGGGGCAGCGCGTGTTCCCGTCCGCCTGCCTGACGGAAGGACGGCTGGGCAAGAAGACGGCGCAGCTGGAGAAACTCGCCGAGGCGGGGGCCGTTTTCTTCACGGACGACGGAACCTATGTGGAAGACGACGCGGTCATGGAGGACGCCATGCGGCGCGCGGCCCGGCTGGGAATCGTCGTCTGCCAGCACGCAATGACGTGGAAAGGGCGGACGCCGGGGGTCATCCGGGACTGCCCGCTCGCGCACAGGCTGGGGCTGCCGGTCGTCGACCCGCAAGTCGAGACGGACGCCATCCGCCGGGATTTGTCCATCTGCCGCGTGACGGGGTGCGCCCTGCACGTCCAGCATCTTTCGACGGCGGAGGGCGTGGAGCTTGTGCGCGCGGCGCAGAAAGAGGGGCTCCCCGTGACGGCGGAAGCGACGCCGCACCATTTGCTGTTCGCCTGCGAGGAACTGACGGCGGACGACGCCAACTACAAGATGGCCCCGCCGCTCGGGACGCGCGAGGACCGGGCGGAACTGCGCAAGGCGGTGAAGGACGGCGTTTTGATGTTCGCGACGGACCACGCGCCGCACCCGGCGGAGACGAAGAACCGGGGCTTCGCGAAGTCCGCGAACGGGATCATCGGTCTCGAGACGGCCGTCGCCATCACGTACAAGGTCATGGTCGAGGAGGAGCGCATGCCCCGTGACGATTGGGCCGCGGCGTGGACGGAAATGCCGCGCCGGCTCTTCCCGGCGTCCGCCGCGCCCGCGCTGGTGGAGCTGCCGGCCACGCGGATAGAAGTCGGCGTACCGCGCGTGTGGCATCTCGCGCAGGCCAAGAGCCTTTCGCGGAATTGTCCGTATGATGGATTCGCGGGCGACTGCTGGCCGCTTTTGCCGGGGACGCCGGAAGGAGGAAACGCATGAACATGAACTTTTTCGACACGGCCGCGGGATGCTTCCCGGACGTCTGCTTCGAGATGGCGCCCGATCTGGGGATCGTGCTGGGGAGCGGCTGGGGCGATGCGCTCGAGATGGACGACGTCCTGGCGCGCGTTCCGTATGCGGACGTCGCGGGGCTGGGGGCCTCCGCCGTGCAGGGGCACGCGGGGGAATTCATCCTCTACCGGCGGGGCGGCCGGCGCATCGCCGCCTGGTGCGGGCGCCACCATCTGTACGAGGGGCTGGGATGGGAGCCGGTCGTCTTCCCGATCGAGATGCTGCGCCGCATGGGGTGTCCGTCGGTCCTGCTGACGAACGCGGCGGGGGGCATCCACGCGAATCTGCGTCCGGGGGACTTCGTCATACTGAAGGACCACATCAACGCGGCGGGGGTCAACCCGCTGCTGGGCGCCCACAATCCGGCCTGGGGCGTGCGCTTTCCCGACATGAGCGCGGTCTACACGCCGCGCTACCAGGAGCTTTTGTGCGCGGGGGCGTACCGGCTGGGGCTGCGGGTCATGCGCGGCGTCTACGCCTACACGACGGGGCCCTGCTACGAGACGCCGGCGGAAGTGCAGGCGTTCAAGGGGATGGGCGCGGATGTCGTGGGGATGTCCACGGTGCCGGAGGCGATCGTGGCGCGGGCGTGCGGGTTCAAGATCGCCGCGCTTTCGCTCGTTTCCAATCTGGCCGCGGGCATTGCGCAGGCGCCGCTCAACCACGAGGAAGTCATGGCGGCGGGCCGGGCGGCCAAACCGCAGATGCGCCTTCTCATCGACGATTTCATCTCACGGCTGTGATCTTCGAGCAGGCGATAGCCGTTTTCATCGGCGCGCTGCGTTTCGAGCGCGGCATGGCGGAGAATACATGCTGCGCCTACGAACGCGACCTGCGCCTTTTTGCGGAATGGGCGGCGGCGCAGGGCAAGAAACAGCCCGAGGAACTGTCGCGCGCGGAGATCGTCAATTTCCTGCAGGAAGAGCGTGCGGAGGGGCGAAAGGGCACGACCCGCGCCCGGCGGACCGCGGCGATACGCCAGTTCTACCGCCTTTTGCGCGAACGGCACGCGATTGCCAAGGATCCTACGGAACTTCTGGATCCACCTAAGAAAACGCAGCCGCTCCCGCGCATCCTCACGGAGGCGGAGGTCTTCGCCCTGCTGGACGCCATCGACGGGAAGGATGCGCGCAGCCTGCGCGACCGCGCCCTGCTGGAGACGCTGTACGGGTGTGGTCTGCGCGTCAGCGAAGCGTGCGACCTCGATTTGGACGACATCGTGGCGGACGGCGAGCTTGTGCGGGTGGCGGGCAAGGGGTCGAAGGAGCGCGTGGTGCCTATCGGGCACGCGGCCGGGCAGGCGATAAACGCCTATCTGGAGGCGGGCCGCGCCGTGTTCACGCGCGGCAACGCCTACGAGACGCATCTTTTCGTCACGCGTCTGGGCGGCCCTTTCACGCGGCAGGGCGTTTTCAAGATCATCCGCCAGCGCGCGCAGGCGGTCGGGATCGACGCCGCGCGCATTTCGCCGCACGTCCTGCGGCATTGCTTCGCTTCGCACATGCTCCAGCACGGCGCCGACATCCGCGCCATACAGGAACTCCTGGGGCACGCCGACATCGGCACGACACAGATTTACACACACGTCGATCCGGCAAGGTTCGGCGAGATTCACCGTAAATACCATCCGAGGGCGGTCTAGCATGAACATGAAAAAGATAACACTCAACAAAGAATACGCCAGACGGCACGGAGCGGTCGCGCTTCTCATGTGCGGACTTTTCTTCTGGTTCGCCTACGATGGCTTCATCGTGTATCCGCGCACGCCGGCGCACGATCTGTACGTGTCGATAGAAGGCTCCGAGCCGCCGAAGGGATGCGACCTGGAGGCGTTCAAGACGCAAAAAACGCGCACGCAATATCTTTTCGCCCTGCTGGCCGCCCTGGCCACGCTCACGATCGGCGGCCGTCTGGCGAAAGCCGCGCGGCTGAATGTCGCGTTCGGCGACACGGGCTTCACGTGGGACGGCAAATCCTATTCCTACAAGGATATTACGCACGTGGACGACAGCAAGTGGGCGAAGAAGGGCATCACGGTCGTCACGGTCGGCGGTCGCCGTCTGACGCTCGACGGCTGGCATCATGCGGGCGTGACTGAAATGCATGCCAAATTTATGGTATAATAGAGACGTGCATCTATCTAGAGGAGATTGGAAATGAAGTTCTTTTCGCGCGCAGGCGTCAAAGCCGACATCGTTCTGATGGCGGCGTTGGCCGTGTTTTCCGCCTTGTTGTACTTCCCCTTTGTCGCCGACTACGCATTCCCGGGCGAGAGCGCGCAGCTGGCCGTCGTCTGGCGCGGACTGGACGTGGCCGACTACAATCCGTATCCGCTTCTCGCGCTTTTCGCGAAGGGGTCGGGCGCCGCCAATCTTTTCGCGCCGTTTCTGGGGATTCTCGCCGTCGCGGCTCTCTACGCGCTGGCGCGAATTTTCTTCACGCTGCGCCTTGTGGACGAGGATTCGCCGGCTCCCGCCCGCGATCTGGCGCGCATCGGGGGGCTGGCGACGGCCGTGGCGTTCGCGTTGACGCCGGCGGTGCGCGAGGCGGCCACGCACTTCGAGCCGCGCCTGTTCGACACGCTCTGGGCGCTGCTGGCCTTCCTGTCGATCTGCGCCCTCCTTTCGCCGCGCCGCGCCGCGGGATTCGGCGGCGTCGTCCTGGCGGGCATCCTGGTCGGCCTGGGCGTCGCGGACAGCCTTCTTTTCGTCTATTTGCTGCCGCTCTACGCCGCGTTCGCCTGGATGCTGGCCGGGCGCCGAGAGCAAAACGCGGGCGCGGCGCTCGCGGCGTTTCTCGTGCCGTGCGCCTTGACGGCGGTCATCTTCGTGCCGTGCACGGTCGGCGATTTCACCGCGTTCGCCCAGGCCCAGACGGCGCGGCTGCGGTTTGATTTCGCCGTCCGGCATACGCTCGCGGTGCCGTGCTTCACGATTCTCCCCGCGCTGGTCGCGCTTTTCGCCTCGCGCCGCGCCTTTACGGCGAAACCGGGTCCGATCAGCTGGATTTTCCACGTCTTCATGACGCTTCTGGCCATCATCGCCTACGCCTCGCCGCTGGCGCCCTTCGCGGTTCTGCGCACTTACGGCGTCCTGCCCGTGGCGGCCTCGGCTTTCGCGGCGTTTCTGGCGGCGTACGTGTTCGTCTACTGGATGAAGCAGATCGCCTCGCCTCTCGCTGTCGAGCCTGGCGTGGACGAGGATGCGCGTCTGGCCCGAATCGCGCGTCCGCTGGGGCTGGCCGTCGGGGGCGTCTTCACGCTCATTCTCGCCGTCGCGCTTTTCTTCAACATATTCCTCCGTTTCGAGGGCGGACGCGGACGCTTCGCGGATATCGCCGCGGCGAAGATAGTCTCCGACCTGGGGCCGCGCACGTGGTTTGTGACGGACGGCACGCTCGACGACCACCTGCGCCTGGCCGCGGCGAACGCCGGCAAGCCGCTCCATCTCGTCTGCCTTCAGCGCGATCTGGACGCGAACTATCTGGCCCGCCTGGGGAAGGCCGTGAAGGAAGCCGACCTGTTGGGGCCCGAGACGGACGACCTTTTGATCTCCCTCAAGTTGGGCGTGTGGCCCTTCGTGCAGGATTGGTTCGCCGCGGACACCAACGTCGCGCAGCGCGCGGCGATATTCGGCACGCCCGATCTCTGGCTTTACGCGCATAAGCAGCCCGTTCCCGAATTCCTTTTCTTCGGCGGCGACCCGGCGCGCTTCGGTACGTTCGACGACTGGGCGGCCTACGACAAACTCCTGGAGGCGCCCAAGGGCTGGGGGAGCTACAGCCTGGTGGATGTCGAGGACCCCGTGGCGCGCAAGCGGCTGAATCTGCGCCGGCATCTGGGTCTGGTCGCCAACGACCGGGGCTTCTATCTGCAAAACGAGAAGCAGGATGCGCAGGCCTTCGAGATGTACGACCTGGTCCTGAACACGATTGACCGGGACAACGTCAGCGCGCTTTTCAACGAACTGGGCCTGGTGGACGCGGGGTATCCGAAAGCGGTCGCCAAAAAGAACGAACTGACCAAGCGCATGAAGACGCTGGTGGAGGACGAGAAGCGGCGCTACCGACTGGAAGGGCTCTCGATCTACTACGGCTACATCCGCAACGCCGAGGTCTTCGCCCGGCTGGGGCTGAGCTGGGCGCGTTCGGGGATGCCGGGCGAGGGCCTGCAGCAGATGCGCCGCGCCATCGACTTCATTCCCGACGACAACCGCGTCTCGGTCCTCAATCTGCTGGCCTCGCTGTACGCGAGCGACAGCCAGCAGGAGAAGTCGCGCGAAATCTACCGGGACATCCTGGCGCAGGACGCGTCCAACCGCGACGCCCTGCTCGGCCTGACGCGCCTTGAACTCCAGGCGGGCAACCTGAAAGGCGCCGCGCGCTACCTGGAAAAGGCGGCTGCCGCGGGCGGGGACGACGTCCGCGTCCAGTTGGAAAGCGCGCTCCTCAAGCTGATGCAGAACGATACGCCGGGCGCCAAGCTCGTTTTGCGCAAGGTGACGGAGGCCCATGCGGAAGACATGCAGGCGTGGAGCCTTCTGGCCTCGACGGTCATGCGGCAGATAGACGAATCGAAGGATGCGGCCGAACGCCACGCGCTCGAGGCCGAGCTTGAAAAGGACATCCTGCCGGCCATGGAGAAGCAGGCGCGTTCGGCGGACGATTACTACCTCCTCACCACGCGCGCGTTCCTGATGATGCGCAAAAACGACGAGGCCAACCGCCGCGCGGCGCGCGACGCCTTCATCGCCGCGGCGCAGAGTCGTCCGGATCTCGCCGGCACGCGCGACATCATTCTCGGCCTGGATATCCAGCTGAACGACACGGCGGACGCCGAAACCCAGGCAAAGCTCGTATTGAAGAAGAACCGCCGCGCCCCGCTCGCCAACTACGTCCTCGGCTCGCTCGCCCTGCGGGACGGACGCTATGCGGAGGCGGAAGGGTTCCTGCGCCGGAGCGTGGACACCGAAAAACCCCTGCCGCTGGCGCTGAACGACCTGGCGGAGGTTCTGCGGCGCGACAAGCGCTACGACGAAGCCGCCCAATTCGCGCGCCGTGCGACGTCGGTCGCGCCGGATTTCTATGTCGCGTGGGAGACGCTGGCCGCCGCCCTGCTGGACGGGAAGGGCGATTTGGCGGAGGCCGAGAAGGCCGCTTCCAAGGCGGTCGCGCTCTCGACGGACGCGAACGGACGCGAGATGGATGTGCGGATGCTGGTTACGCTCGCGCGCGTCCAGTTTGCGCAGGGGGCGCTCAAGAAGGCGCGCGCGACCGCTCTGAAGGTCCGCCGGCGCATGAACGAACTGTCCCCCTTCGAGCAGCAAGAGTTCAAGGACTTCATGGAACGTGTCAAGTAGTCTTCTCATACTCGCGACCGCGCTTCAGGTCGGGCCCTTCTACGAACAAAAACCCGATTACGCGGCGTTGCGTCCGTTCTATTCGCGCGAAAGCGAGACGACGGACGTGTTGTGGCCCGTCTTCACGGCGCACAGGGACTGGTGGCGCTTTTGCTACATTGTCGACTACAAGGACCATGCGTCGGACGACGGCTACCAATTCTCCATTGTCCCGTTCTGGTTCAACGGCGTCGACAAGGAGAAGGGCGCCTACGCGGGGCTGTTCCCGCTTTGGGGTCGGCATCCGCACGTCCTTTTCATGTACGACGTGCGTTTTTGCCTGTGGCCGCTCTGGCTGAACTACAAAATGCCGCGTCCCTCGCGGGCGGAGTGGCTGGAGACGCACGCGGTCCTGTGGCCTTTCGTCTCCTGGCGCTCGGACGGTTCCTGGAGCTTCTGGCCGTTCTACTGCCTGAACAAGCGCCGCGAATCGACAGCGCAGGCGGCGCTCTGGCCGCTCGTCACCTGGGCGGACTACGCGGAGGACCGCGACACGGCGGGCGCGGGCCGCTCCTGGATGGTCTGGCCGCTGTACGGGCAGGTCCGCCGGGCGCGCGAAACGCAGGATCTGTGGCTGCCGCCGTTCTTTTCCTACGCCGAGACCGCCTCGCCGCGCGGCCTCCCGCCCCGCACGCGCCTGCGCTGTCCCTGGCCCCTCTTCGAATACGAGAAGGGGCCCACGCGTCGGCGTCTTTCCGTCTGGCCGCTGTATGAATCGGACACGACCTACTCCTACCGCACCGGCGAGCCGACCACGCGCGTGCGGCGCTTCGGCTGGAAACTGATCGAACTCTATGACGACGAGACGCGCGTGTTCCCATTCTACGCCTCCGGCCGCGGCCACTTCCGCCTGTGGCCCTTCTGGGAATCGGAGACGGATGCGCAGACGGGTGTGACGCGCGGACGTTTTCTCGCGCTTTTCCCCATCCGCTGGGTGCCCGCCGTCGACCGCAACTGGTCCAAGTTCTGGACCTTCTACGAGACTGAACGCACCCCCGCCGGGGAAACGAAGCATGCGCTTTTCTGGGGCCTTGTCCAATGGACCTCCGGCGCGGGCGAAAGGGAGCCTTCCAAATGAAGGCGCGACTTCTGCTTTGGCTGCGCGCCATACGCGTCGAGCAGTGGACCAAGAACGGCGTCGTCATGATGGCGTGGTTCTTCTCCGTGGCGGACGCGAGCCAGAAGGAGATCGCGCGCGGCTGGCAGTCCTTCCTGATGGCCTTCCTGATGGCGGGCGCCTTCTCGCTCGTGTCGTCCGCCTTTTATCTGCTGAACGATGTGGCGGACTACGAAACCGACCGGCTCCATCCGGTGAAAAGGCTCCGGCCGATTGCCGCGCGGCAGATTGCGCGCATAGCGGCCGTGCGCGTCGCGTTGGTCCTGTTCGCGGTAGGGTTCGCCTATCCCGCGCTCATCGTCATGTTGCTTCCTTCCCGCACGCTGGCGTTCGGCACGATGCTCGCCTACACGGTCATGCAGTGCTTCTACACGGGGTTCCTGAAACGCATCCCCTACATAGACGTCGTCACGCTCTCGCTGGGCTTCGTCCTGCGCGCGGTCGCGGGCGCGGCGATCATCGCGGCGTACATCTCGCCCTGGCTCCTCGTCTGCACCTTCACGCTTTCCATGTTCCTCGCGTTCTGCAAGCGCCGCAACGAGATGGCCCTCGCGCGCGAATCGCGGGCCGTCCTCAAGCGCTACCATCCCAAACTTCTCGACGCGCTCATCGTCGTCGCGGGGCTCTCGTCCGTCGGCGAGTATCTGGCCTACACCCTGCGCGCCCAGATGGGCCACCGCTTCCCGTTTCTCTGGACGACGTCCGTCTTCGTCCTTTTGGGCGTTTTGCGCTACATGCGTCTAGCCTGGGGCGGCGGCGACGTGGGGCGTCCGGAGCGCGTCCTGCTGACGGACAGGAAACTGTGGCTGGCGCTTTTGGGCTACGCGCTTTCGGCGGTGGCCGTCGTGTGGTTCGGCAGATGAAGACGTTGGCCGAAGAGTTGGCGGCGCGTCGCCGTTTTGGCGTGAAGCCCGGGCTTGGGCCCCTCGCGGCGGTTCTCGCGTCCCTGGGCGATCCGCAGAAACGCGTCCGCGCCCTGCACGTCGCCGGGACGAACGGGAAGGGCGCCGTCTGCGCGCTTCTGGACGCGGCGCTTTCCGCCGCGGGCCGTTCGACCGGACGCTATACATCCCCCCATCTGGTTTCCCTCAACGAGCGCTTCTTCCTGAACGGCGCGCCGGTCTCCGCGGAACGCCTGGACGCCGCGGCGGCGGAACTCGCGGTGCGCGCCCCGGCGGGGCTGGCGGATTTGACGTATTTCGAATATCTGACGGCGCTCGCCTTCGACCTTTACGCCGCGGCGCACCCGGACTGCACGATTCTGGAGACGGGGCTGGGCGGACGCCTGGACGCGACCAATCTCTGCGTGCCCAAGCTCGCGGTCATCACGCGCATCGGGCTCGACCACTGCGATTGGCTCGGCGACACGCTCGAGAAGATCGCCGCGGAAAAGGCGGGCATCATCAAGCCGGGCGTGCCGGTCGTCCTGGGCGCGAACGCGCCGGAGGTCCGCGCGGTCGTGCGCAAGCGTGCGGCGGAAGTCGGTGCGCCGTTCGTCTACGCCCCCGACGCGGTGTCGCGCGACGAGATACCGTCCGATCTGTCTTTGGCGGGCGCCTTCAACCGCGAGAACGCCCAGACCGCGCTGGCCGCCCTGAAGACGCTTTTCCCGGCGGACTCCGCCGCCTACGCCGCGGCCCGCAGGGGTTTCGCCCATGCCGTCTGGCCCGGACGCTTTCAGCGGGTCGGACGCTTCCTCGTGGACGGCGCGCACAATCCGCCGGCGGCGCACGCGCTGGCCGAGGCCCTCCATGACGCGTTCCCGGGCGTCCGCTTCGAGCTCGTGGCGGGCTTTTGCGGCGACAAGGACGTCGAGACGGTCCTCCGCATCCTGGCGCCGTTCGTCGCGCGCGCCTTCGCCGTGAAGACCTCCAATCCGCGTTCGCTCGCGGCGGAAGAGGCGGCGCGGAAGATGCGCGCGGCGGGCATGGTGGCGCAGGCCCTGCCGTCGCTCCGCGACGCGCTCGATGCGACGCGCGGGCCGGTGCTCGTCTGCGGTTCGCTTTTCCTCGCCGGCGACGCACTCGTCGAACTCGGGGCCCTCCCGCCCCCGCGCGGACCCCGTACCCTTTCAGAACAGATCAAACCCTCAATCAACAAGGAGTCCAACACATGAATATCGTCTGCCTCGATCTCGAAGGCGTTCTCGTCCCCGAAATCTGGATTGCGTTCGCGGAAGCGACGGGCATCCCGGAATTCAAGCGCACCACGCGCGACGAACCCGACTACGACAAGCTCATGCGCTACCGCCTCGACCTTCTGGAGAAGCACGGCCTGGGGCTGGCGCGCATCCAGGAAGTCATTGCGACGATCGACCCCCTGCCGGGCGCCAAGGCGTTTCTGGACGCGCTGCGCGAAAAGACGCAGGTCATCATCATATCCGACACGTTCGCCGAATTCGCCGCGCCGCTCATGAAGAAGCTCGGCTGGCCCACGATCCTGTGCAATTCGCTCGAAGTCTCCCCCGAAGGGAAGATCGTCGGCTACCGCATGCGCTGTCCGCAGTCCAAGCTGACGACCGTGCGCGCCCTGCAGAGCTGCGGATGCGAGACGATCGCCGCGGGCGACAGCTTCAACGACCTGGCGATGATCCGCGCCTCCAAGACCGGCTTCCTCTTCCGCACGACGGACGCCATCCGCAAGGACAATCCGGATCTGGCGGCGTTCGAGTCGTATGACGATTTCTTCGCGGCTCTCGTGAAAGCGCTCGCCTGATGATAGCGGGGGCGCTTCTTCTCGCGGCCGTGACGGTCGCGTTCCCCGAGGCGGGACGCCGCCTGCCGGCGTTGGACCGCGTCTACGTGATCGGCGCGGCCTCCCGCGGCATCACGAACGTCACAGTCGCCGGCGAGCGCGTGGACCTCTACCGCACGGGCGCCTGGGCGACGGTCGTGCCGCTCGTCCCCGGGACGAACAACGTCATCCCCATCGTCTGGCAGGGCGCGGAATCGGGCGAGACGAATCTCACCGTGAAAGTCGCCGCGAAGCCCGCGCCGTCCGCCGCCCCCGCGGCGAAACCCGCCCCGCCCCGAAAGTGGACGAAGCTGCCGTATGCCGCCGACGCGCCGCAGCCGCCCCCCTTCGGCAAGCCCGCGGCGGAAATCACGCTCGTCCTCGATCCCGGGCACGGCGGGACGGATACCGGCGCGCTCAGTCCCCACGCCTTCCCCGAAAAGAACGCCAATCTGCTCACGGCCCGCGAGGTGAAGAAGGCGCTCGAGGCGCATGGCTACTGCGTCGTTCTGACGCGCGAGAAAGACATCGCCGTGCCGCTCTACGAACGCCCGAAAATCGCCCACGAACAAAAGGCGGACGCATTCGTTTCCATCCACCACAACGCGCCCCCGCTGGACAGGGATCCGCGGCGCACGCGCTACGCGGCGGTCTACGCGTGGAACGGAATCGGCAAGGGTCTGGCCGCGGCCATCTCCGCCGCGCTGGACGACGCCCTCGAGGGCGAAATGCCCAGCAAGGGCGTTTTGGAGGGCAATCTCGCCGTGACGCGCAATCCGCAAATCCCCAGCTGCCTCGTGGAAGTGGACTTCGTGACGTCCCCCGCGGGAGAGGCCGCCATCTGGAACGTGAAGCGGCGGCGCTATCTGGCCGAGGCGATTGCCCGCGGCATCGACGCCTGGTGCAAGCCTCGCACCGACCCGCCCCCTGCGGAAGGCGCCGCGGCAGAAGAATCGCCCCGCCCCTAGTCGCAAGAGGCGCGCACCCCAGCTCGCATCTCCACGTTCTCCACGGCCAATCCC
>DBKW01000063.1 GCA_002298665.1 Verrucomicrobia bacterium UBA740 | reverse complement strand
GCCTACTTCAACGGCATGGCTCTGCGGGTGATGCGCGCCCTGCAGTATCTGAAGTCCCTCCCCGAGTGGAACGGCAAGGATCTCATCGCTTCGGGCGACAGCCAAGGCGGACTCCAGACGATTTGGGCCGCGGCGCTCGATCCGGACGTGACGCGGGCGGAGTCGTCCATCACCTGGTGTTGCGACATGGACGGCACGGAACTCGGGCGCAACCGGGGGGCCTGGCACCTCGAATGGGTGCCGGCGCTCGGCTACTACGATCCCGTCAACATGGCGCGGCGTATCCCCAAGACCTGCCTGACGGTCATTCCGCGCGCCGGACTCGGCGACTACGTGTGCCCGCCGAGCGGGCTGGCCGTCCTTTACAACAACATCCCCGGACCGAAGAAGATCACGTGGGTGCAGGGCTCGACGCACGTCTACGAGCCGCCGCAACCGAACCAGGCCTACACCTTCACGGCCAACGGCGCGGAATAGAGAGGCCCCCCCCTGGCGACTGAAGGTCTGACGGGGAAGACGGCAAAAGGCAAGCGCGGTGAGACACCTCGCTGAAAATTTGCTTTTTCATTCCGCCTGGGCGAGTTCGGTGTCGTATTGCGCCGCCGTTTTGCCGCCGCGTGCGGGACGGAGGATGCCGTCTCGCCGGAACGGCCACCCCGTTGCGCCGGAACGTTGATGCCGTTGCGCCGGAACGTTGATGCGGCCCGGCTCGCGGCGGATTGTCCGGCTGCCCGCAGGCGGCGATCTGTTCCTTCTCCTTTTTCGCTTTCGCTCTCCACCCGTCGGAACGGTCTGTCCGGGCGTCTCGCGATAGGGTGCACTGTCCCAGTTGACGGAACGGAACAGGCTCGCCGTCCGTGCGACGGGTCTGGGCAAGCTCAAGCTGGCGATTGGCGCGTCAAGACGCGCGAGCGGGTCTGGGCAGGGCGCGGACGCGCGGCGGACTCGAAGTCGCTGCCTCTCAGGGCAAGGGATGAAGAAAAGTGAACGAAAGTCATTGACGGGGCGCGTATAAATTGGTACAATATTTGCAACTTGGTCCGAGAAGCATTGTGCTTGCCGGCGAGAGTCAGAGTAGAACAGAAGGAAAAAGTAAGATGGAAATCTATGTTGGTAACCTCGCATACGCGACGACTGACGAAGGATTGAAAAGTGCGTTCGCGCAGTTTGGCGAAGTTACCGCCGCCCGTGTGGTGACTGATCGCATGACGAACCGCAGCAAGGGCTTCGGCTTCGTGACGATGCCGGATGCGGCGCAGGCCCAGGCGGCCATCGACGCCATGAACGGCAAGGAGCTCGACGGGCGCACCGTGCGCGTGAACGAGTCGCAGCCCCGTCCGCGCGAAGAGCGCCACGGCGGTTTCCGCGGCGGCGACCGCGGCGGCTTCAGGGGTCCGCGTGGCGGACGCGGCGGTTTCCGCGGCGATCGTGGCGGCGACTTCGGCGGGGAGCGTCCGGCGCGCCGCGAAACGCGTTGGTAAGGTCCGGCGCGGACCGCGGAGGTTTGCGCAGGAAACGCGAAGGCACGGTCATCCGCCGTGCCTTTCTTTTTCGGGAGGCGGCATGAAAACGCGACTGGAGGCCTTTGGCTGGCGCGGGCCCGTGGAACCGGGGCTTGGGCGCGTGGTGAGCGCGCACGGCGACTACTACCACGTCGTCTGCAACGAGGCGGAAGGCGAGATACTGGCACGCACGAAGAAGAGCGTGTTCGCGGGCAAGGCGACGAAGGCGCGGATCGTGGGGCGCGGCACATCGCTCGAGACCGGCGTGCGGGGCGAGGAGGGCGTGGTGCGCCCGATGACCGGCGATTTCGTCCGCCTGGCGCACAACCGGCACGGCGACAGCCTCATTACGGAACTTCTGCCGCGGTTCTCGAAATTCGAACGGCGCGATCCCACGGCGCGGCGCAAGGCGCAGACGCTCGCGGTGAACTTCGACTGGCTCTTCGTCATGATGTCCCTCAACGAGAATTTCTCCGTGGCGCGTGTGGCACGGTACCTCGAATTGGCGGCGGACGTCGGCGCGGCGCGCGTCGCGGTCGTGCTGACGAAGACGGATCTGCGCCAGCCGGAAGACGCGCCGCTTATCGCCGATTTGCGCGAGACGATTGGGGACCGCGCCGCCTATTTCGAGATTTCCTGCCTTACGGGGGAGGGACTGGCGGCCATCCGTGCACTCGAGCAGCCTGGGCAGACCCTGGCGTTCGTCGGGAGCTCGGGGGTGGGGAAATCCACGCTTCTGAACACGCTCGCGGGCGAAGAGTGGGCGGCCACGGGCGAGGTCCAGGAGTGGAGCGGCAAGGGACGGCACACGACCACCAGCCGGGAGCTCGTGCGCCTGCCCTCGGGCGCGCTCGTTCTCGATACGCCGGGCATCCGCGAAATCGGCATCCTCGGCGAGCGGGAAATACGCCTGCAAAAGGGCGAATCCACCCACCGCAGGCGCAAATAGCGAGATTTGCACTTGATTTTGTGCGCGAAATGTTGTATCATATTGCTATTGAATCAATAATATAAGGAGCAAAGATGAAAATTTCGACGATAGTCATGACGTGCGCGGTTTTTTCGGTTCTGGCGACGGGTTGCCGCTACGACAAGGCCGCCAAGGGCGCGAAAGGCGCGGGCGATACCGTCGCTTCGAACGGCGTCCTGGATGATTTGGCCGCCGAGTCGGGCACGCTGGAAGATATCGCCGCGACGGACGCCGCCGGCAAGAGCTGGGAGGCGGCGGGCTTCACGCGCTGCACGGATGTCGAATTCGCCCCGGTCTACTTTGCGTTCGACGCGACGGCGATCCAGCCTTCGGAACTGGGCAAGATCGAGGCGGTCGCCAAGCACCTGCAGGACAACCCCGACCGCGTGCTGACGATCGAGGGCAACTGCGACGAGCGCGGCTCGACGGAATACAACCTTTCGCTCGGCGAAAACCGCGCGTTGATCGCCAAGAACTATCTCGTGCAGAACGACATCGCCGATTCGCGCATCAAGACGGTGAGCCGCGGCGAAGAGAATCCGGCCGTCGAAGGCACGGGCGAAGCGGTCTGGGCGCAGAACCGCCGCGACGAATTCCTGATCTACAAGAAGTAAGCGCGTAGATGACGCTGGCCTTCCTGTTCGACAGCGTGGGTTTCGGCGAGTGGGTGGTTCTGCTCGCCGTTATTCTGGTCGTCGTGGGACCCAAACGGCTCCCGGCCACGGCGCGCAAGTTCGGCCAGTACTACGCGAAATTCCGCCGCGCGGCCGAGACGTTCAAGCGCCAACTGTTGGATATGGATTCCGACCTCGGGCGCGCGATAAACGACATCGACAAGTCGGTGGGCGAGGTCCGGAGCAGTCTGGACGAGGTCAACGCGCAGTGGGACGCGGGGATGGCGGGCTATCCGCCGCCCCCGGCGCCCGAAACGCCGAAACCCGCCCCAGCCACGTCCACGAAACCGGCGGAAACCGCCGCCTCCAGCGGAGCGAACGTCCATGGCCCTGACGCTTCTCAGCAATCCTGACGAGCGGAACGATCCGCCGCGCCCCCTGCTGGAACACCTGCTCGCGCTGCGCGACATGGTGGTTTTCGGGGCGGTCGCCTGGACGGTGTGCGTCATCGTCGCGGCGGTTTTCTCGCCGCAGATTTTGACGTGGCTCAAGAGTCCGGCGGCGGAAAACGTGAAGCTCCTCCAGGGACTGGACCTGACGAGCGGCTTTTCGACTGCGATGGGCATCGCGCTCTGGGGCGGCACGGCGCTCAGTTTCCCGTTCCTCGTCTATGCGCTTTTGCGGTTCGTCTTCCCGGCGCTCACGAAGCGCGAGAAGGTCATCCTGCTTTCGCTTCTCGTCGTCGGCACGGTGCTTTTCATCGGCGGCGTGGGGCTCGCCTACGCGAAAACCCTGCCGATCGTCGTTTCGGCCTTCCAGCAGATCAACAACTGGGTGGGGTTGCCCGTCGAGACGATCCGCATCGAAGGCTACGTTTCCATCGTGCTCAAGACGATCATCGCTTTCGGTCTCGTCTTCCAGTTGCCGCTTGTCCTCTTCATCCTGGGCTGGTTCGGCGTCGTGACGAGCGCGGGGCTTCGCGCCAAGCGCCGCGTGGCCATCGTCCTCGCGTTTGTGGTGGCGATGTTCCTGACGCCGCCCGACCCCATGAGCCAGCTGATCATGGCCTTGCCGCTCTGCCTTCTCTATGAACTTTCCATTTGGGCGGTTTGGCTGAAAGAACGGGCCTCCTTCAAGCGCGAAGAATCGTGAAAAACCGTGTTTCTTTCGCCTTGGGGTTCGTTTTCCTCATCGCCCTGGGCACGCTTCTGCTGGCCGCCCCCTGGGCGCAGGCCTCCGGAGCCTGGGGGCGCCCCGCCTCCTCGCTTTTCACCGCCTGCTCGGCCGTCTGCGTGACGGGGCTCAGTATCGTGGACATCGGCACGGAGTACTCCCTGGCCGGCCAGATCGTGATTCTCGCCCTTGTCCAGATCGGCGGCCTCGGGCTGATGACGCTGGGGACCTTTTTCCTGATCGCCGTGGGGCGCCGCCTGTCGCTCGGGCGCGAATTCTCCCTGATGGACGCCTATGGGGTCGAACAAGTCAAGGGATTGCGCGGGCTCGTCGCCTGGGCCGTCTGCTCCACATTCCTGATAGAGGGCGCATGCGCGGCCGTCATCTATTGGCGCGTGCGCGATCCGCTCGAGAGCGTCTACATATCCATCATGAGTTTCTGCAATGCGGGACTGTCGCGGTTTACGGATTCCCTGGCCGTCTATGCGACCGACCCGGTCGTGTTGCTGGCGTCTTCCTTCGCGACGATCCTGGGCGGCATCGGATTCCTGGTCGTCTTCAATCTGTGCACGTTCAAGTTCCTGCGCCGCTCGACGGGTACGCGCGGACGCCTCTCGCTCCACACCCGCGTCGTGCTGCGCGTGACCGGCTGGTTCCTTTTGGCCGGTCTGGCGGGCTTCCTCCTCCTGGAGTGGCACGGCGTACTCGCGAATTATCCGCTCCCCGAGAAACTGTACGTCGGCTTTTTCCAGGCCGTGACGCCGCGCACCTGCGGACTGAGCGTGACGCCGACGGAAGCCCTGCGCCCGGTGACGCGCTTTTTCTACGAGGTCCTCATGTTCATCGGCGGTGCGCCCGGCTCCACGGCCGGCGGCTTGAAGGTCACGACGTTCGCCGTCCTCCTGTACACGCTCAAGGCCATGTGCCGCGGCGACACGGAAACCATCCTCTCGAACCGCGTGGTGCCCGTGGATATCGTGCGCGAATCGATCGTCATCATGATGGCGCTTCTGGGCTTCATCGTGCTCGTTTTCGCGGCGCTTCTGCTGACGGACGGCGGGACCATCCCCTACGAGAACCTCCTTTTCGAGACGGTTTCGGCGGTGACGACGACGGGCCTGAGCATGGACGACACCACGGCGCGGCTTTCGCCCCTGGGCAAAGGCGTCGTCATGGTCGCCATGTTCATCGGCCGTCTCGGCGCTTTGACCGTTGTTTTGATGATCGGCGACCGCGAAACGCGCCGCTACGTCCGCTATCCAACCGAGGAACTTGTCGTTGGCTAGCGCGAGGTCCCAAATCCCGCAACCGGGAGAAAGCGAGCAACCTATGATGATGCAAACACCTAGTCCGCGCGATTACCTGTTGAAGTGGCGGGGCGACACGCTTGCCGTGAAGCTGGAAGTCAGCCCGCCGCGGGAAGGGCGCGCGGTCTTCCGCACGAACATCGGCCACGCCAAGATCCAGCGCCAGGAGATCATCGCCGAAACCGAGCGCGGCGAAACCCCGCTGGCCCGCGCCTGGTCCGACATCCCGCTCCAGGAAACGGCCCCCGGCGTCTTCACGGCGGACATCCCGCTCGACGAGGTCGGCATTTTCAGCGGCAAGGCGTGCTTTTTCCCGGCCGGGAGCGAAATCCCCGAGTGGCCCGACGGCGAGAACATCCACGTCAAGGTCGAAAGCGACGCGACGCGCGCCAACAACTCCATCTACACCGTCTTCCCGCGCCAGTTCGGCTCCTTCCGCGAAATCGTGCGCCGCCTGCCCCATATCATGGACAAGATGGGCTTCCGCTGCATTCAGACGCTTCCGCCGTTCCCCGTGCCGACGACCTACGCGGTCATGGGCGAGTACGGCAGCCCCTTCGCCGCGCTCGATTTCCGGTCCGTCGACCCGGCCATGGCGGAGTTCGACACGCGCACGACCCCCCTCGACCAGTTCCGCGAGCTCATCGACGCGGTGCACGCCCGCGGCGGACTTTTCCTCGTCGACCTGCCCGCCAACCACACCGGCTGGGCGTCCACGCTCCAGATCCACCATCCCGAGTGGTTCAACCGCAAGCCCGACGGGACGTTCGTCTCGCCCGGCGCCTGGGGCGTCGTCTGGGCGGACCTCGTCGAGCTGGACTACGCCCACCCCGAACTGCGCGCCTACATGGCCGACGTGTTCCTCTTCTGGTGCCGCCTGGGCGTGGACGGCTTCCGCTGCGACGCGGGTTACATGATCCCCGCCGAAACGTGGTCCTACATTGTCGCGCGCGTCCGCGAGGAATATCCCGACACCGTCTTCATGCTGGAAGGCCTCGGGGGCGATCTCGCCGTGACGGACCGCCTCCTCGCCGAGAGCGGGCTCGACTGGGCGTATTCGGAACTCTTCCAGACCTACGACCGGCGGCAGTTCGAAGCCTACCTGCCCGGCGCGCTCGCGCGCAGCGAGAAGTTCGGCACGCTTGTCCACTTCGCCGAGACGCACGACAACGACCGCCTCGCGAAGAAGGGCGCCGTCTACGCGCGTTTGCGCGTCCAGCTCGCGGCCCTTTTGAGCGCGCAGGGCGCGTGGGGCATCGCGAACGGCGTCGAGTGGTACTGCACCGAGAAAATCGACGTGCACCGCAAGAACGGCCTGAACTGGGACGCCGCGGACAACATGGTGGACCTTATCGCGCGCCTGAACACGCTGCTCGCGACGAACCCCGCCTTCGCCGGCGACGTGCCCCTCACGCTGATCACGCGCGGCGCGGGCAACACCCTCGCCGTCGTGCGCGGAAGCGACTATCTCGTGCTCGCCAACCTGGACTGCGACGAAGGCACGCTTGTCGATTGGGACCACTCCCGCTTCCCCGCGCCCAAAGCGGACGATCTGCTCACGGGGCGCCGGGTGGATACCGCACATCCGGTCCGTTTGGCTCCCGGCGAGGTGCTCTTCCTGCGCGCGTGCGGCGCGACGGACCCTTCCGCGCCGCACCTCCCCGGTCCCTCCTCCGCCGCGGCGGACTTCCATTGGAGCTATCCGCACGATACGCGGCGCGAAGTCGTGGCGACCGCCGCGGGCACGCTCGCCTTCACGGCCCCGGCGCCTTTCCGCGGCGCCCTGGTGGACCCGCGCACGGGCGAGACGCTTGTGGCTTTCCGGTCCGGCGTCGACCCCGTGGCGAAAACATATGCCGCGGTCGTCGTCGTGCCGCCCTACGCGGGCGACGGCACGGCCTGCCGGGCGCTGACGGTCGACTTCACCGTCTTCGACGCGCGCGAAACGCGGCGCACGGCCTCGCTTCTGCTTATCCCCCCGCCCGGGGACGCCGCACGGGTCCGGACCGCCCTGTCGGGGGAGGCGGTGCGCACAGCGCCGCTCATGCGCACCATCCTCTCGAACGGCGCGGGCGCCGCCGCGCAAGTCCGCCTGGGCTGGGGCGAGATCGCCAGTCAGTACGACGCGTTTCTCGCCGCCAATCCGGACGCGAACTGCCCCTCCGATCGGCTGAACGTGTGGACGCGCACGCGCTGCTGGGTGCAGCACGAAGGCTACGTGCGCGAAGTGGACGCCTGCTGCCTGACGCGGTTCGATGCGGACCCCGAGGGCCGCGTGGCGCGTTGGCGGTTCCGCGTCCCCTGCGGCATGGGCAAGACGGTTGACTTGGACTTCGAGCTGGCGCTCGCCCAGGGCTTCAACGCCGCGCGCCTCAAGGTCGCGCGTCTCGCCGCCGCGCCGGACGATGTCGCCGGGCGCGTGCGCCTCGTGTTCCGTCCGGACCTCGAGTGGCGCAGTTTCCACGCGACGACGAAGGCGTATACGGGGCCCGAAACGCTGTTCCCCGCGTCCTGCACCGTGACGGAGAACGGCGTCGATTTCCATCCCTACGAGGCGACGCTGGCGCTTTCCGTCGAAGGCGGCGTCTACCACCACGAACCCCAGTGGACCTACAACGTCCCGCATGCGGAAGAAGCCGCGCGCGGACAGGACGGCGCCGGCGACGTCTTCAGTCCCGGCTGGATTTCGGCGGACCTCGCCGCGGGCGAAAGCGTCGCGCTGGTCGGCGAAGTCACGGGCACGGGCCCCGTGCGCGGCGCGCAGCCTTTGCGCTGGGGCGCGGCCTCGTACGAGCCGTCGGGCCTCCTGCCGCTCGAGCCCGCCCTGCGCCGGGCGATGGAGCTTTTCATCGTCAAGCGCGACGACCTCAAGACCGTGATCGCCGGCTACCCCTGGTTCCTGGACTGGGGCCGCGACACCTTCATCTTCATGCGCGGCATGATCGCCGCGGGCATGTGGACGGACGCGCTGGCGATTTTGCGCGCCTTCGCCGCGTTCGAGGAAAAAGGCACGCTCCCGAACATCATCTACGGCCAGACCGCCGGCAACCGCGACACGAGCGACGCGCCGCTCTTTTTCGTCCAGTGCGTCCGCGAACTGGCCGCATGCGCGGAACAGGCGCACGGCCCCGCGCTCGCCGAACTGCGCAAAACCTGCCTCGACATCGTCGCGCACTACAAGGCCGGCACCGCCAACGGCATCCACATGGACCCGGCGAGCGGCCTCGTCTGGAGCCCGTCCCACTTCACGTGGATGGACACCAACTATCCGGCCTGCACGCCGCGCGTGGGCTATCCGATCGAGATCCAGGCGCTGTGGATTTCGGCGCTCAAGTTCGTCGGCGAGACGGCGTTGGCGCAGAAGGCGCGCGACGCGGTCCTGAAATACTTCGCGCGCCCCGAGGGCGGCTATTGGGACTGCCTGGCCGCGCCGCAGCGGGAAAGCGCCGCGCGCGCCGTGCCCGAGAAGACCGTGCGTCCCAACGTCCTCTTTCTCGTGACGCTGGGCATCGTGAACGACCCCAAGATCGTGTGGCAGACCGAAGAGCTGCTCGTGCCGGGCGGCATGCGTTCGCTGGAGGCGGGCAACCCGCTCTACAAGGGAACGTACGCCGGCGACGAGGATACCCGGCGCAAGCCCGCCTACCACAACGGCACCGTCTGGGCGTGGCCCTTCCCCCAGTATGCCGAAGCGCGCGTGGCGACCGGCCTGTCCACACGGGAAGAGGCGCGCCAGATCCTGGCCTCGGCCGTCGAAAACCTGAACGCCGGCTGCCTCTGCCACATGAGCGAAATCGCGGACGGCGACGCGCCCCACGCGCAAAAGGGCTGCACCGCCCAAGCCTGGAGCGTGAGCGAACTCCTGCGCGTCTGGCTGAAGTTTCAATAGAGCCTTCATTCTCCGCGTGAAGAAATTTGTATATCTCGCGCGGAGAGGAAGGCTACGGGACAACCGGGACGGACG